>JAGVQJ010000126.1 GCA_020051775.1 Calditrichota bacterium | reverse complement strand
TGGATATGCCTTAGCAGGCTGGACTACATCTTTTGGTTCCGGAGGATATGACATGTATTTAGTAAAGACCGATTCAATAGGTAATCTACTTTGGCAACGCACGTATGGTTGGGCTGGTTCTGATGGTTGCAGATCCGTTGAACAGACGACTGATGGTGGTTTTATTTTAGGTGGTTACGCGAACGATCCCCACGATATGTATTTAGTGAAAACCGACGCAGAGGGAAACATGCAATGGCAGCGCATCTTTGGCGGTTCGGGGGATGATTGGTGCTATGACGTTCAGCAGACTCCTGATGGTGGGTATATTTTGGCAGGACAATACATGCCATCCGCCAATCATTGGCAAGGGTGGCTTTTAAAAACAGATTCAAATGGATGTCAATTATGGAGCCAGATGTATGGCGGTGAGGATGCGAATATATTCCATACAATCCAACAAACTGATGATAACGGATTTGTCGCAGGAGGCTATATTCTTACTTCAGGATTAGCGTTGCAAATGTATCTGGTGAGAACGGATTCGTTGGGAAATATGCTGTGGCAAAATAATTATGGTGAACAGTTTGATGATGCATGTCATAAATTATTGCCAACACCAGATGGCGGTTTTCTGCTTACCGGTAATTGGTTCAGTATTTATAAGGTGGATTCTTCAGGCAATCAACTCTGGTGGACAGATCCAACTTGGCAGGTTTCTGCTTTTGCTTATGGCATGTGTCAGTATTTCGATGGTAGTTTTACACTGGCTGGTGTTTGCAACAATTATGATTTACTAATCATCCACATGTCCGGCCTGCAGCAGGCTTGGGTCTCTCTCCAGCCGGTTAATCCCCCCATCACCATCCCGGCCACAGGCGGCAGCTTCCAATTCAATATCAGCTTAACCAACTGCGGCACGGTCTTTTGCCGTCCTGATGCTTGGATCACCGTCCGCTTGCCGAACGGCCAGAGCTACGGCCCTGTTTTAGGACCTCTGGCCGTCCCGCTGGACACCGCCGCCGTCCTCTCCCGCCTGCGATTCCAAAACGTACCCGGCAACGCCCCAGCGGGTGAGTACACCTACAAAGCTTATGTCGGGACTTATAACACCGCCAAGTGGGATTCCTCCTCTTTCACGTTCACGAAGCTTGGATTCGGTATTCAGGATTCGGAGTTCAGCGATTGGTTGTGTCAGGGCGAATCTTTCCCCGGCGAGCGGTCAATGAACGCCTCTATCCCTTCGGATCGGGACTTAGCGGTTTCCCCCAATCCCTTCAACCCACTGACAGTCATCAGCTATCAGCTTTCAGCCCTCAGCCACGTCAGTCTAAAGGTCTATGACACCGCCGGGCGGCTGGTAGCGATGTTAGTGGAGGGAATGCAGAGCGCCGGTCAGCACTGCGTCACCTTCGACGGCTCCAACCTCCCCTCCGGTGTCTACTTCTACCGCCTCGCCGCCGGACAGAATACGGCGGTGGGGAAGATGGTGCTTCTCAAATAATCGGCGTTATGTAGGGGCGTTTAATTAAACGCCCCTACCCCCCCCTTGACCAGGGACACAAAAGGCGCCCTTTCGAGCGCCTTTGTTACTAACGACTAATGACTAACGACTAACGACTCTCAATAATCCCGATAATACAACCACCGGTAGTCTTCTATCTTGGCCTTCTTCTTGGCGCCTTCCAGCCAGTCGTTGTAAATCTCGTTCTGCTTGGCCTGGAGTAGGCGGGCTTTCAGGTTGTCTCGATCCGTGGCGTATTGCGTCGAATCGGGATATATTTTGGCGGTCAATTCAATGACATAGCAGCCCCTCGCTCCATCCACCGGTTGGGATAATTCACCCACGTTCAATGCCAGCGCCGCGGCGGTGAAGATTGGGTCTCGGCCAATGTTAGGCAGATAATCATTCAGCTTGAACTCCGTTGTCGTTTCCAGAAGCGGCAATCCCACAATTGAGGCCTGTTGAGATAATTGTGAAGGATCGGTCACACTGCGGCGGAACTGTTCGCCACGCTCGCGGGCTTTATCCTTTTTCATCTTCTCCATGATCACATAGCGCACGCCGGTGAGGACTTCGTTCAACGGCATGATGTGCGCCGTTTTTATCTCGATGGACTTAAACACCACCAATCCATCGCGGATGTTATAAACGCCGGTGACCTGTCCGGCCGGCCTGCTGAACAGCAGGTTCACGGCGCCGGGCATGCGTCCCAGGCCGGGGATGAAGGTGGTCTTCTCGAACCACTGAGTCGTGTCCACCTTAACCTCATAGGTGCGGGCGGTCGCGGCGAAGTCGGATTCCTGCGCGTCTTCGGCGAAGCCGTCCGCGGCGCTGCGCACGACTTCCCGGGTGTCGGGCGAGGGTTGAATCTTGAGCAGGATGTGTCCGGCGCGAACCTGCTCTTCGCCATTCTCGGTCTTTCGTTCCGTGACCTTGATGATATGGTAACCGAACTGGCTTAAAAACGGCCCGACAACTTGGTTCAGCGGAGCGCTGAAGGCAGCCTGCTCAAATTCCGTGACCATCTGCCCGCGTCCGAAGAAGCCCATGTCGCCGCCGTTCTTGGCGGAAACGTCTTCGGAAAAGTCTTTAGCCAAGGTGGCGAAATCCTCGCCCTGATCAAGGCGTTGTTTCAGTTCTTCAGCATGATGCAATATATTAAGCGAATCCGAACCGGACGGTAATTCCTTGAAGGTCACATAGAGCGCTCGCCGTCTTTCCGGGACTTGATATTCTTCCTTGTGAGCGTAGTAGTAATCCTCCATCTGCTTGCGGCTGACCGTATTGGTGTCAATCTTAATGGTATCCACGATGAACATGACGTAACGGGCTTTTCCCTTCAAATTCTCCTCGGTGAAAGCCTGCCAGGTTTCCTGCTCCGAAACAGCCGCCATGGACAGCAGCTCATTCAGGAATTTCTGGTTGGGTAGAGTCTTGCGGTAGTTATCTTCGATCATCATCAGATCGCGGGCCGCCTGTGGATTGCGCAGGAACGCCTCGTACTTCTTCATATCGAACTGGCCATCCGTCTGGAAGTACTCGTTATTGCGGATGAAGTCCGGCGGAGCGTTCTGAATCAGGAAGGCGATCTCCTGGTCAGTAGCCACGATCCCCTGCTTGCGGACTTCCTGCTCGATCAGCAGGTCGCGCACCAGATCGTCCCACACCTGGGAACGGGCTTGTTTAATCTGGTCTTCCGTCAGTTCGGTCTCTTTGTTTTCTTCCTGCAGCGACTGGAGACGCTGCTGATACAGATCTTCCAAACGCTCGGTGGTGATCTCGTGGCCGTTGATTACGGCGGCGATGCCCTGCTTGGGGCCTGAGCCTTTGAACCCGCCCATACCCCAGGAAAAGATAATGGTGGCGATGAAGGCAAGAACTAGGATCCAGAGGATGACCTTCATGTTCTTGCGCATGGTCTGCATCATGGTGGACAGCTCCCTTGAAGTCTAAAGGATGGAGGATAAATCGTAAATATAATATAATCTTGATGGATTTGCAAGGGATAATTGGGGAGATTGGAGTTATGAGTGATGAGTTATGAGTTATGAGATTGTTTCTTAACGTTCTTAACGATTGTGACGAAAATGGCTATAAGTTCCTCAGATTCCTGGTATAATGGTTTCAATAGATTAGGTTCTATTATCTGGGATTCTATCATCAGTTCCAGCCAGTATTGCGTCTCTTCCAATTCCTGTAAACTTCCTTCGACTTTACTGATGAGATCTGCTTTGGACTTAGCCCTCAATCCTTCTCGAAACTGTGCCCCAACAGAAGTTCCGCATCGTAAAACCTGCTTGCCAATGACTTGAGCCTCAGTCTTTTTCGGTAAGGCGCAATACAGTTTAATTATTCTTAACGCAAACTGCTTTATTCTTAGCTTCAAATTTTCCATTTCCCGCATGTTTTCTCCTTTGTTTCATAACTCATAACTCATAACTCATAACTCATAACTTATTTCAGCAACACCAGCTTCTGCGTCTGCATAAACTCCCCCGCTTCCAGCCGCGCGAAGTAGATCCCGCTGGGCAGTTCGGAACCGTCGAAGGTGACGCTGTGCCCCCCGGCCAACTGTCGCCCTTGAACTAGCGTCGCCACCAGCCGTCCGGCAGTGTCGCAGACAGTCAGCTTCACCTCGCTCGCCGTCGGTAACTCATAGCTCAGCGTGGTGGAGGGGTTGAAGGGGTTGGGGGAGGGGGAATGGAAGCAGAGGCTATGCGGAATAACCTGAGTCGGGTTTTCTGCACCTTGAATATATGGCTCTTGGTAACGGATCAAGGTATAATCTAGATAGGTGTTCTCCCCGGGGCTGCTACCGGCCACAAACACGTCCCTATAGCCCCACGTCGTAATCGAAGCTGGATAATCCGCACCAAAGGCTGGGCCATCATAACGCGTTACCCAGTCCACTTCACCATTAGCGGAATACTTGATGGTTACAAAGTCAATATTTTCACCCATGTATATTGCATCACTGGATCCAGTGACACATACGTTGCCAAGCTGATCTGTGGCTATATCTTTTGCATTATCATCGCCATTCCCCCATCCGTTATATGCCGCAATCCAGAGTAGCGATCCAGAGGAGTCATATTTGATGGTTAAAAAATCATCATCCGTTCCGCCAAGCCAACTCGGTTCCCCTACTTGGTTACCGGTTACGATAATATTGTCCGAAAGGTCCCGCGCCATCGCCCAGGGGAATCCGCCTAGCCCGTAGATTCCAGCGTGACGTGCTATCCACTCCAGATTGCCCTCCGTGTCATATTTAATGGTGCAAAAATCCTTCTGATCCCAATCGCTGGCGCTGTTTCCGGTGACAACTGCAGATCCCTGAGAGTCTATAACCAACGCCCAGGCGGCGTCATCGTCATGTTCAGGACCGTCATAAATCATGGCCCACTGTTCTATTCCGTTGGAGCTGTATTTCAAGGTGATAAAATCATGGTTTTCAAAAGAACTGGCGGTCGAACCCGTTACGAAAACATTCCCGGCGTTGTCCAGTTCCAAATCGTACGGGCTATCTATGTAATGAAGTAATCCATCGAAACGCGCCACCCAGAGCTGTTGTCCAGCCGAGTTGTATTTAATCGTGACAATATCGTGATCATTTGTGCTTTCGCTGCTCCCGGTCACAATGATATCACCCTGTCTATCCAGTCTAAGACTTTTGGCCCAATCGTTCCCATGAACGGGACCGTCATAATACGTTATCCATTGTTGGATTCCTGCTGAATCATACTTAATGACGAACATGTCGGCTTGATAAGTGGTATCTTCGCTATAACCTACCAGATAGACAGATCCGCTTGAATCAACCTGAAGATCAGAGCCATAGTCGTGATAAGTCCCCTGGCCAGTGTAAACCGCAACCCATTGCTGAATCCCATTGGAATCATATTTGACAGTAACCATTTCCAGGCCGATACCCAGTCCACCATCAGAGTATCCGGTTACATAGACATTTCCCCGGTAATCCGAGGTCATCTTGGTGAGGCGGTCATAACCGCTGGTAGGTCCATCAAATCGTACCGCCCAAAGTTGATTTATCTGCTGTGCAGTACAAACCTCTGCCGCAATCAGCATCGGCAAGCAGATCCAACACCCTAAATTGGAAAATGACCACCACATAGCAAAGCCTCAACCTTGTGTTATTTATTCTCTCAAAAATAATCAATATTTTATAAATAGTCCAGTGCAATTTTTTGCATTTGCGTGAGAACTTGAATTATCATATGGCGCGGGAATAAAATAATCAGCAAGCAGAGACGCTTGCCCTACCTGTTTTTTTCCCTACTTCATTCTGCCCTCTTCATTCTCCATTTAGCTTTTCACCTTTATTTCAACAATACCAGCTTCCTCGTCTGTGTAACCTCCCCCGCCTGCAACCTCGCGAAATAGATCCCGCTGGGCAGATCGGAACCGTCGAAAGTGACCGCATGCGTCCCGGCCATCTGCCGCCCTTGAGCTAGCGTCGCCACCAGCCGCCCGGCAGTGTCGCAGACCGTCAGTTTCACCTCGCTCGCCGCCGGTAAGTCGTAGCTCAGCGTGGTGGAGGGGTTGAAGGGGTTGGGAAAAGAAGGATAAAGGCTAAAGGATAAAGGATGAGTTTCCGGCTGCGGCCATGGGTTGGCGGCTAGGGCGGCGGAACAGTCGTAGATGCCGAGACAATATCTATCCGTCACGTAGGTGTAGGCGCCACTTACGGCCACGCTCAATGCTAATTCTTGAGTATTGTAGAAGCCCGCTTCTACGGGCGCCGCCGGGTTGGAGACGTTGATCACCAGCAGGCCGGCGTCCATATCTGCCACGTAGGCGTAGTCTCCACTGACGGCCACGCCCACAGCAAATCCCCAAGGTGTATAGTAGTAGCCCGCTTCTACGGGCGCCGCCGGATTGGAGACGTTGATCACCCCCAGCCCAGAATAATCCGCCACGTAGGCGTAGGCGCCGCTGATGGCCACGCTATAGGCATATCCGGGAGTGTTATAAAAGCCCACTTCTACGGGTGCCGCCGGATTGGAGACGTTGATCACCCGCAGGCCAGATTGGTTATCCGCAACGTAGGCGTAGGCGCCGCTGACGACCACGCCAAGGGCCTGTCCGGGAGTATCGCAAAAACCCGCTTCCACGGGGGCCGCCGGATGGGAGACGTTGATCACCCTCAGACCGGAAAATCCATTCGCTACGTAGGCGTAGGCGCCCTGAAGGGCCACGCTATGGGCATCTGTGGGAGTATTGCAGAAGCCCACTTCTACGGGCGTCGCCGGGTTGGAGACGTTGATCACCCGCAGGCCGAAATTCCAATCAGCTACGTAGGCGTAGGAGCCCTGAAAGGCCACACCCTGGGCAAATCCGGGAGTATTATAAAAGCCTACCTCTACGGGAGCCGCCGGGTTGGAGATGTTGATCACCCGCAGACCGGCATCATAATCCGCCACGTAGGCGTAGTCGCCACTGACGGTTACGCTCTCGGAATAGCCGTCAGTTTCATAGAAGCCCGCTTCAGTGGGTGCTGTTGGGTTGGAGACGTTGATCACCCGTAGGCCGGCATCCTTATCTGCCACGTAGGCGTAGATCCCCTGATGGGCCACACTATAGGCATATCCGGGAGTATTGTAAGAGCTCACGGCTATCGGGACCGCCGGGTTGGAGACGTTGATCACCCGCAGACCGGAAAATCCATTCGCTACGTAGGCGTAGGCGCCGCTGACAGCCACGCCATGGGCAGAACTTACCCTATCGTAGAAGCCCACTTCTACGGGGGCCGCCGGATTGGAGATGTTGATCACCCGCAGGCCGGCTTCCCCATCCGCCACGTAGGCGTATTCGCCGCTGACGGCCACATTCTGGGCCCATCCGGAAGTATTGCAGAAGCCCACTTCTATGGGAGCTGCCGGGTTGGAGATATTGATCACCCGCAGGCCGGCATTTCCATCCGTCACGTAGGCGTAGGCGCCCTGAAGGGCCACGCCCAAGGCATAGTCGGGAGTATTATAGAAGCCTACTTGTACGGGGGCCGCCGGGTTGGAGACGTTGATCACCCGCAAGCCGGCCCACCCATCTGTCATGTAGGCGTAGGCGCCGCTGACGGCTACTTCCGAGGCAAATCCAGGAGTATCGAAGAAGCCCGTTTCTACGGGGGCCGCCGGGTTGGAGATGTTGATCACCCGCAGGCCGGCATCCTCATCGGCCACGTAGGCGTAGGCGCCGCTGACGGCCACGTCGCCGGCTTCATCGGGCATAGCACAATACCCTACGAATTGCCACGGAGCGGCGGCGTTGGTGATGACCAGGCCAGCTTCGCAGATCAGGAAAGCATAATCGTCCGCCACAGTGATGTCGCGTACCCATCCCGTGTGTATAAAAAGCTGCCCCATGCAAGTCACATTCAAACTATCCTGCCCCCAGGTGATTGTCGCAATCAGAGTAGCAAGAAAGACGATGGCAATTCTGGTCTTCATGACTAATCTCCCGGTTTATAACATGCTCCCAATATACAAAAGGTTGCTGAAAAAGTCAACCATAATCTCATAAATAATCGAATTCTTTCCCTCTTGCCATAATTTTCATTTTTCGGAGGGACATCCGCCAACTGGCGGATCGTGTCCTATATTTCTCACCAGCATCGTTCGGGCGCGACGAAGCGCGCCCCTCCGAATCGGCAAGCAGGGACGCTTGCCCTACCCGTTTTATACCAAGTGTCAACTTCTCGCGGCTTCTCGCGGCCTCCGCAATTTTTCGCCCGCTTGATTCGCGAATTTTCGCCCGCACAAAAAAACCATTGCTGGGCCGTCACGGACCACTCCGTGACGGCCAAACCAATGGCATGGAATAGTCATGCCGCCCCGAAACCTGCAGCAGCGAGCTGCCGCTCTACCGGCTTACCGCAAACTCACGAAGCATCATGCGTAGAGAGGGACTGTGTCCCCCCTGCCATTCCGTCACACCTCCCCCTTCTCATCTGCTCCTCGGCACTTTGTACTTGACTTGGAAGTATAACTAACGTATATTCTTGGATTAGTCCCATAGGCATGTCCGAATCCGATTCTGGACGCGGGCTAAAGCCCTCGCCAGAATGACAATTAAATAAGTTCTCTGTGTTCTCTGTGTCTCTGCGGTGAATTCTGCTTCATGCCAAAATTTCAGTTAGTCTCCGATTATTCCCCTCAGGGCGACCAGGGGCAAGCCATAGACAAGCTCGTGGAAGGGCTGGCCTCCGGCCAGAAGTTCCAGACGCTCTTGGGCGTTACCGGTTCGGGCAAGACCTTCACCATGGCCAACGTCATCGCCAGGTGGGACAAGCCCACGCTGGTTATGTCGCACAACAAGACTCTGGCGGCGCAACTCTATGGCGAATTCAAGCAGTTTTTCCCGAACAACGCCGTCGAATATTTCATCAGCTATTACGATTACTATCAGCCCGAAGCGTACCTCCCCAACACCGACACCTACATCGAGAAGGAGACTTCCGTCAACGACGAGATTGACCGCCTGCGCCTGCGCGCCACCTCGTCGCTGATGGAACGGGAAGACGTCATCATCGTGGCTTCGGTTTCGTGCATCTACAACCTGGGATCGCCGCAGGATTACCGCAACCTGCTGCTTTTCCTGGAAAAGGGCGAAAGTTATAAGCGCGCGGACTTGCTGACTCGCCTGGTGGATATGTTCTACACGCGCAACAACATTGATTTTCCCCGCGGGACTTTCCGGGTGCGCGGTGACATTGTGGAAATCCATCCGGCGTACGAGGAGGAGGCCGTCCGGTTGGAATTTTGGGGCGATAAGCTCGAGCGCATCTCGCGCTTTCAACTGGTCACAGGGGAGCAAATTGAAGACCGCGACAAGTTGGCGCTCTACCCTGCCAAGCATTTTGTGACCACGCAGCCGGGCCTACAGAATGCGCTGAAGGCCATCTCCCTGGAAGTGGACGACCGGGTATTTAACCTGAAGAACGAGGGCAAATTGTTGGAAGCCCAGCGCATCGAGCAGCGCACCAAGTTCGACCTGGAGATGCTGCGCGAAGTAGGGTACTGTTCCGGCATCGAAAACTACAGCCGCCACCTGGCCGGTCGCGAAGCCGGCGCTCGCCCTTGGACGCTGATTGACTACTTCCCTAAAGATTTCCTGATGATCGTGGATGAATCCCATGCCACCGTGCCGCAAATTCGGGGGATGTTCAACGGCGATCAGGCTCGCAAGTCGGTGCTGGTGGAATACGGTTTCCGGTTGCCGTCCGCGATGGACAATCGCCCGCT
>JAGVQJ010000028.1 GCA_020051775.1 Calditrichota bacterium | reverse complement strand
CCCTGATTATGACAATCGAGACAGTTCAAACTCACATGCGCTCCGGTTAACGGAAACGCAGTCTGGTTGTGATCGAAAGTCACCTGATCCCAACTGGTCGTATTGTGGCAAATCCCGCACTCTGTAGGGTAGTTCTGAACTACGTGGTTGGGATCCAAGACATTCTCATAATCCTGCTGATGGCAGGAATAGCAGAGAGTCGAAGTGCCCGCGTAGACGCCGTTGGGGTGACAGGAGGCGCAGGTTGCGATCAGGTGCGATCCGGTCAACGGATAACTGGTCTGGGTATTGTGATTGAAGATCGAGGGCGACCAGGCGGCTGTCGTGTGGCATTCGGTGCAAATATTTGTAAACGATTCAGGATTATGGATGGGATTAGTCGCCTGAGAGAAATCATCCTGATGGCAGGCGTTGCAGGCGGTGGGAGTACCGCTATAGCCCTGATTATGACAATCGAGACAGTTCAAACTCACATGCGCGCCGGTCAACGGGAAAGCAGTTTGGTTATGATCGAACGTCACTTCGTCCCAGGTCGTCGTACTGTGGCACATTTCGCACTGCGTGGGATAATTTTGAGCCACGTGATTCGGTTCCTGAACGCTGGTGTAATCCTGCTGATGGCAAGTATAGCAGAGTGTTGAAGTCCCGGCGTAAATGCCGTTGGGGTGACAGGAGGCGCAGGTTGCGGTCACATGCGATCCAGTCAAGGGATAACTGGTTTGAGTATTGTGGTTGAATGTCGAGGGCGACCAGGCGGCGGTCGTATGGCACTCGGTACAGATATCGGTAAACGATTCAGGATTATGTATTGGATTGGTCGCCTGAGTGAAATCATCCAGATGGCAGGCGTTGCAAGCTGTCGGAGTCCCACTATATCCCTGGCTGTGGCAATCCAAACAATTTAAACTCACATGCGCGCCAGTCAAAGGGAAAGCGGTCTGGTTGTGATCGAACGTCACTTGATCCCAACCGACCGTGTTGTGGCACATTTCGCATTCGGTGGGATAATTCTGCGCCACATGGTTGGGATCCTGTACACTGATAAAATCCTGCTGATGGCAGGAATAACAGAGCGTTGAAGTCCCAGCGTATACTCCATTAGGATGGCAGGCAGCACAAGTTGCGGTCAGGTGTGAACCGATCAGTGGATAATTGGTTTGGGTTGTATGATCGAAACTTGAAGGCGACCACGCAGCCGTATTATGGCACTCGGTGCAGATGGCACTGAAAGAGGGCGCAGTGTGAATGGGTTCGGCGGCGGATTCAAAATCAGCCTGATGGCAGGAGGCGCAGGCCGGCGAGGTAATGCTGTAACCCTGCGCATGGCAATCGTTGCAGGATAATGACTGGTGCGCACCGGTTAGGGGAAAATCGGTTAAATTGTGGTCGAACTCCGCTGGAGCCCAGCCCATAATGGTGTGGCAAATCGCGCAGTTTGTGCCGAAGTTTCCCGATAAGTGATTGGGATCAGTAACCGTTTCATAATCCGTGCGATGGCAGGAATAACAATCCGTACTCGTCTGGCTATAAGTAGTACCCGGTGTGTGACAGACGCTGCAGCCGCTTATGTTGTGCCCCCCTACCAGCGGGAAATCGGCGGTATGTTGGAAAGCGCCCAGGTTACCCGCCCAGGATGAGATCGCCAGACTGTGACACTGCCCGCAATCCAGAGAAAACCCGGCGCCGCGATGGTCAGGGTTGAGCGTTGCTGAATATGTCTCAAAATGACACCCAAAGCAATCCAGGGTTAAATCGGTGTAACGGCCTTGCGAATGGCAGCGATCGCAGTCAAGGGTCGCATGCGCTCCGACCAATGGAAAGCGGCTCTCCTGATGCTTTTGCCGGAAGCGGATCTCATCCGTCCAGCCAACGGGGTTGTGACAACGATCGCAAGCAGCCCCGAACTGATTCGCATGAACGTCCTGATGACAAGCGGTGCAAGTGGCATTGGTCTGAGAAAATTCCAACGAACGATGACAAGCGCGGCAGGTTACCGCTGAGTGTCGTCCCTCCAGCGGGAAATCCGTTTTGGTATGGTCGAATTTCAAGTCCGCGCGCAGCTTCGACCATTGATTCGTGCTGTGGCAGAGTTGGCAGTCAAGCTTCAACTCGCCGTGGGGATTTTGATTGATCTGAGCGAGGCTGCTAAGTGCCATTGTTGACAAGAGCAACACTGCGGCCAACAAGCTGTTATGCCCGCGCACAAGTTTACCCCATTGTAGGGTTACGAGTATTCCGTTCATGATCTCCTCCGGAGCGCCGGAAAATCATAACGTCCTTATTTGTTGCCGGCTTTCGGGATTTGTTGGTGACAATCCGCGCAACGGCTATCCAGAGGCCGATAGCGATTCGTCAATTGGCCTTGAATGGCGACCGGTTTGTGGCAGGATCGGCAAGGTACTTTTTCATGGGCGCCGTCCAGAACGAAACGACTGTCCCGGTTGTGAGTGAACTTTAGATCCGTCCATCCGCCGGCTTGATGACATTTTTCACATAGAATTGCCGATTCGCCCTTTTGAAGGAATTGGCCCTGATGAACGTCTTTATGGCAGCCGGAACACTCACGCGCCAGCGGCTTCATCCATACCTGCTTCCCCTCCCCACTCGACTGAATGTAATGGCATTTCAGGCAGAGGATCTCCCGGTGTTTGCCTTCTAGCTGAAACTGCGCCTTTGAATGATCAAATGTTATACGATGCCAGGTTTCCGTTGTGTGACAAAAAGCACAACCCCCTCGTTCGGTCCATAAATTGACCTGTCCTTGATGAACATCTTTATGACAATCGGCGCAGTCGCGATATTGCAGGTCAAAATTGGCAATCTGCTGACCGTGCGAGCCTTGGATCGGCACGTGGCAGCGGTTGCATGGGACCGCCAAATGGCTGCCTGTTAAGGGATAACGACTACGTTGGTGATCTTCTAAAGTGTAGCGGCTGGGACTGTATCCCTCCACAGTATGGCAAGCCTCACATTTACCACTATCAGGGCGCGCCGCGAAGACACTCCCATGGTCCTCGCGGTGGCAATCGCAGCACCGGCCATGAGCCAAGGATCGGGTCATATCGCCGCTAACATGACAACGCTTGCATTCCACCTGCAGGTGTTTACCCTGCAACGGATAAGCGGTGCGGCTGTGGTCGAATCCCAGAGCGCTCCCACCGGTTTTAAATCCTTCCGTTGTATGACACTTGCCGCAATCAGCGCCCAGCCGACCCCCATGCACGTCTTTATGGCAATCCGCGCAGCCCGCAAACGCCAGTCCTTGATATTTTGCGAATGATCCAAGCCTCTGTTTTTTTTCTAACAGCCCGGCCTTGGATTTCGTGTTGCTCTTTATCCAAGGATGGCATTTGAGGCATTCGACCGGGCTGTGTTTGCCGGTCAATTTGTATTTGGCGTTATTATGATTGTACTTAGCCGCGGGTGACCAGGCGGTTTCGGTATGACAGTCCAAGCAACGGTCGGTCAATTGTTCCTGATGCTCGTCGGTATGGCAAGCGAGACAATCTCGATTTAGACCAAGAAACGTCTTCTCGCTGCGAACGGTTTTATCGCCCACAAAAGCGCTTGCGCTGATTAGATCCGGCTTGTGGCAGGAACGGCACTCCTTTCCCTGGTGAGCGCCTTCCAGAGCATAACCGGTCGAGGCGTGGTTGAAGCCCTTGATCCCTTGAGGCCAGTATATCAGGTCGTATTCCCGCCCGTTGTGTTCGCGGTGGCAGGATGAACAGGAGCCGTCAGCCACTTCCTTCGAGGCATGATAGCCGCGTCCTTGGGCGATGCGAGCCACCAGAACTTGATGACATGTTAGACATTTTTCCTTGGAAACCTCAGCTCTGATCTGGTGGCATTGCGTGCAATTAGCGATGCCTTCCAGGGCTTGATGCGCAGCGCTGAGTTTGCCCGGAGAAATCTGCGCTAAAGCGGGCAAGGTCGTGAAAATGACGATCAATCCGCAATATAAAACCCTTGTAAAACATGAAATGTGATGGCGGGTTATCATAATTTCAACACTATGCTTCGCCGAACTTGCGGGTGAATTCAATGCCGATCTTCTGTAGAAACTGGGACGGTAGCTCGCCGCCGGCGAAGATGAAAATGTAATCAATGGGCAAATCCATCTCCTTGCCGAGATGCGCGAGAAGAACTCGCTCCGGTTCGATGCGCAGAACTTCCGAGGGTAATATCGGTGTTATACGCCCTGCGGACAAAGACGCTTCCAGTCGGCGGCGGTTGGCCTCCTTGATGCGAAATATCTTCTCTTGCCGGTAGGAAAGATGCACCGTGGTTTTCGGTTGTTCGCTCAAGGCGAGAGCCGCTTCGACGGCGCTATCGCCTCCGCCGACCACCAGGATCTTCAAACCTGCGAACTTTTCGGGTTCAATGACCCGGTAAGCTACCTTTGGAGACAACTCGCCGGGGACGTCTAATTTACGCGGGCTGCCGCGGCGTCCAATCGCCAACAGAACCCGCCGTGCATAGTACTCGCCTTGCCGAGCGGTCAGTTTGAAATGATCCTGATGTCGGGAAACGTCCTCCACTTTATTTTTGGCCGACACCGATAATCCGGTTTTCGTGAAAACATCTTGAAACAACTCCAGCAGGGATTCCTTGGGAATTTCGCGCAGTCTCACTTTACCATAGCCGGGCAGCTCCAGCGGCGAGGCCATGACCATCTTGCGGCGCGGGTACGTCACGATGGCTCCGCCCAGCTCCTCCTGCTCGAAAGTCATGAATTTTAGACCTTCGATTTGGGCCTGCAAGGAGGCCGCAATGCCGGCAGGGCCAGCGCCGATGATGGCCAGATCAAGGACTCCATTCCCCGATCGTTGATCTAAACTCTGCGCGATGAAGTGGGCGGCTTCCGTGCCTTGTCTGACGGCGTTGGAGATGAGTCCCATCCCTCCCAATTCACCGGCAATATATATGCCCTGAACGTTGGTCTCAAAATTGCCTTTGAGATGAGGAATATCCACGCCGCGCTTCTGGGTGCCGAACACCAGAGTGATGGCTTGCACCGGGCAAGCAGCCTGGCACAAGCCATGACCGACGCACTGCGTGGCATGAATCAAGACTCCGCGATTGTCAACCAAGCCGAGTACATCGGATTCCGGACAGGCTTGCACGCACGCGCCGGACCCGATGCAAAGATTCGGATCTATGCGCGGGTGCAGTGAAACCGGTTGGTCCAGGCCCAGAGCGACCGCTTGATCCAGTTTCGCTTTGGCGTTGCGATTCTTCCGACTGTGCCAGAACCAATACAGGAGCGGAATTCCAATGGTGATAATTCCTGCCCCAGCGTAGACCATCGTCTCCAACAAATCATGATCCCCTTTTTAGAATATCCAGGTATAACCCAGCACCGTGATAACTACTACGTGAATAATCATGATCACAAACATAACCACCGCAAAGGGACGGTGGATCAGATGCCAATGATGGAGCAGGCGGTGAGCCACATGCAAAAAAGACTTACGGCGGTTGAACAGGCGCCGTTCTTTGATGGTATTTAAAAGTGTAGTAATCACATATTCGTTTAGCTCACTTTCTTGACGCAGAAGACGACGCAAAGTCTTTAATTGAAATCGAAGCCGCCAAGAATCCGCCAGCCAGGCATGAATGCCCGTGGCGCGACTCACAGTAGTCGGATCGGGATATTGGGCTAAAGCTTGTAAGCGGGACAGAAGAGCCGGGGCAATATTGGGTAATTGCAGAATCTGCTCACTCAGGGTGCGATCCCTTTCTTGAAGTTCCTCAGGCGTTAACTCTTCTCCGGACAGACGACGGGGGATCTGCAAGTAAAGATATCGGCCGAATACGCCACTCAAGGCGACCGCCATCATAGACCAATAAGAGATGGATACGATGCCGCCGAATTTGAAAGCAGTGTGCAGTGTGACTAAAATTGGGCCGGTGATGCCCAGCCAGATGTGCACATCCAACCATTTGCCGATGTCGCCCCACCGGTGCATGAAACGCAGGTACTTTCGAGCCAAATACAGGAGCATCAAGATCATCAGCAAGGTGCCGATGATTCCTAACCCATGCCCCCACAAGCCGCCGGGTTTCAAGGCATCGTGCAGGTTGTCGTGGGGACGGTCCACCAGCGATTTGAAATAGTAGCCACCGCCATAGACGACCAGAAAGAGCGTAACCGCGCCGGTGAGGAGGTACAGTAAGGCCAGTATAATTCGCTTAATCGTCATCAGGATCCATTATGATATTTGCATCTCGGAATAGCCATCGAAGGCACAAATGTTGATCAGAAAAACCGACAGCGAAAAAATCCAGGTACGATTAGCGCAATTTTTCGCATAAGTTTTCACCTTAAATTACGAAAGAATCCGGGATTTTTCAAGTGTAAACTTAAGTAAAATAGTGCGTAATTGTTGATACCCCGCTTGTGTACTGGTCTGGAGACAAAAAACCGCCGGATCGTTCAGCATCCAGCGGAAAGGGGGAAATACTCACTTGGGTGCGATAGGGGACTTGAACCCCCGACCTCCTGAGCCACAGTCAGGCGCTCTAACCAGCTGAGCTAATCACACCATTACCAGAATTTATTAATATACAACATCCGGCAAGATTTGTCAAGAGGCTTAGCTTACAATTTTCTTCGCACTGAGACTTGATTGGACAGGATAATTTTCGTATGTTATTGAGGTATAGTTTGATGCAACTATGGACATTACCCGAAAACCACCCTGGCTGAAGATCAAATTGCCGACCGGGGAATCCCATCGCGAAGTTCAGGATCTGGTGAAAACGCAGGGTTTGCACACCGTGTGTCAGTCGGCGCATTGCCCCAACCTGGGCGAATGTTGGTCGGCGGGCACGGCCACTTTCATGATCCTGGGGGACGTCTGCACCCGCAACTGCGCCTTTTGCGCCGTGCCGGGCGGCATACCGCTTCCTCCCGATCCTGACGAACCCCGCCGCGTGGCTGGTTCAATCAGGCAATTGGATCTTTCTTACGCCGTCATAACTTCTGTAACGCGCGACGATTTGCCTAAAGGTGGCGCCGAACAATTCGCCGCCGTCATTCGCGCCATCCGTGAAACTTCGCCGGTGTGCAAAGTAGAGGTGCTGATCCCCGATTTCGGCGGCAATGCTGAAGCACAACGCTTGGTCTTCGAGGCCGCGCCGGATATATTGAACCACAATCTGGAAACAGTTCCTGATCTGTATCCTCAGGTGAGACCGGAAGCAGATTACGGACGCTCACTCGAGCTGTTGAAACGCGCCTCAGATTGGGGCTTGAGCAGCAAGACCGGCTTGATGTTAGGGTTAGGTGAAACAGAGGAAGAGATCCAGGCGGTTTTGGAGGATCTGATCGCCATCAATTGCCGCAGGCTGACTTTGGGGCAGTATCTGCGGCCCAGCCCGAAGCATCATGCCGTGGCACGCTGGGTTCACCCGGATGAGTTCTCCTCCTGGGCTAAAATCGGCCGCGAGATGGGTTTCGATCACGTCGAGGCAGGACCGCTGGTGCGGTCGAGCTATCACGCGGGAAAAAGTTTTGAGATATAATGCATTTGATAAGCTTTACTATCGACATATCAGCTGATTCTTAAGAGATAAAAAACCCGCCTCATTCGAAGCGGGTTTTTCAACTGTTGTGAAGCGGTGCGGATTTAGCCAATCACTTTGACGTTCTTGGCGCAAGGGCCTTTTTTGCCCTGCTCGATGGTGAACTCCACGCGCTGATTCTCAAACAGTTCGCGGTTGGGGCCGGCTTCGGTCACTTCGTTGGCGTGCACGAACACGTCGTCCTTCTGGCCGTCCACGTTGATGAAACCGAATCCCTTGCGGGCGTTGAACCACTTCACGGTACCTTGTGACATTACTCTACTCCTTTTAAATTGTACTTTTAACTTTACCTTTTCGAGAATGTCACCAACCCTTTGTGCAGGTCTAAAAATTAACCCCACGATTTAAAGTGTTATGACAATCTTCTAAATATAATATACTAAAGAAAGGGAGGGAATATCCAGGAATTTCAATAATTTTTCGAGGGGAAACAGGGATGTCGGGGTCGGGGGCGACCCCGACTATACATTAGTATGCCCGCAGCCTCTATTTCAACAACACCATCTTCTGCGCCGCGCTGAACTCACCCGCCTGCAACCTGAGCAGGTAGAGGCCGGAAGAGAGGCTGGAGCCGTCGAAGGTAGCTTTATGCTCGCCAGCTTCGTGCCAGCCGTCCACCAACGTTGCCACCAACCGCCCGGCAGTGTCGTAGATTTTTAGGCTGATGTGGCTCGCAGCTCGAAGCTCGTAGCTGATAGCTGTGGTGGGGTTGAAAGGATTGGGATAAGCGCCCCACAGTCTAAAACTGGTGGGTTGTAGGGGCACTGCTTGCTGTGCCCCGGTCGCTTCGAAATTTTCACCGGAGTTAGACCAGCCGGATAATCCCTGGCCCTGACTATCGCCTTCCAACTTGACGAAGGTAAAGGCATCGGATGACGTAGTCGGTCCCACCACCGCGTAGGCGTTGTAATGGTACAAACCCGGTGGAGCGCTCCCGGGAATGTTTTGAATTCTCACGCGGCTAATGCTTATATTTGCCGACATATTGATCGTTATCGGTCCCAGCACCGGTCCGTAAATTTGCCCAGATGGCAGTGTAATATCGCAATGGATAGTCGTTAGTTGTGAGGTGTTACTGCTGTTTGTCCCCATGATTTGATAGTTGAAGCCACCGCCATTGGCGGGTATCTGGATAGGTGCGCTGTAGGGAGTCAGAATAATGCGTACGGGCATATTCTGCGGGTAGTAATAGCATCCCATGTCCGCACGGGTGCTGTCGGGGTCGTTGTAGATGGAAGCAGGGTCGCCGGAATCAATGCAGGGAGATCCCCATGTCAGGCGGTAGTCGTCATGCGCCGTATCCACAAAAGCAGGATATGTGAAAATATTGCCAGTACCCGGCCAGAATTCCTGGAGGTTGGAATACGTGACATTAACGGATGATCCTATGCCAAGGTATAGCATGGGGTTAGCCATAGCATTGTTTGCCCAAATAGTACCATTTTTAATATTTATGGTTGAATTTAGCAGGTAAAAACTCCCGCCATTATTTGCAATATTGCCATAAAATGTATTCTTATTCATTGGCGTTGTTAGCACGTAACCATCACTATAAATCCCTCCACCTAATCCACTTGTTCCTAAGGCACGATTGTCACTGATTTCATTCATTTCAATGATTGGATGGGATTCATTGACACAACAAATACCACCACCCCATCCAATGCCACCCCAACCCATGGCAGAATCAGCATGAATTACATTACCATGAATCAATGGACTCGAATCAGAACAATATATTCCTCCACCTTTCATCGCCCTATTACCAATTAGCTCATTATTGCTGATAATGCCGGTAGAGCTTTCAAATGAAATGCTCCCACCGTAACCGTCAGCAGAATTTTTATATATATTGTTTTCCGTAATAGACACATTAGTTGCACTATTACACCATATCCCACCGTAAGATTGCCCATGGTTATATTGAATTAAATTATTTCGAATAATATAATTTTGTCCACCCTCATAGCATGATATACCGCCTCCGGCATTATCTGAAATATAATTATTTTCAATTACAATTGAATCAGTATTGACCGTGTTGAGGATACCAATACCTGCTGTGATGGTGTCCATACTTGTGTTTGTAATGATATTATTCGAAATTAGTCCTCTACCATTCAAATAGATTCCTGCACGGAGATTATTGCTCATGGTATTCCCATTTATTGTATAATTGCCATTGGAAGCCCAAATGCCTCCAATACTATTTGTAATTGAATTGCTGTTAATTATAAAATTGCCGCTGGTGTAAATACTCATTAGAAAGTTTGGCCAACTGGGTACGGTATAATTATTGATTACATTATTGATGATACTCCCACTTGAATTCGAGCAATAAATATCATGGTAGTTTGCTCTATTGTTATTTGAAGTATTCCACGCTAACTCAAGCACAAAACAATTTCCACAATATATTGAACTCCCAGTCGTAGCTGAACAGCTATCAAAGGTACAATTCCTTACTTTAATCGTAGTACTTTGACAATATATTGCCCCTCCTTTTGAATCTTCTCCACTTCCGGTTGCTATTCCCTTTGAAAATTTACAGTACTTTAGAGAACATGCAGGCGAGGCATTATTAAACCTAATCCCATGCCACCCCGCCGCAAACTGGGGGGTGAAAGTGATCGAATCGCCCGGCGCGCCCAGCGCTTTCAGCGTAGCGCCCGGGTGCACGGAGAATTTATAATGCCCCCAGAAAACCACGTGTACTCCAGCCTGGATGACCAGCGACTGATTCGTGGGGACGTAGATGCTGTCGGTCACGTAGTAGGTGTTGCCCGCCGCCGTCCAAACGCCGGTCACCGGCCCGGCGACGTAGGTGTCGGCTAAACACGCATAGGAGAAAACAGCGATGATGATCGCGGCGAAGAAAGTGGAGATCAAGCGATTCATGGGGAAATCTCCTGGATTAGAATGTTATTTTACCTTCTATAGAGATTATTTCGTGGGGTACAAATCGAGAAGCAGGTCAAAGGGTTGTCAAATAATATACAAAACTCGTAGGGGCTTGTCAAGCTATTATTTTCAAAATGTGAAAATTTCTGTGTGATCCTTGACAAGAGCGTCCGCTTCAGCGGACTGAAGCTTCATAGCCCGGTAATTCATTCCCGGGTGAGGCGATTCCGGGCAAGCCGGAATAACGCGTACGGCAAGCAGGGACGCTTGCCCCACCTTTTCCCTATTCCCTGCCCAATTCCTGCAGCTTAATCGGCTGTAACGGTCGACGGCCAATGGCCTCGATCGCGCCGATGGAGGCTTCGGCGGCGGAAAGGGTAGTGATCAAAGGCAAGCCCATGCGGTAAGCGGTTTCGCCGACGATCCGTTCGTCGTAGTAGGATTCGCGTCCCAGGGGAGTGGTGAGCAGGAGGTGAATTTCGCCGTTCTTCATGCGGTCCACGATATGGGGGCGGCCCTCGTTGACCTTGAAGACGAACTCGGTATTCACACCATGCTGTGCCAGATAATCGTGCGTACCTCTCGTGGCGACGATCTTGAAGCCCAGATCGGACAGTTTGATGGCGATAGGCAGCATACGATCCTTGTCACGGCGGTTGACGCTCAAAAAAACAGTGCCTTCCGTGGGGAGATAGGTTCCTGCGGCGTATAGGGCTTTGCTGTAGGCTTCGCTGAAGGTTGCGGCCACGCCCATGACTTCGCCGGTGGAACGCATCTCGGGCCCCAGGAAGGGATTGACGCCTTCGAAACGGCTGAAGGGGAAGACGACTTCTTTGACGGCGTAATGTCCGGGGTTCAGGTTTTCCTTGACCTTTTGCTCCTTCAAGCTGCGTCCGATGATGCAGCGCGTCGCGACTTGCACCCAATTGACGCCCGTAGCCTTGCTGACGAAGGGGATCGTGCGGCTGGCGCGCGGGTTGACTTCCAAGACGAACATCTCCCCGTCGCGAAACGCGAACTGCACGTTCATCAAACCGACCACTTCCAGCGCTTTGGACAACGAATGCACGATCTGCACCATGCGTTCGCGCTGCTCATCCGTCAAGATGAAGGGTGGCAGGACGCAGGCGCTGTCTCCGCTGTGGATGCCGGCCTCTTCGATGTGCTGCATCAGCCCGCAGATGATCGTCTGCCGGCCGTCGGAGACCGCGTCCACATCGAACTCGAAAGCGTCTTCGATGTAGCGGTCAATCAACACCGGATGTTCCGGCGTAACCTTGCCGGCGGATTCGCGCAAGTAATGATCCAGACCATCCTGGTTGTAGACGATTTCCATGGCGCGGCCACCCAGTACGAAGCTGGGGCGCACCAGCACCGGGTACCCGACAGTCTGAGCTACTTCCTCGGCTTCGTTGAAATTGCGGGCGATCCCATAAGGTGGGTGGGGAACATTCAAGGAACGCAACACCGCTCCGAATTTTTCGCGATCTTCGGCGTCGGCGATGCGCGCCGGGCTGGTACCCAAAACCTTGACGCCCTGTTCTTCCAATTCCTGGGCGATCTTCAAGGGGGTTTGACCGCCAAATTGCACGATGACGCCGTCGGGTTGTTCCGCGCGGCAGATTTCCAGCACGTCTTCCAAGGTGATCGGTTCGAAATACAGGCGATCGGAAACGTCATAGTCGGTGGAAACCGTTTCCGGATTGCAGTTGACCATAACGCTGCAGTATCCCTCGTCATGCAACGTCATTGAAGCGTGCACACAGCAATAATCAAATTCAATTCCCTGGCCGATACGGTTCGGTCCGCTGCCCAAGACGATGATGCGGGGACGGTTCTCTGCGCCGGACTCCATGCCGCTGTTTTCATAGGAAGAGTAGTAATAGGGCGTGTAAGCTTCGAATTCCCCGGCGCAGGTGTCCACCGGCAGGAACACCGGGCGAACTTCGTGAATTTCGCGCAGGCGGTGCAAGGAGGTTTCGTCAGATCCCAGTAAACAGGCCAGTTGCACGTCAGAAAAGCCGAGGCGTTTGGCGGAACGCAGCAGTTCGGGCTTGACGCTGCGCCGCAAGGAGGTCAAGTCCGATCTCCCTCGCGGCGTCGCCGCTTTGACCCGTTTCTCCATGTCCACGATCAAGACGATCTGATCCAGGAACCAGGGATCCACATGAGTGATGCGGAAGATTTCTTCGACGGAAATACCCAATTTCAAGGCATAGCGCAGATAAAAGACATTTTCCGGACGGGGCGTGGCCAATTTGCGCTGTACCATGGCGCGCCACTCGGGCAATAGGTGCGGTTCGAGGTGGTCGGTGTTGATGACGTCGCGGCCATCGGCGCCCAGACCCATGCTGCCCTGTTCCAAACTGCGCAGAGCCTTTTGTAACGCTTCAGGGAAGGATCTTCCGATGGCCATGCTCTCGCCCACGGACTTCATCTGGCTGCCCAGAGTCTGATCCACCGTGGGGAATTTCTCAAACGCCCAGCGAGGAACCTTGACGACGACGTAATCCAAGGCAGGTTCGAAGCAGGCCGGAGTCTTCTTGGTGATGGCGTTGGAAATTTCGTCCAGGCGGTAACCGATAGCCAGTTTAGCGGCAATGCGGGCGATGGGAAATCCGGTTGCCTTGGAGGCGAGGGCCGAGGAGCGGCTGACGCGCGGATTCATTTCGATGATGACCATACGTCCGGTGGTGGGATGCACCGCAAATTGAATGTTGCTACCGCCCGTTTCGACGCCGATGGCACGGATGACGGTAAAGGCCGCATCACGCATCAATTGGTATTCTTTATCGGTCAGCGTCTGTTGCGGAGCCACCGTGATGGAGTCGCCGGTGTGAATACCCAGCGGATCCAGATTTTCTATGGAACAGACCACCACGCACTGATCGGCGCGGTCGCGCATGACCTCCAACTCGAATTCCTTCCAGCCAATCAACGCCTGCTCAATCAGGATCTCCCCCACCGGGCTGCGCGACAAACCCCAGCGCACGCGATCTTCAAATTCCTCACGGTTGTAAACCACCGATCCGCCCACTCCACCCAGCGTAAACGAAGGCCGAATGATCACCGGCAAGCCCGTTTTTTCAAGAACTTTGGCGGCTTCTTCCAGCGTCTTGGCAAAACCGCCAATGGGTACGTCCAGCCCGGCGGCCAACATGGCGTCGTGGAATTCTTCGCGATTTTCTGCTAATTGGATCGCCTTAACCGAGGCGCCCAACAGTTTCACGCCATGCTTGTCCAAAACGCCGGCTTTGGCCAAATCCATCGCCAGGTTCAGACCGGTTTGGCCGCCCATAGTGGGAAGCAAGGCATCCGGTTTCTCCCGCGCGATGATCCGTTCGACCATGTCCGGTTCCAGTGCTTCGACGTAAGTGGCGTCTGCCAGACCGGGATCGGTCATGATCGTGGCGGGGTTGCTGTTGACCAGGATGACGCGGATGCCTTCCTCTTTTAAAGCGCGTACGGCCTGCGTGCCGGAATAATCGAATTCACAGGCTTGCCCGATGACGATAGGCCCGCTGCCGATGATCAAAACCGAATGAACGTCATCTCTTCTGGGCATGGCGCATCTCCTGAATAAAGCGATCGAAATATGTCCACGAATCGTGTGGGCCGGGACTGGCTTCAGGGTGGTATTGGACGGAAAAGACAGGTAGCTCGGTGTGTTCAAGTCCCTCCACCGTGCCGTCATTTAGATTGAAGTGAGTAATCCGCCACTCCTTCCCCACCCCATCAGGATGGACCGCGAAACCGTGGTTCTGGCTGGTGATCTCGACGGTATGGTCGGATTCTCGGCGGACCGGGTGGTTGGCGCCGCGGTGGCCGAAGGGCAACTTGAAAGTCCCCAGCCCTGCCGCCAGTGATAAAAGCTGGTGACCCAAACAGATACCGAAAATCGGCAATTTTCCGATTAAGGCTCGAACGGTTTCGACCCCATACTTTACAGCAGACGGGTCTCCAGGGCCGTTTGAGAGCAGCAAACCGTGATAATTTCCTGAAAGAATCGTCGCGGGCGAGGTATTGGCGGGAAGCACAGTGATCTGGCAACCATGAGCGGCAAGTTTGCGCAGGATGTTGGTCTTCACGCCGAAGTCCAGCACCGCGACCTTCAATCCAGCTCCTTCCGCGTCCAGAGGATGCCATTGAGATTCTATGTCATTAGGGCCGTAGCAATAGCTTTGCTCACAAGTGACTTCTTTTGCCAAATCGGCGCCGAGCATGTCGGGGGAGTTTTTCACTTGATCCAACGCCTGAGATAGGGGTGTTTCCGAGGCGAAGAGACCGGCTCGCTGAGCGCGGGTCTGGCGCAAATGCAAGGTAATCGCGCGAGTGTCGGCGCCGAGGAGCAGCGGCGCTTCACCCCGGATTAACCAGGAAGCCAAATCGCCTTGCGACCGCCAGTTACGCGGGTGCGGAGCCAGGTTGCGCACGACAGCTCCAGCCGCTTGCACACGACTCGATTCCACGTCTTCGTCGTTAACGCCCACGTTGCCGAGGTGCGCCGCTGTGAAGACCATGATCTGGCGGCGGTAGGAGGGGTCGCTCAGGATCTCCTGATAGCCAGAGTGGGAGGTGTTGAACACCGCCTCGCCAAAAGCAGGCCCAGGCCCCAGTAAGGTTTCGCCGGGGAAACTGCTGCCGTCTTCGAGCAGGAGAAAGCCGCCGGTAGTATGCTTGTGATTGATCATAACTTAGAGATAATTACGAGGTATTTGGTAAAAATACGGAGGAAAAGGGGGGAGATGCAAGTGAATTAGGTGTGAGTTGCGGGGCATAGTGCGGTAGGGGCACGGCATGCCGTGCCCCTACAATTTGCACTCGCAATCAGAGGTTGCTATTTGAGCAGCACCAGCTTCTGCACAGTGGAGGACTCACCTGCCTTTAGCCTGACGAGATAAACCCCCGACGCCAACTCCGCCCCGTCGAAGGTCACCTCATGCGATCCGGCATCATGCCGGCCTTCCACCAGGTTAACGACCAGTCTACCGGAAGGATCGTAGACTTTCAAGCTGACCAAACTCGCTATAGGCAGTTCGAAGCTGAGAGTTGTCGAAGCGTTGAAAGGATTGGGGTGGGAAGAAGTTATGAGTGCTGAGTTTGGAGTTATGATAGGTTTTTCGAGTTCGCCAAAATCTTCCCCTGTATTTGACCAGCCGCCAGCAACCTGCGACCAGCGACCAACCATCCCCAATTTCCCGAACATGAAGCTATCCTGGCTGGTGTCCGATCCCACCACGGCATACGCATTGTAATGGTACACACCCAGCGGCGCAGAGGCGGGGACGGCCTGCGTGCGCACTCGCGCCAGCATGGTACTGGCGGGAACGGTTACCGTCACAGGCCCCAGGAGTGGGCCGGTGACCGTGCTGTCAGGCAGGGTGACGTTGCACCAAACTTGAGCCGTGTTTGGGCTGGGATCATGGTTGCTCAGGCGCAGAGTATAGGTCAGGCTTCCACCTTCGGCGTGAATCAAGTAGGGGATCTGGCGAGGCGTCAGATACACGTGCACCGGGTAGCTTTGATCGTAGTAGAAAGCCCCCATATCGCTCCGGGTGCCGTCGGGGTCTAACGAATCGGGATGGCCGGCGTCGATGCATGGGGAATTCCACCTCACGCGGTAGTCATGATGCTCAGGATCGATAAAGCGAGGGTCAGAACTGAGGTTGCCGAGACCTGGCCAAAGAGTGTCCTGGATGTCGGAGTAGGTTATAAACAGATTCTGAATGGTTGTGTAGATGATCGGGGTTGTGCTTTTCCACATGAGGCTGTTGCTGATTTCGGTGGTAGTGTAATTGGGATAATAGGCCCCCACAGATATGGTTCCGCCGTTCCAGTTAACAGTGTTGTTAAAAAAGGTGTTTTTGCTGATAACTGGATTGCTGCCATAACCGCGGTAGCCGCCTCCATTCGAAGCGAAGTTTCCAGCGAAGAGATTAAACCTAATCAGGGCATCGGCGCCTTCTGTGCAATAAATCCCGCCACCTCCGTACCCCGTACTGGTATTAGCATGGAAGGTGTTGAATTCAATCACTGGATTTCCGGAGGACCAGCATTGAAGGCCTCCACCTCCGCCGACAACTATCATGGCAGTGTTATAACTGATAACGTTCCCCTTGATCAAGGGGCTGCTGGAATAGGAGAAAATGCCACCGCCACCACCCTGAAACACTGAAGCTGAATTATTCACGATGCAATTACTGATTATATCCACTGAGCGTTTATGTTTGATTGACATCCCGCCGCCGCTTTGGGCATGATTGCGAAAAAACACATTATTGGTGATAGCTAGATAGGTTGAGTCGTTGTAGGGATAATCACCATTAACATGAATACCATGTGTGGTATTATCAATAAACACGTTATTCGAGATCACGCCCCCACTATGCCCATGCGAATACAAGACCCCATAATCGTTGGTGGAATGATTTCCTGAGAATAGATTCCCGATGATGAGGGGGGCTGATTCGTCGCAATAAATGGCCACTCCATAAGAACCATTATTATTTTGAAAAGTAGAATTCATGATTTGGCAATCAGCATCATTGACACAAACTACGGCCCCACCTTCGAAGGAGGAGCTAAAACCCCCCTCGAATTGGCAATGATCGATGCGGATGTTACTTGAATTCAAGTTAAGGGCGTTCGTTCCTGATGTAAAAACACAGTATTCAAAGCGCGAAGAATCAGAGGCTTCATTCAGATTTATGCCCGGCCAAATAAGCATGGTTGCCATCGGTGCAAAATAAATCGAGTCAACTTGAGTCCCGCTGGCAGTGATTAAACCGGCAGTCTGTACATTCATCAGAAAATATCCACCAAACAGCACTTTCACCCCCGGTTGAATCGTGAGCGATTGCCCGGCAGGTACAGTAATATCCCCCACTACCAGCACCGTATCCACGTCCCACACGCCGGAGACGTTGCCGGAGACGGTGATGTGATCGGCATGAGCCTGGCTGGCCGTCAGCCCAAGAACGAATAGACAGAAGATTGTGCGCCGCATGATGATCTCCCGGATTTTGTCGTTGGTTGCCGCCAGGATTAAAGCGAAGCGGTTCCTGGCGGTCAATGCTCCTGTGCAACAAGGGGCTTTAGCCCCTTGTAAAGCGGATTCCCGGTCAGGTAAGGGGGTAAACCCCCTTGTTGCTGTTGTCGGGATTGGGATTGCTTCGGTAACAATATACAAATCTTTTCCATCCAAATCAAGTGCAATTTTTTGCACCATGCGAATTTCTGCTTGCGGGGGAACTCCCCCACCGGCAAACGAGTCGCCCCCCTTATCAAGGGGG
>JAGVQJ010000078.1 GCA_020051775.1 Calditrichota bacterium | reverse complement strand
TATTTATAATGAGAATGGAGAGACCCCTTTCCCCAGGGATTTCGGACTTGAGAATATACCCAAATCCACCTCAAAAGTCAAGGGATTTTATAGCGTTGCTCTTTCGCCTGTTCAATGATAAAATAAGGTAATTCAAGAATATGGTCAATGATCCTGAATTTTCCCGAATTAGAAACAACAAAAGATGATAATTCCCCTTGACTAAAGGGCTCTTTTTACAGTATATTAACAGTTCTATCTCACAATGCTTTCATTCGACCCGACCGGTTGTTAAGAGGAAATGATGAAGAGAACATACCAACCCAGCCGCCGCAAACGGCTTAACACACACGGGTTTCGCAAGAGAATGTCCACCGCCAACGGCCGTGAGGTGCTCTCGCGCCGCCGCCGCAAAGGACGCAAGAGATTAACGGTATCCGATGAGCTCTAACAGCCTTGGACGCACCCTGCGTTTAACCAGGCGCAGTGAAATCCAGGCGGTCCTGAATGCCGGCTGCAAAGTGCGGCGTTTAGGGCTTTCGCTTTTTTTTTACCCGGCCCACAGTGGAAATTTGCCGTGCTGGTCGGACGGAAATTGGGACCGGCGCATATCAGAAATAAGCACAAGCGTTGGGCCCGCGAAGCCTTTCGGCAGCATCGGGCCGCGTGGTTGGTGTCCGGTCAACTGGTGGTGATTTTCCATCAACCGGCCAAGGATCTGGAACATGTCGTCACCGCTCTTATTGAAGGTTACCAGTTGGCCCTCCAACGCAGCCGCGGCTCTGATCAGGTTATATCAGATGACCATTAGCCCGGCCTTGGGTGGGCGGTGTCGTTTTTATCCTTCTTGCTCTGAATATTCCCGGCAAGCCTTCCTGAAATACGGCTTGTTCAAGGGATTTTATCTAACCATTTGGCGCTTGGTCAAGTGTAATCCTCTCCACCCCGGCGGAGTAGACGAACCTTAAGCCCCCCCACCCATGGACCGAAAAACAATCATCGCCTATATCGTCATCATTCTCGTCTTCCTGCTGCTGCCTTATTATTATAAGATTTTCACTCCCCGGCAGGAAGCTCCCCAAAAAGCGCTCCCGGTGGCGGAAAAAACAATTCAGGATGCGCCGGATACCGCTTCAACCCTCCGCTCCCAGCCCGCGGCGCCCGTCATTCAGCCAGAGTCTTTGACCATACCTGATACTTCAGGCAATCCGGCTGCGGAATTCCCCCTTGAAACCGGTCCGCGATCCGTCATTGTGGAGACTCCTCTCTACCATTTGGAATTCTCCACCAGAGGCGGGGTTTTAACCAGTTGCGTTCTGAAACAGTACGCTGGCCACAACGGCAGCAAGGTGGAATTGATTCGTTCCGAGTCCGATGATAATCTCGATCTGCTGCTGCATCGCAAGGGCAATCCCTTGGACCTGAAAGAAGCCCGTTTCGTTCCGAATCAGTACCTGATCAATGTGCCAGCCGATGGCGGCGATTCCCTGATCATGCAGACGACGGGCGGATCAGGTATTGTGCGGAAGGTGTTCCGCTTTTATGCAGATCGGTACATTGTGGATCTGCGCGTGCAGGCCCAAAATCTTCCCGACCTCGATCCCGGGTATCAGGTCGTATGGGGATCCGGGCTTAACATCACAGAAACGGATACTGCGCAAGATATATATTATTCAAAGGCTTACGCTCTGATGGGCGGCGAATTGGAATCCTTCGACGGCAAAGGCGAGAAGGATCAACATGGCAGCGCCGCCGGAGAAACTCGCTGGGTGGCCCAAAGGTGTAAATATTTTGAAGTGGCGATCGTGCCGCAAGGGCAACCTGGTAATGGCGTCAGTTTCGATCTGTATGCTCAACCTGCCATCGGAAAAAACCGCCTGAAGGTTTTCGGAATGGGATTGAATATGCCGGGGACCCTAAACCAGCAACCTGGCCTATTCACCGTTTATATCGGACCCCTTGATGAGAAGCGGCTGGCTCAAGCCGATCCCAACCTTGAAGCGACCATGAGCTGGGGCTGGAAGGTCTTGGCTCCGCTCAGCAAGGGCATTCTCTGGATGTTGAAGGCGCTGCATGCCGTAATCCCTAATTATGGTTTGGTGGTCGTTGTGTTTTCGATTATCATCAAGATTGTGCTATGGCCCTTGACGCAAAAATCCACCAAATCTATGGCGCGCATGTCGGCGATTCAGCCCAAGATGAAAGAGCTACAGGAGAAATTCAAAGGAAGCCCCGACAAGCTCAACAAAGCGGTGATGCAGCTCTACAAAGAGGAAAAGGTCAATCCCTTCTCTGGTTGTTGGCCGGTCCTGCTGCAAATGCCGTTGTTGTTCGCTCTGTTCGGCGTGTTTCGTTCCACCATCGAATTCCGCGGCGCGCCCTTTGTTTGGTGGATCAACGATTTATCCATGCCTGATGTAGTTGCCCGTCTACCTTTCACCATACCTTTTTACGGCAGCGGCTTTGCCATCCTGCCGTTGATCATGGGCGCTACCCAGCTTCTGACCAGTAAAATGATGATCACCGACCCCAAGCAGAAATTCAACGTCTACTTCATGCCTCTCTTTATGACGTTGTTTTTCAACACCTTACCATCTGGACTGACGCTTTACTATACCCTATTCAATGTATTAGCGTATCTGCAACAGATCTGGATCAAAAAACAGGGGGCGGCCGCAATGGCCGACGCCGGCGGGAGATAGGCTGGTGAAGATTACAAAGTCAAATTCGCAGAAAAACCCGCCAGAAAGCGGGTTTTCCGCTGGTGAAACGATTATCGCCCTGGCCACACCCAAAGGCGTGGGCGCTCTGGCCATCGTTCGGCTATCCGGAGAAAAGGCGCTCGATATTACCGCCGGCCTGATAAGACAACCGGAGAGCTTGCAGAAAACGGAACCGAGGAAGTTGTTCCTGGCGGAATTTATAGATGGCCAGGGGCAGTTATTGGATCGGGGGATGTGCGTTTATTACCATAAACCCAACAGTTATACCGGAGAAAACGCGGCAGAATATTTTCTTCATGGCAGTTTCTACCTCATCGCCAAGGTCTTGGATCGCTGTCTCGAGCTGGGCGCTCGGATAGCGACCCCGGGTGAATTCACCCAGCGAGCCTTCCTCAACGGGAAGATGGATCTTGCTCAAGCCGAAGCCGTCGCCGACCTCATCGCGGCTTCGGGTGCTGCCGCTCACCGTATTGCAATGAACCAAACCAAAGGGGTTCTTTCACGCCGCATCGCTCAAATTCGGGAACAGTTGATCCAAGCGTGCGCTATGATTGAGCTGGATATTGATTTCAGCGATCAGAATCTGCCGCTGATTGATACAGAAACCCTGTTTAAAACAATAACGCAGATTCAATATGAATTGCAACTCCTGGCTCATAGTTATAGCCGAGGAAGGTTAGCGAGGGAAGGGGCCGTGGTAGTTATCGCAGGCGCGCCTAATGTTGGTAAATCCACACTATTCAATGCTTTAATAGGGGAAGATAAGGCGATTGTTGATCCCACTCCCGGCACGACTCGTGATAGCGTAGAAAGTCAAGTAGAGTGGGATGGTTTGATCGTGCGCTTGGTGGATACAGCCGGACAAGCAGCGCATTTTAAAGGTCCAGACCTGAAGGCGGTCCTTCTTGCGCAGCAGACGATGCAGAGCGCGGATCTCGTACTCTGGATCGTAGATTTATCCTCTGATGAACCACCTATAAGACCTCCAGTTGAATTCGATGATCGCGTGCTTCTAATCGGAAATAAAACGGATTTGGAGATAAATTCATTATTAAGAGAACACCCGTACCTGCATGTATCTGCCAAAACAGGCGTAGGTATAGGTGAGCTAAAAAATGCAATCATGACGCGGATAATTCCTGAGAATAATGCTGAGATCACCGAAGGAGTGCTCACTCGCGAACGGCATCTTGAAGCCGTTCAAAAGGCGCTCACAGGCTTGGAAAACGGAAATAAAACCTTGAAGGCAGGGGGGGGGATTGAATTATTGGCTGAAGATCTTCGCGAGGCTGCTGCCGAACTGGGGCAAATCATCGGGATAGTTACTCCCGACGATGTCCTGAACCGCATCTTCAGCGATTTCTGTATAGGGAAATAAATCTAACCTTGATCGGTCGAGATGAGGCTCACACTGTTTCACGTGAAACAATGACTCGTTAAAGTTTCACGTGAAACAAATTTAAAGTTAAACGGTATGGTTTCAGAATTTGATGTGATTGTGGTAGGTGGTGGACATGCCGGGTGCGAAGCAGCTTCGGCCAGCGCCCGATTGGGGTGTTCGACTCTGCTGATAACGCAGAATCCCCAGGCTCTGGCGCGCATGTCCTGCAATCCAGCCATCGGAGGTTTGGCCAAAGGGCATCTGGTAAAGGAAGTAGATGCCTTGGGTGGTCTTATGGGGTCCGTGACCGACCGCACGGCTATTCAGTCCCGCATGTTGAATCGTTCCAAGGGACCGGCCGTCTGGTCGCCTCGGGCACAGTGCGACCGAAAGCGCTATTCCGAAGTCATGCACGGGATTATTTCCAACACGCCTGGAATTGAGCTGCGTGCTGGTGAAGTTATCCATATTATACGCAATAATAATCACATCGTTGGGATAAAAACGAGGAGTGGGGAAGAGTATCGTGGTAAACGGGTCATCTTGGTCGGAGGCACGTTCTGGAATGGGTTGATCCATATAGGGGAATGGTCGTCGCCGGCGGGGAGAATTCACGAGGAACCTGCCCTCGGATTGTCGGATGACCTGGTGGCGATGGGTTTGCGCCGCCTGCGCTTCAAGACCGGTACACCGCCGCGTCTTGACGGGAAGAGCCTCAATTTCACGCTTACGGAACGCCAGGATGGCGATCCCGAACCAGTCTGGTTCTCCGATCCGCCACCGCATGAACGCCTACCCCAGCTCCCTTGTTGGCTGACCTATAGCAATGCCCAGACACACGAAATCCTGCGTTCCGGCCTGGATCGGTCTCCGCTTTATACCGGACGCATCAAAGGCACCGGGCCGCGCTATTGTCCTTCCATCGAGGATAAAATCGTCCGCTTCGCCGAACGCGACCGGCATCAACTCTTTTTGGAACCCGAAGGCCTCGACACTGACGAATATTACCTGAATGGTTTCTCAACCTCCCTTCCGGAGGAAGTCCAACTCGCCGCCCTGCATACTGTGCCCGGTTTGGAAAATGTGTCCATGAACCGGCCTGGTTACGCGGTGGAATACGACGTTTTCCCAGCAGACCAGGTGCTGCCGTCGCTGGAATGCCGGGAATGGAAGAATCTTTTTCTGGCGGGACAGATCCTCGGCACGTCTGGTTATGAGGAGGCGGCGGCTCAGGGTCTGATGGCCGGGATCAATGCAGCGCGGTCGTTACGAGGGCAGGTTCCGGTCGTGCTGGGACGCGATCAAGCCTATATCGGTGTGCTGATAGATGATCTCATCACCAAAATACCGCAGGAACCCTATCGCATGTTCACTTCGCGGGCTGAATTCCGGCTCTTGCTGCGCCAGGACAACACCCTGCAGCGACTGCTCCCCATCATCCGCGAAGTGGGATTGCAACCTCCCCTGATCGTGAACCAAATCGAAGGCGGATTAACGCGACAGTCTGCTATTTCGATCCTGCTATCCACCGAGCGAGTGCGCCTCGAAGGTGAAACGATTTCGGCTGCTCAATTCCTGCGCCGTCCCGAAGTCAGTTTGTTCGATCCGGCACTCGCGTCCCACTGGACACTACCCCTGCTGGAATTGGTACGGCAAGATCCCGCTGCGGCTTTTCGGGCGGAATTGGAAATCAAGTATGAAGGTTACCTAACGCGCCAACTGGTGCATGTTGAGGCTTTTCGTCGTTTGGAAGCTCATCGGTTGCCCGCTAATATGGATTACACGGTGTTGGGCGCCCTGTCCACAGAGGCGCGACAAACACTGCAACGACTTCATCCGGCAACCCTGGGGCAGGCCTCGCGGCTGCCCGGAGTGCGCGCCTCGGACATCGCGGTGCTGATGGTGTTGCTGAAACGAGGATAGGCAACATTTGCCCCCTTCGAGTGAATAAAAACCCAGGGGTTCAAATACCTTTAAATCGGTTTGTTGTGAATAATTACCCGTGCATGAAAGTTGCTTCACATGCGAGAAACATTGAAATCGCCAATTGTGGATAACCCGAGTTTTCAACAGCTTTCCCGTGCGTACAAAACACTTGTAAGTGATTGGAATACAAGAATTAACCTTGTGTCGTCACGGAATGTGCATAACCTGTTGACAGAGCTGATCGAGCAGTCGGTTCAGCCTCTGATTTCTCAAGACTTACCTGCAGGATCGGCGCTGCTCGATGTGGGTTCCGGAGCCGGTTTGCCCGCTTTTCCCTTGAAGTTCGCCCGGCCTGATATCAGTCTGACCTTGCTTGAACCGCGGCGGATGAAGTGGCTCTTTCTTCGCAGAGTCATTGAAGATCTCCAGCTCTCAAACAGTGAGGCTTTTCGCACTCGCCTTGAAGACTTGATTTCGCACCCTGACTGGCAACATGCTTACGATTTGGTCACCACCCGAGGTACTGGCCGCGCCGCTGACCTGTTTCCCTGGATGGAGCCGCTGGTCAAGCCCGGAGGCAGCCTCTGGTTCTACAAAGGCCCCACCGCCCGCCGTGAATCCCGCGAGCTGCAAGCCTTGACCCTTCACCCGGTGAAAATGCTGGAATTAGGTGAGAATTTCAACCTGATCGTCGTGAAGATATGACCAAACCGCTTACAAAGCGTCTTCATACCGCTCTGAACTTGCTCGAGACGCATCAAGGCGTCAAAACCTGGCCAGGGCCGTCCGATCCGCTGGACAGCCTGATGCTGACTATCCTCTCCCAGAACACCAACGATAACCTGCGCGACCAGGCCTATGCCGAAATGCGCCGCTGCTGGCCCTCCTGGAATAAAGTCCTGAATGCCGATTCCAGCGAACTGGCCGAGGCAATCCGCATCGGCGGACTATCGCAGCAGAAGGCTGTCCGCATCAAAGAGGTGCTTTGCTGGATCAAGGAACGCTTCGGGAAGCTGTCTCTGGGCGCGCTGAAGGATATGTCGGACGACGAGGCCATTGAATTGCTGACCAGCCGCAAGGGCGTGGGGATTAAAACCGCCGGGGTGGTGCTGATGTTCACCCTGGGCCGTGATCTCTGCCCGGTGGATACCCATGTGCATCGCATCGCCGGGCGCTTGGGTTGGGTTCCAGCGGTCTATTCGGCGGAAAAGGTCTTCTGGGAGTTGCGACCGCACGTCCCCAAAGGCCGCGCCTATAGTCTGCATATGAACCTCCTGCAGTTTGGCCGTACAGTTTGTCACGCCCGTAATCCTCGGTGCGGGGGGTGCTTCCTGTACGATGAATGCGTGTGGGAGGGGAAGGAAACGAGGATATTGGAGAGGACTGTAAACCGAAAACTGTGAACTAGTCGTAGGGCCGGCGTCCCTGCCGGCCACTGGGGTGTCATTCCGGCTTGCCCGGAATCGGATAGCCCTGCCGCCCTCGCCGGTTTTCTCCCCACCTTCGCCCCTTGCCAAAGAGGGTGACTACCACCCCTGCCCCTGAGTTCCCCCCTTTATCAAGGGAGGTTAGAGGGGATCTTCAGGGTGGTTTATCTAATTCTCACCGGGTTCTCTGTGCCTCTGTGGTGAATTCTGATTCGCCAACGCATTTCCCCCTCTTTCCCCTTGACATATTCCCCCGCCCCTGCTTATATTATCTCCCCCAAAACTTGATTCAATTTATTCTTTTCACTTATCCCGGTCATTCTCCCGAGGTTCTTATGCGCCGAATGTCGCTGCTGTTACTCCTTCTCGCCACCGTCGCGTCCACGGCCCCAGCGCAACCCTCCCTAACCCCCGACCTCGCCCGCAAAGTTTCCCAATCCTCGCCCGACGAATATATTCCGCTTCTGCTAATCCTGTCCGATCAGGCCGATTGCCAGGATCTACTCCTCCGCTTTGAGACGCTCTCCAAAGCGGACCGGCGTCAAAACGCCATCTCCGAACTGAAGGATCTGGCCGTCGCGACTCAAGCCGTTCTGTTGCGGGATCTCAAAGAATTGGAGAGGGCAGGAGCGGCACGAAACATTCAACCTTTATGGTTTGTTAACGCCATTTCGGTGTGGGTTAAAGCGCAATATATCAAGAATTTAATATATCTTCATGCGGAGATCAATCGCGGCGTTTGGGATCCACCCCAACCTTACAAATCCGATACGCCTCGCATAGTTGAGGTGACCGATGAAACCGGCTGGGGTCTGCTGGACATTCAGGCGCCGCAGGTCTGGAGCCTGGGGTACGAGGGGCAGGGAGTGGTCGTAGGGTTGATCAGCACCGGCGTGGATTACAACCACTCCGATCTTCAGAGTCGAATCTGGGTCAACTCCGGCGAAGACTTGAACGTCAACGGGCAGGTAGATCCTTCCGACTGGAACGGTGAAGATGACGATGACAACGGCTATATTGATGATTTGAGAGGATGGGATTTTTTGTTTGATACGTCGGAAGTTATGGACGGTCATTATATCGGCACACAAACAGCCGGAATCATTGCCGGAGACGGTTCGGGCGGAAACGTAACCGGTGTTGCGCCCCAAGCTCGTCTTATGGTGCTCAAATGCTTCAATGATAACAGCAGCGCCAGTGCCTATCTGCAAGCGCAGGAATACGCGGTCGCCATGGGAGCCGATCTGATCGGAAATACGATGACTTTTCCGTGGAATCTGGTGCCCCCTCCGGACTATGCCGTTCTGCGGCAAGCCTGCAATGCGGTGCTGGCGGCGGGAATCATTCAATCCAACTCCATCGGTTTTGAGGGCTTGTATCAGTTTTGGGATCCCGTCCCTTTCAATATCCCCTTACCCGCTCATTGCCCGCCGCCCTGGATCCATCCCAGCCAGACGTTGCAAGGTGGACTATCAGCCACCCTGGGCACCGGCGCTTATGATGCGAACCATCAGCGCAAGGATAGCTCCAGCGTGGGGCCTGCAGCTTGGAATCTGCCCGATATATTGTTAGAAAATCCTTCCTATCCCTGGGCGAGCTCGTGGCCGGATGAATATAATGATTACCCCTATCAAAATGGCCAATATCAAGGGTTGATCAAGCCCGATCTGGCGGCTCCCACGGACGTGTTGACGGCTTATCCCGGAGGACTTTACAGTATCGCCAACGGCACTGATCCTTCCTCAGCACACACCGCGGGGACGCTGGCGTTAATGCTCGGTGCAGCGCCTCAAGCCACACCCGCGACCCTGGCGCGAATCATCATGACCACGGCCATGGACATGGGATTGCCGGGGAAAGACAATTTCTGGGGAGCAGGGCGGCTGAATGCCCTGGCCGCCATGACTCTGCTCCTCTCGGAAATCAACGGTACTTTGACCGGTTTCGTCCACGATTCCAGTTCCGGAAATGTGCTGGATTCCGTCAGTGTGGATCTTCCCGACTTGCAGTTGTGGAGTATGACGGACAGCCTGGGACACTATTTTCTGTCCAACATCCCCGCTGGATCTCATGACGTGCGCTTTGCTCGCTACGGGTGGGATACTTTAATGGTGCCGGGAGTGAATTTCCAGTTGGGAATTGCCGAAACTCTGTCGGTGGCGTTGGTCGGCCCGATGATGGAGATCGAACCGGCGCAGATCAACGTCACTCTATTGCCCGGTGACAGCAGCCAGATCCCCGTGACAGTACACAATCCCGGCACCGCGCCGCTGCAAGTCTCCCTGATTCGTCGCGGCAATTGGACCTTCGGCAGCCTCTATTCCATGATTCAGGTGCAGATCATTTCCGGCGACGAGAAGCTCTTCGGCGTCGAAGTCGCCGACAGTTCGGTCTGGGTCAGCGGAGGCAACAATAACAGTGAACCCAACTTTATCTACCGCTTCGCTTTCAATGGTCTGCTCTTGGATACCCTCACGCAGCCGACTTCTACTTCCACCTGGGGTTGGCGTGATTTGGCTTGGGACGGGCAGTATCTCTACGGGTCTTCAGGGCCTGAGATTGAAAGTTTGGAATTGAACGGCAATCCAGGCCCAACGATTCCCGGCCCGTTGTCCTTGAATCGAGCGTTGGCCTACAATCCGGTCACGGATCATTTCTTCACCGGAGATGGAACATCCCCGCTCTACGAAATAAGTCGCAGTGGATCAATAATCCGGTTATGGAACCCATTGCTGAATCTCCAGGGATTGGCTTGGCAACCAAATGATGAAGACGGTTATCCCCTCTACCTCTTCTCCCAGGAGGGACCAGGGTCATTGCGAGTCAGCAAGCTGAATCCGAACACCGGATCTGTCCAGTTCGTCCTGGACCTGCCCGGATCGCCGGGTGAACAGGCAGGCGGAGCGACCATATCCGGCGATCTGGACGTCAACCGCTGGTGTTTCTTAGGATTGGTGCAGGCTCCACTCGGGGGTAATGACCAGGTGCGGATCCATTCGTTGGGAGTCTATGCTCCGTGGTTAGTCGTGGAACCTTCCGGCTTGCAAGTCGTGCCGCCCGGCGGCACTCTGGAAGCCGTCGTCCTGCTGGATGCCTCCGCCGCGCCGGAAGGCAGTTACCTCTTGAATCTGGTGGCGCAGCACAACACCCCGGCCCCGGAAGTGGTCATTCCGGTCTCTTTGACCATTTCTACCATTGCCGTCCCACCGGTTATAACGCCCTCGACTCCGGCGGAATGGGGCTTGAGATCCGTGAGACCCAATCCTTTCAACGCCACCACAGTGGCAAGTTTCGAGCTGCGAGTTTCGAGTCATGTGAAGTTGACGGTTTGGGACACTGCCGGGAGGTTGGTAGCTACTTTAGTGGATGGATGGAAAACGGCGGGAAACCATGAGGTGACATTTGATGGTACAGGCTTAGGCTCGGGGATGTATTTTGTCAGGATGCAGGCGGGGGAGTATCAGGCGGTGAAGAAGGTGGTGTTGCTGAAGTAGTGGCAACAAGGGGCTTCAGCCCCTTGCCGTTGTGGGGCAAATAAACAAAACAAGGGGCTTTAAGCCCCTTGTTGCATTTCCCTCGCCGCCCTCACCCCCTCCTTCTCATCCACCCTCCATAACACCACCATCCCCAGCACGAAGAACACGATCAGCGAAGCGATGGCTCCGCGCAGACTGCGCGTGGCCGTGTTGACAGCGGCGAAGGCCAGCGGCCCCATGATCGAGGCTACCCGCCCGGCCACGCCGTAAAAGGCGAAGAATTCCGCCGACCGCGCCGGAGGCGTGAACGATGCGAACAGCGACCGCGCCGCCGCCTGGCTGCCTCCCATGACCACCCCTATGATCACCGCGATGATCCGGAATTCGGTCACCGGATCGAAGAACATCCCCAGGTTGTACACCCAGCTCAGCGCCACCACCCACACGATCAGCGCGATGCTCAGCGCGATTTTGTTGCCGATCCGATCCACGATCACGCCGAACAGCAGCGCTCCCGGGAAAGCAGTGAACTGCACGATCAGGAACAGGGTGATCAGAGCCGCAGTGTCCATGTGCAACTCTTGATCGCCGAAAATGGACGCCGAACTGATCGTCGTTTCGATGCCGTTGGTGAAGCAGACATAGGCCAGCAGAAAGATCCAGAGCTGCCGGAAGTTCTGCAGATCCTTCAGCGTTCCCAGCATGTCGCGCCAGAGGTGGATTCCCGCTTTCGAGTCTGTCCGAGAATGTTTTTCTAGACCGTCATTCCCGCAAGCGAAGCGCGTCGGGAATCGGACGGTCTGATTCCGGACAAGCCGGAATGACCGTCCAAGTTGCCTTCGCTCGCATTTTCGGACAGGAACGATAAGGGAGGCGGGCCGCTCTTTGACCCATAAGATGATCGGCAGCGAGAACAAACCCCACCAGACCACCACCGTCATGATCACGCTGCCGATGCCAAAAGTCCCCGTCGCAAATCCCAATAACTGGGGATTCTGCAGCATGATCAAGTTCAGCAGCAGGCATAAACCACCGCCGATGTAACCGATAGCCCAGGAGATGCCGGAGACCAGCCCCAAATCCTTCTCGGAACAAATCTGCGGCAGGAAGGCGTTATAAAAGTTGACGGACAGCAGCCACGCCGCCGAAGCCGCTCCCCAGAGCAGACCGCCCAAAATGACGTCGCCGGGACTAATTAGGGTTAATAGCGCGCTAGTCGCACACCCGGCGATGATGGTGAGGGTCAGGAAACGTTTGCGCGTGCCGGTTCGGTCGGCGTACAGCCCCAGCAAGGGACCTAAGATGATGGTCAAAACCGTCCCGACCAGGATGGCCAGCTCAAATAGCGCCGCTCCAGGCAGGTTGAACTGCAGGCCGAAGACATTAAAATCCGTCCCCGCCGCTCCCCCGGCAATCGTCCCGGCGAAGTATTTGTTGAAGATGACGGCGGCCAGCGAAGTAGCGAAGGCGGAATTGGCGAAGTCGTAGGTCATCCAGGCCCAGACTTCCCCGCCGAAGCCGTTCAGTCGCTTGAAGAGTGGATTCATGGGGAGGATAATTCAAAGCAATTGCGCCTGTAATATACAAATGAAATCGCCCGGAAGCAAGAATGGAATACGCCATGAACGTAAAACTTACCACCGTTATTTTTCTGCTGGGGTTGGCGGGATTGGCGATGTATAGCTGTAGCGATAAGACCACAGTTGTACCTCCCCAACCGGCCGTAATAGGAGTCTCTCAGGACACCCTGGATTACGACAGCACCGGCATCCAGCAGAACCTGACCATTTACAATACCGGATCGGGCACACTCGAATGGAGTTTCGGTTCCTGGCCGGATTGGCTGTCGCCTTCGGCTATTTCGGGGACAGTGTATGGAAATAGTAATCAATTAGTTACGCTGGCGATAGATCGCAACCTACTGCAACCGGGGCTAAATCTCGGCAATCTTCCTCTGAATTCCAATTCCGATTCATTACAGATCGTGCTTCTGGCGTTCAAGAGCGCCAATCCGGTCCTGGGTGATTTGTCAGATAGTCTTGATTTCGGCGTCAGCCTGGATTCTTTGCAAGTCACGATTCTGAATACCGGAGGTGATACTCTGCACTGGACCGCGGTTATCTCTCCCGGCTCTTCCGCGTTCAGCGTCACTCCTGCTGCGGGAGCTACCTTAGGTCAGTGTACGATTTGGGTTCGCTTTAACCGCGACACCCTGTCCACAGGTCTCCAGCAAGCCACCCTGCAAATCAATTCCGACGGCGGTAGCGCTCAAATATCTCTACAAGGCTACGCCGGCACTGCCGGCGGCGCCTGGCTCACTTACACTCCTGTGTCCAGTGGTTATTACATTCCCGACCCGCTGGATCTCTACTTCATTGTGCGTTTCGACCGTCCTACCGGGTGGCAGAATTTTAAAATCTCAGCCCTGCGGGTAAATCTTTATTCTCAATCGTATGTCTACGACGACATCGAGTTCTTCTGCTGGGGTGTGTTCCAAAGTCAGGGATATCTTTTCCCCGACCTCGCCAATGAATTTCATGACACCGGCCTGCTGGATCCATATTCCGGCTGGAATGAATGGGTGGTGAATTGGCCGCTGTCTCTCTCTACTTTCACGGTCGGATACTATCAATGGGATTACAATTATCCGGCCTATCCCGCACCCTGGTACGACAATACTACAGTTGCGGGCCGCTCCTACCGCATCTTTCAGGATCAGTATGGCTATGTGTACGGCGATCTGCTGGGAGATCGCGATTGGTGCATCGAAATATTCGTAGAACCGATATCTACAGTGGCAGGGGTAACTCCCGAGGCTCAGGGACGGTGGTTGGCCTCCTCGAAAATTCAGGTGGAACCCTCACCGCCACATGAAGTTCCTCCCTATCAAGCCAGGATCAAGCTGAAGTAGCGCTTAAATCAAATTCATCATACGGCGGGGTTTTTCCCCGCCTTTCTTTTTTGTTTCTCTGTTCCCCGTCCTCTGTTCAATGTACCCTGTTTTCTGTTCCCTGTTCCCTGTATTCTGTTCTCTATTTACAATGTACGGCCAAGATTCCTCTTGATTTTCCGCCGCAAATTGGGTAAATTTCCTAATTCAGATCCGTTAATTCAATGAGGCTGACTTTGAGTCGTCTGATGATTTCAGTTTCCGGTATGCGCGGCATCGTGGGTGATGGCCTTTCGCCGGAAGTCGTTGCAGCCTGGGCCGGAGCATTCGGGACCTGGTGCCGAGGGGGGAAAGTGATTCTCGGCAGAGATACTCGGATTTCCGGAGAAATGGTGCGCCACGCGACCCTCTCCGGCCTGTTAGCAGCCGGTTGTGAAGTTCAGGATGTTGGCATTGCCCCGACTCCCACCATCCAATTGGCGGTGGAATCGAGCCAAGCCGCCGGAGGCATTGCCATCACCGCCTCCCATAATCCGGGTGAATGGAATGCGCTGAAATTCTTCGGCCCTGACGGATTATTCCTTGATGAGACTCAGGCTAAGGAGTTGTTCGCCATCCGTGATGGGCAGGGTGCTCAGTACGTCCCGGCGGCTCGCCTGGGGAGGGAATCATTGCACAGCGGAGCCATCGAAGATCATCTTTATGCCGTGCTGAACTGCCCGCTCTTCGATGTGCCTGAAATCCGCAAACGCAATTTCCGCGTGGCCGTGGACACCGTGTGCGGCGCCGGTGGAAAGATTATTCCCGAACTCCTGGCTGAGTTGGGTTGTCAGGTGGTCAAGTTGAATACCGAACTAACGGGGATATTCCCGCATAATCCCGAGCCTCTGCCGGAAAACATCACAGAATTGGCTCAGGCGGTGCGGGACCACGCCTGCGATGTCGGCTTCGCGGTGGATCCCGACGTTGATCGGTTGGCCATCGTGAATGATACGGGCGCCCCAATTGGGGAAGAAAATACCCTGGTCCTGGCTACCCAACTGGTTCTGGCTCATGATAAAGGGCCGGTCGTCGCGAACGTCTCCACCACGCGAGCCTTAGACGACCTGGCGCGCCGCGCTGGAGTTCCCATCTTCCGCAGCAAAGTGGGGGAAATTCACGTCATCCGTAAAATGCAGGAAGTCGGCGCCATCATTGGCGGGGAAGGCAACGGCGGCGTCATCTACCCTAAAGTCCACTACGCGCGAGATTCCGCAGTCGGCATTCTTATGACGCTGCAATCGCTGGTCGAAGCACAGAGTTCGCTGTCCTCTCTGCTGCGCAGCCTGCCGCATTATGTCATCGTCAAACGCAAGCTTGCCCTGGGTGATTTTAATCCCCAGGAAGTGCTGGCGAAATTATCAGTCTATTTCCGTCATGAGGAGCAGGATCACACGGACGGACTCAAAGTAAACAAGGCGATGGGCTGGTTCCAGGTACGGGCTTCCAACACTGAGCCGATCCTGCGCATTTACGCCGAAGGCATTGACGAAACCCAGGCCAACAACTTGTCCGAAGAGGCCGCTCGAGCCGTCCAGGAAATCACTTTACCCACCCTTAACAAGGGGGGTAGGGGGGATTTGCCATGATCCTGGGAAAAGTGGTAGGAGACGTCTGGGCCACCATCAAAAATCCTCATTTCGAGGGGCAGAAGATCCTGATCGTGCAGCCACTTGAGCCAGATTTGACTCCACAGGGCCCGACCCTGCTGGCATTAGATCGCGTGGACGCCGGTCTGGATGACATCGTCCTGGTGAACAAGGAAGGCGGCGGCGCCCGCATCATCTTCCAGAATCCCGATATCCCCGTGCAGGCCGTCATTGTCGCGGTAGTGGATGACCTGGATGTAAAAGAATAAATAATCACCGCCGAGACACAGAGATCGCAGAGAAAATTCATTTAAGGAGTCGAGGTTGGAAATTAATGAAATTTCAGGTAAGATCTTAGGGGCGGCAATCGAAGTGCATAAAGTGCTGGGACCGGGATTACTGGAGTCTGCATACGAGGAATGCTTGTGTCATGAATTGGCTTCCCGTGGAATCGAATTCGAGAGGCAAAAAGGTCTTCCGGTTATTTATAAAAATGTTAAATTGGATTGTGGCTATCGGATTGATTTACTCGTTGAAAATGCTGTTGTTCTCGAACTGAAAGCTGTCGAGGATATTCTACCGATCCATGCAGCTCAACTATTGACCTATTTAAAATTAGGGAATTGGAAAATTGGTCTTTTGATTAATTTCAACGTGCCAATTTTACGACAAGGAATCAAGCGCATAGTGAACAACCTGTAAATTAATTTCTCTGCGATCTCTGCGTCTCTGCGGTGAAAAATTAATGACTGACTTAATCGCAAAAATCATCTCCGAAATGGTCCCGCCCGGCAAGGAACCCGCGCACACCTGCTCGTCCCTGTCCGGATCGGGCTGCTCGATCTGCGGACGCTGCGCTGTGCACCGCCCCAAAGAGGTGGACGGTATCTCCGCTGCCGGAGCAGCCCGCATCAGCATGACTCCCGGCGATAGCGCTACCCTGAAATCGAAGATCGCCCGGATGATTGACCACACTCTGCTGAAGCCCGAAGCCTCCGAGACTGAGATTCGCAAACTGTGCGAAGAAGCGGTCAAACACGGTTTCGCCAGCGTCTGCGTCAACCCCTGCTGGACGCAACTCTGCTCCCGCCTGGTGTCCGGCAGCAAAGTCAAAGTCTGCACGGTGATCGGCTTCCCCCTGGGAGCCACTGCCACCGCGGCCAAAGCCTTCGAAGCGGCTCATGCCGTTAAGGATGGCGCCGATGAACTGGATATG
>JAGVQJ010000155.1 GCA_020051775.1 Calditrichota bacterium | reverse complement strand
CTTCGATAATCCCACACGCCACGGATTGGTAAGGCGATTTCACCGTTACCTTGATGAAGATGGCTATTTATTCATCGGGCATTCAGAAACCTTGGGCCGCAATGATTCGCATTTTCGTTTCGTTCGTCCAGCAGTGTACCGGAAGGTGACTCCAGTATGAAAGCGAATCAGGTAAAACCGGTCCGTGTCTTAGTGGTCGATGATTCAGCGCTGGTGCGCGAAATATTGTCCAAGGGATTGGCTTTGGATCCCGAGATTGAAGTAGTCGGCTCGGCGGTAGATCCTTATGTGGCGCGGGACAAAATCGTGGAATTGCATCCCGATGTATTGACACTGGACGTGGAAATGCCGCGCATGGATGGTGTAGAGTTCCTGAAACGATTAATGCCACAGTACCCCTTGCCAGTGCTGATGGTTAGCGCCCTGACTCAGGCAGGTAAGCGCATCACCCTGGAGGCTTTGGAGGCAGGCGCGGTGGATTTCGTCACTAAACCTGCCAGCGAAGTAGCTCGAGGTTTGAACGATATGTTAGATGAACTTCGCCTCAAAGTCAAAATGGCTGCAGGTGTAAATGTCAGCGCCTGGAAGAATCAAAACTACAAGGTCAAACCCAAACTGCTGAAAGAATCTCTGGCCTTGGAAGAATCCACGGATAAAGTCATTGCCATCGGTGCCTCCACCGGCGGCACTGAGGCCATCCGCAATATTTTAACGCAATTGCCGGCCGCCACGCCGGGCGTGGTGATCGTTCAGCATATGCCGGCTGGATTTACGCGGATGTTCGCCGAGAGATTAAACGAACAATGCGCCATGACGGTGAAAGAAGCTGAGAGCGGGGACCGTATTCTGCGCGGCCGAGTGTTGATTGCACCCGGCGATTATCACATGACCGTTCACCGTTCTGGAGGTACATATATCGTAAAAACTCAAACCGGCGACAAAATCTGCGGACATCGCCCCTCGGTTGAAGTGATGATGCAGTCTGTGGCGCGAAGCGCGGGTTCCAACTCCGTAGGAGTCATGCTGACCGGGATGGGGCACGATGGCGCTGGCGGCCTGCTGGCCATGCGGCAGTCAGGGGCGCGGACCTTGGCCCAAGACGAAGCCTCCTGCGTAGTATTCGGGATGCCAAAGGTTGCTTGGGAACGCGGGGGGGCTGAACGCTTAGTGCCTTTGACGAAAATCGCTACAACCCTAGTCGGTATTCTGACAGAGGGGCGGTCATGACGACAGTTTACGTAGGTGTGGGCGAATTGGCCGCCACCAATAATCCCAATGAAGTGATCAAAACTATGGCGCTGGGCTCCTGTGTTGGAGTGATAGTGGTTTCTCCCTTGCAGAAAATTGCAGGTTTATTGCATATAGCTTTGCCGGAATCCAGTATCAATCAAAAGCTATCGAAACTTCGACCGGGTATGTTTGCCGACACGGGCATCCCGCGGTTGTTGGAAGCCATCAAACAAAAGGGTTATGATGGCAAGAACCGACTGATTGTCAAACTTGCGGGAGGCGCCAGCATTATGGATCCGAACAATACTTTCAATATCGGAAAGCGCAACGTGCTGGCGGCGCGCAAGATTCTGTGGGCTTACCGTCTGGGCGCTATGGCCGAAGATGTCGGCCTAAGCTTCAGCCGCACCGTCAGTGTGGATCCAGTTTCCGGGAAAGTATTGATTTCATCGCCCGGGCGAGGGGAGTGGGAATTATGAGCCAAACGCATTGTCTTTCCCCGGTGGAACTGATCACTGAACAAATCAATGATCTACCCTTGTTACCCAATGTCGTTCATCATTTGCTGATGTTAATGGGCAAGGAGAATCGGTCAGTGCAGGAAGTCGTCAACCTTGTGGAAACTGACGTCATCCTGACTTCCAAAGTGCTGAAGGTGGCCAACTCTGCGGCATTCAGCCGGGGACAAGTCATTACCAGTTTGCATCGCGCCATCGTTCATTTGGGGGAGAAGATGGTCGTGGGCATTGCGCTCGGTTCTTGTTCACCCAGAATTTTTTCCCAGCCCTTGGAGGGCTACGAGAGCGCGGTAGGGGAGTTATGGGATCATTCATTACGCACGGCCATTGCCACCAGGGAAATTATCCGTTATATTCTACATCCGGTTTCAGCCGATTTAGCTTTTACCGCTGGGCTGCTTCATGATGTAGGTAAAGCGGTACTGTCTGAATTTTTAAAAGGAAACGGCGAATATATGGCCTCGTGTTGTGATAGCGGCGAGGTGGAAAATTTTCTCACTATTGAACGTCGCCTGTCAGGCACAGATCACGCGGAAGTAGGATGCGCCATAGCCCGACACTGGAATTTACCTGAGCCCCTCTGTTCTGTCATCCGGGATCATCACCACCCGGCATTGGCTCCGCAGATGGATCGCGAATTGGTTTATGCCGTGCATGTTGCCGATCTTGCCGCGATGCTGGGCGGAACCGGAACAGGAATTGACACGCTGGCGTACAAATTGGATTCGAGCTTTGATCAGCATTTGAAATTGGAGCAGAAAGAATTGGATCAGTTATTGCTAGCGGTGGAAGAGGAATATGGCAGTAAAAAGGCGTCCATTTTCGCATGCATAGAGGAATAGTATGATTAAAACCATCATCATCGCGGATGATTCCCGGACAGCCCGCATGGTCACCCGGCGTTGTCTGGAGATCGCTGGCTTGGGCGATGCTGAGATCTTGGAAGCGGCCGACGGCCAGGAAGCACTCGACCTTGTCAAGAACCATGCGGCGGATCTGCTGGTGACCGATCTGAACATGCCGCACATGGAAGGCTCTGCCTTGCTGCGCGCCATTAAATCCAGCCCCCGGTTGAATGCTGTACCGGTGATGGTTATAAGTAGCATGTCCAGCCAAGCTCGGGAACATGAACTGATAAAATTAGGCGCATTCGCGGTGCTGCCCAAGCCGGTATCGCCAGCCGCATTCATGGAAGCGTTAGAGCTGTTGTCTGAAAATTCAATTGCGGGTGAAAAATGATCGAGAGGGAAGATCCAATTAAAACTGCCGTGACTACGGCGGTATGCGCCACTATGGAAGGTATGGCCTTTGAACAAATGGAATCAATAGAAGGGGCACCGGACCAGCTTGAATCCGAGGATAAAAACCTGTGGGTATCCCTGGAGATCGTGAACCCTTGCCGAGGGCAAGTGATCATCGAATTGCCTTGGGTCTATGCCGATTTGGTCGCCCGGGCGATGTATGGAGAGATAGACGGTGATATTCCCGAAGAGGTCATTCAAGACACTCTGGCGGAGTTGTCCAATACACTCGCAGGGCGTTTTATGCTGGAATTGTTGGGACCGGACCTGGATTACGGTTTGGGATTCCCCATCACCGGGAAGGGTTTCTGTCCTTCGATTGAAGATCGTATCCAGAGCCTGCACTTCGCTGGTTCCGGTCACAATCTGCGGGTAGACGTGGTTGGAAATGATTTTAAAGAATTTTCGGAAAAGCTCACAAAAACCTCCGAGGTAATGACATGAAAATACTGGTGGTTGATGATTCTGCCACGATGCGCAGAATCATCATGAAGCATCTAAATGACGCTGGCTACACCGGCACGGTGGAAGCCGAAAATGGACTCGAGGCAATCAGTCGCATGGAGGGTGTTGAGCTGGTTTTAACCGACTGGAATATGCCAGTCATGGATGGTATGTCGTTAGTCAAGGAGTTGCGACAGAACCCGGCTTATAGCCGCGTTCCCATCGTGATGATCACTTCCATCGGCGCACGTAAAGAAGTGGTTGAGGCCTTGAAACAAGGCGTAAACAACTACATCGTCAAACCCTTCACTCCTTCAATCTTGATCGAAAAGATCAAGTCTGTAATTGAAGTGACTGCGTGATTTCCTCAAGGAGTGATGCATGGATGTGAAATACATCAATCCCTTCATCAATGCGCTTGATCATACGATGGCCACTATGCTGGGGGTGGCTCCGGAAAGGATGACGATTTCCGTGAAAAGCCATAATATTGCTCTGGGAGACATTTCTGCCATCATCGGTTTCGCCGGCGAAAACGTGCAAGGATCCATCGCGTTGAGTTTTCCCGAAAAAATGGCCTTACTGCTGTATCGCCGAATCATCGGAGAGGTCGTTACACGGATCAATAAGGACATCGAAGATATCGTCGGTGAGTTGGCCAATATCGTCGCCGGCGGCGCCAAGACTGAATTGGAAAACAGCAGACTGTTCATCCATAACGCCATCCCCAGTGTGATCGTGGGGAAAAATCATACTATTGCGCACAAGGGAACAACCCCTTTCGTTCTGATTCCATTCCAATGGGAAACTCATTATTTCACCATGGAAGTGAGTATGAAAATCGAATCAACCGGATTGCTTTTTAAGCGAGCGCTTGCTGCTCGGGCTACTTGAAATCCCCTTTATCGCACAACCTGGAGGCTTCAGTATGGACATAAGATTTGTTAACCCGTTCGTCATTGCAGTGTCAAATACCCTGACCACTATGCTTGGGAAAACCCCTCAAAGACTGGCTCCTGTCATAAAGAAAGATAATTTCGCGCAGGGAGACATCTCCGGAATCATCGGTTTTGCCGGGAAGGTCGTGCACGGTTCGGTAGCCCTAAGTTTCCCGGAAGCGACCGCGCTAAAAATTTACGAGATGATGGTGGGCGAAGTGCAACCGAAAATCAATACTGACATTCAGGACACGGTAGGCGAGTTAGTAAACATCGTCGCGGGCGGCGCTAAAACCGATTTTGACCGGGAAGGTCTGGATTTCCACATCTCCATCCCAACGGTTGTGGTGGGGAAAAACCACACGATCGTGCACAAGGGTTCTTCTCCCGTGGTTGTAATTCCTTTTCAATTGGAATCACTTCCTTTCTCTATGGAAATTTGCCTAAAAATGGAAGCCTCTCTCAGTCAACCATCGCGTCAAGCGAGAGTGGTGGCGGCAGGGTGATATTAGCTGGCGACATTTTCCAATAAATACTTGCTCCTTCACTTAAAGTTGGTTAGATTGAGGGATTGATAGTCCTCAATTTAGGTGAGTGAGCCATGTTCACAAAACTCCGTTATTTCCCGCCGACTATCTTGCTGATAGTTGGAGTGACGCTGGTTTCTCAGGCCTTGACCGGCGATGTCATTCGCACCCTTCCCGCTCCGGCCTTCGGTTCCACCGGAATGGCTTGGGATGGAAAAAACCTCTGGGTGGCTGATATAAAAACCGACAGCCTCTATGCCCTGGATCCCGTTACTGGCAGAGTAACCGCCAGTTTACCCTCCCCAGCTTTTAAAACGATGGGATTAGCTTGGGACGGCCAACAATTATGGTGCGTCTGCGGCGAGGAAGGGAAAATCTACCGCCTGCGCCCGCAGGATGGGGTAGCCACCCGCGTTTTTGATGCCCCAGCGACCAATCCCACTGGCATGGCCTGGGACGGCCGACACTTGTGGCTGGCTGCCCGGAGTCCCAACGCCCAGATTCACCAAATCAGCCCTCTGGACGGCACGACCATACACTCTCTGCCTGCACCATCCCGCAATCCTCAAGGACTCACGTTCGAGGGTCGCTACCTGTGGCTTTCCGACCGCCTCTCCAACCGCCTCTACATGATTTCACCGGATCAAGGCGACGTAATTGTGATGTTCGACGCGCCCGGTCCTTATGCCGACGGTCTCGCCTGGGATGGCAAGAATCTTTGGAACGCCGATTTTCAAACCGACTCCCTTTACTGCCTGGCGGTGGGTGATGAAGGGAATTTCCGCTGCAAAGACGTCAAGACGGAACGGATAGAGCTCACTACCGTAGTGCGCAATTTCGGCCCCGGATCGGTGGAGACTATTGACGCCTATCTGGCCATTCCCCAGAATCTCGCCAATCAAAAGTTACTTGACAGTCCGGTTTTTTCCCCTCCGCCGGTGGATTTCCTGACGGATCAATGGGGGCAGAAGGTGGCTCATTTTCATCTCGGCCCATGCGCAGCGGGGACTGTTTCGCGGGTTGGACTAACCGTGCAGGCACAAGTCTGGGATACCCGGTGGTATATTTTCCCTGAGAAAGTGGGCAAACTGGAGACGATCCCGCGAGAGGTCAAAGAGCTGTACCTAGCGGATGATGAAAAGTTCGATCAGAAGAACCCCATCATCCAGAAGGCGGTCAAGGAAGCTGTAGGCGATGAGAAAAATCCCTACTGGATCATGCGCAAGATCTTCCGCTACATCCTGGCGCACATGGAATACGAGCTATCCGGCGGCTGGAATACGGCTCCGGCGGTGCTGGAACGCGGCAACGGATCATGTTCGGAATACACTTTCGTCTTCTTGAGCATGTGCCGGGCGGCCGGCTTGCCGGCGCGCTATGCCGGGTCGGTGGTCATTCGCGGGGACGACGCCTGCATTGACGACGTCTTCCACCGTTGGGCGGAAGTCTACCTCCCCAATTACGGCTGGATTCCCGTGGATCCGTCGGGCGGAGATTCACCATCACCGGAAGCGCAGGCCGATTTCATCGGCCACGTAGCCAATCGCTATCTGATCACCACTCTGGGCGGTGGGAACTCGCAATACTTGACCTGGAACTACAACGCCGATCAGTCTTGGACCACTAAGGGCCAGTGCAAGGTCACGGTTGAGAATCTGGCCGAGTGGAATCCGGTCAAACCGGGCGAGGCGGCTGTGATACCAGCAGAGAAATTAGGAGGGAAAGTGTGTGAACCGTAGTCCGAAGACCGTAAACCGAGCACCGAAAACCGAATACAGAACAGGGCAGGTCGCGTGACCTGCCCTTTAACATATAAACAAGGTTAATAACAAGATTACGGATTGTGCCCGCCGGTGGAATCTATGACGAAACGAAGCGTGCCGCCGATGTAAAACTCAATGCGAGAATTTGCAGAACTGTACATCAAGTAATTCTGTCCGGTCGAACCGTCCAGGGTTAACGCTTTACCGGAATCCAGGGCGATGTAACCATGAGCTTGGAGCGCAATACGACCGGTAGCGTTAATGGCAGTTGCTGTTGAAGCCTCATTTGCATTGCTTACATCCATCGCGGCACCGGTGCCATCGGCGTCGAGATCTAGTGTGCCATTTACAGAAACGTGATCTTCCGCAAGCAGCGGGCCTAAAACATGCGTATTGATGTCGCTCCGACCCAGCTGAAGAGAGGTGGTATGGTTATATGCACATCCACCCGCGCCTTGACCTACGCTTAATATGCCAGAGCCGATCGTGTCTATAAATCGTTCGCACCGAAGTGTGCCATTCACCTTTACAGCACTATCGGTGTAGGTCCCGTCTCCGAGCTCGACAACCCCGTGATCAACGGTTGCCACTTGAACCGTGTTGCCGCTACTCCCGTGGATAGAATCGGTTTTCAAAGTCCCGGTGACATTGGCGTCACCATTGACTTGGAGCTTGCCATCTGATTGAATTGCTACTCCGGATGAATTGCTTTGTATACCCTTGATGGCTGGATCTGTGCTACTGTCCCTCGTAACTTTCAGGTGGTACAATCCTGAGGAAGGCGATTCCATATCCTCATTGTACTGCGTAGTGTTATTTCCCCACGTTGCCATGATACACCTCCGTTTGCTATTTATGTTTTAGTACGCATGAGGACCACCCCATGCTCCCATGTCCGACCTTGATCCGTCGGTGTTCAGTATTGATGGATCTCCAGAATTCTTGCAGAGAGAATTGGATTGAAGTCGAAACTCAATTGTATCTGTAAATAATGGATCCATATGGATATCATTTTCACCGATATTCCAATTATTTCCATAAAAACTAAAACCCCAATCCCAAACATCGTTATAGTTCCCAATTGGTCTGTATTCTGAAAGTGTCGAAGCATTCCACAGACCGAATACTGATCCATGAACAATAATATTATTCATGACTTGACAAATGCCTGCTATTTGCATTCCATGTTCACAGCTGTATAATGTATTATTTACAAATTTTCCATTGGTAAAATCCGATATGATACCGGTATATTCTATGTTACTAAGAATACAATTAGTGATTATTGGTGAACTATTTAAATCAATGCCTATGCCATTATATGTGTTGGCTATTTTAAAACCGCAGAGCACTGAATTTGTATCTTCACCCTGATTAAAATAGATGAAAATATTCTGATTCGTCCCCTCCCACACTGTCTGGGCAGGGCCCATTTCGCTTTTTACCCAAATACCTTTACCTCGGAAATTGAAATCCTCATGATATAACCCCGGCTCCACCAGAACCGTATCGCCATCTTTCGCTGCGTTAACCCCTTGTTGAATAGTGGGGTACTGCGAGGGCACGCGCAAAATTCGAAGGGCGTTCTCATTGATGTTGTCCACCAAGACCAGCATGGGCACGGCGTCGCCGTAGTTACCGCCCGGAGTCCAGGCGCGGGTGACGACCAGATGGTTGCCGTCAATGTAATCTTCCGAACTCCACAAGTACTCATAGGGAGCGCTGGAATCAACGGCCTGGGATTCAGGCAGAACGCCGTCCAAATAGAAATCGACGTGGGAGATTTCCGCATTGCCCGACGTTTGGGCGGAGATCGCCACCAATCCGCGCAGCGTGTCGCCGGGAATGGGCATGGAGATGCTGATTTCAGGCTGAATGAAACCGGGGTTGGTCACGTAGGTATTTTCCTTCTTGGTGCAGGAGGTGAAGCAGACGATCAGCAAGAAGAAACAGAAAGTGGAGATAGCATTTTTCATGGCAGACTCCGTATTGATTGAGAACTTTACGTTCTGGGATATTGATTGATTTGTCAATAATATAGCAGGGGATTTGGGGAAACGCAAGTCTTTTTTTTTTATAAATTTAAGGGGTAGTAAATAATCAGGGCAGGTCACCCGACCTGCCCTGATTATTGATACCAAAGGTGATCCCCTCCATGTGTTGTTTACGGGTGTTCATCCTCGGGGAATGTAGTGGTATCGGGGAAGAAGAGGGTATCGCCGTCCAGAGTTCCGTTTCCCGTCAAGGCGCTATCAAGAGAACCGGGATTCTGCGACTGCAATGTAGTGTCCTGGGTCAGCAGCGAATCCTGCTTTACGAGAGTTCCCGGCGTGTAGCTCTTCAATTCAGCCGAAATCGAGCCGATCAGAACCTTGGTCTGCATGAGCACCGGAATGCGGCGTTGGTCGTCGGTCAGCCAGATGTTCATCCGGCCCTTGCTCTTGAAGATGCCGGCGGATTCCAGTTTGGGTTCGATTTTCAGGCAGCGAAAGGTACCGGCGGGTACTTTGATGGTTTCGCGAGCCACCACGTCCACGCGTAGTTGATAGGACTTGTGAACGTCATAAACGTCCACGTACAGCGACCGCCCTACGTTCAGAGGTTGCAGGCGATAGTAGTACAGGCTGCTGATGGCGTCTTGCACGTAAGGCAGGATAGGGTTGTCATTTTTTACCACCCCTTCATGAGTAGTATATGCTCTACCATTCCGGTGATCGTAATCAACAGTCTTGAGATCATGGTAAGAGCCTTCGTTTAGATGCTTCTCGAAATACCAGGAGAAGAGGCCGCGGGCATCCATGTAAGAGTGGATCTGGTCATCTACCTTGAAAAATTTACTGAAGGTTTTACTGGATTTAGCCCAGGTGTGGATGTGCAGGCAAGGCGCGCCGCGGTAGGTTATTAGAGCGGGCATAAGTTCGATACCCGCCTCCCCACCTTTGACGAATCCGTATTTGACTTCAAACACCATCCGTTCACCGGGGCCGAATACGTCATTTTCCAAAAACCGAACTTGAAATCCTGCGCTGTCCGTCACGACGTCATCCGCAGCTTGAACTGGAGATAAACACCCCGCCAGCAGGATTATCCCAGTAAACCAAAGCGCTATTTTCTTCATCAATAGGCCTGTTTCCCTATGAGGACTTCTCTGATAGTTAAAACTAATATTTTCAAATCGAATCCCAATGACCAATTTTCCACGTAATACACATCGTAACGGGTGCGTTCTTCGATGGAAGTGTTGCCTCGCAGCCCGTTGACTTGCGCCCAGCCGGTTATACCGGATCGGACGCGGTGGCGTTCCATGTACATCGGCACCACTTTCCGGAATTGCCCTACGAAGTGCGGTCGTTCCGGACGGGGACCGACCAGACTCATATCCCCCTTGATAACGTTGAATAACTGGGGCAGTTCATCCAGCGACAACCGGCGTAACCACTTCCCCACTCGCGTAGTGCGGGGATCACCCTGGTGCGCCCAAACCGGCCCGGAGGCTTTCTCGGCATCGGGAATCATGGTGCGAAATTTGTGAATGCGAAAACTATGCCCATCCAAGCCGATCCTTTCCTGGGAATACAGCAGCGGCCCGCGTGAATCCAGTTTGACTAAAAGGGCCAACAGCGCCAGAATGGGGCCGGCGATGACCAAAGCTGCAAATGAAAAACCGAGATCGAAGCCACGTTTGACCACGCCCTTCCAGCCGAAGAGGGGCGATTCCTTGATTTTCAGCAGAGGCAGCCCGGCGATGGTTTCGGGTTGGGCTTTGCTCTCCATGACCACCACGGGATCGGGAGCGAAGAGGAAATCCAGGTCAATACCCTCGCAGTAGCGCACAATTTCTTCCAGGCGCGGTCGTTCGGAATGGTCGAGGGCGATGATGAGCAGGTCGGGGCTCTCCCGCGTGAGGATTTCCTGAATTTGGCTGTAGCTGCCCAGCAGAGGTTTGACTTTCGGCTCATGATCATCCACACTAATGAACCCGAGGCTGAAATATCCCAGCGAGGGATTGCCCTGCAACCGGTTGTGAATGCTCTGCGCCAGGTTACCGGTTCCGCAAATGGCGGCACTCAGCACTCCTATCCCATGACGATAGAGTTTTCTTTGCACACTCTGGATAATGGCCCGTTCAATGGTCAACACCACCACGGAGATCACGGCGATCATAGCGAACACCGCGCGGGAGTAAGAGATTTCGCGATAGAAAAAGGCCGTCGCGAACAGCCAGGGTAGAACCAATAACGTTGACTTCACCACTCGGTTAAATTCATCCAAAATGGAAACACGGTGGTGTAAGCCGTAAAGCCCTCGAGTCGCAAAAATTAGCAGGAAAATTGGCACGGTTATAAAGGAAAAGACCAGATAATAACTTTGCTCCGGAATGCCCCACTGTAAAGGCATAATCCTCGTTAATGGCGAATAAAATCGCAACCAGTAAGCCAAATTAAAACTGATCACCACCGCCAGAGCGTCCAACAACAGGGCGGCCAAAGGGAACAGCACTTCCGCGCGTGAACCTTGCGTTTTACGAGCCATGCTTTAACTCGCTTCCCGCCAAAAGGCTTTGGCAAGCGCCGAAGACCTCTTCAATCCCAATCTCTTCCATGCAACGTGGGCATTCGCAATTATATTCATATCCGAGATACAGACAGGGCGCGCAGGATTTTGGACTCTGGATGACTACCGCTTTTTCCGATAGAGGCCCCCAATGACGAGGATCCGTCGGCCCATGCAGGGCTACCAGTGGAACCTCAAGCGAAGCGCCCAAGTGCATGATGCCGGTATTCCCGCATATTAGCAATGATGATTTTTCCAATAATGCCCCGGTGAGATGGAAATCCAAGCGGTTGGCGAAGTTGTGCGTTGTCGCCGGCACACCCAAGTTAATTGCGGCGCACAAATCGGCTTCATCGCCCTGCCCAGTCAGGATGATAGCGGCGCCGGGGAAAGAGGCGCTCAACCGCCGGGCGAGCTGGATGTAATTCGCCACCGGCCACTGGCGGGGTTGGCCATGAGACCCGCAACCCGGATGTACGACAATCCAGGGAGGTGTTGGCAGAGGCAAGACTTCAAGACGCTGCCTGTCATCAGGAGATACGTGATATTCGGCCCGACGATCTTGAGGCTTCGGTATAATCCCCAAAGGTTCAAGCAAACTCAGAAAGCAGTCAATTTCATGCACCTCGCGGCGATGCGGAAGGGCATATTTAAATGCCGCTGAGCGGTTATGATGATCCGGCGTATCAAAGCCAATGGTAGTCTCCGCGCCCGACAAAAGGGCAATCAAGGCCGGCAGACGTTCCCATTGGCTGCCGTCAATCGCCACGCTGTAGTCTTCCCGGCGTAGTCTGGCGAGCAAGCTAAAAATTCCAGTTGGTCGGTGCAACAAGCGGGATAGTTCCAGCAGATGCAAGTGGTCAATATAGAGGCACCGTTCCAAGACGGGACGATTTAGTTCGCTCCCCAAATAATCCACACGAATAGCGGGATTATGTTCCTTGATGATGCGGGCCAACGCCAGGAATAATAGAGTATCGCCGATAGCGTTCAATTTAATGAGAAGAACGCGGGTCGGGTTAGAAGGAATCGGCCGGAAGCGTATCAGACGTCGAAACAGCCAGATCAGTGCGCCCAGCACCTGCCGATCCAAGATCTTTAATCTGGGGTTGCCTCGCAGTTTCATAGTTAATTCGTCTCGCTTCCCGCCAGGAGGCTGTGACAGGCCTCGAAAACTTCTTCTACACTGATCTCTTTCATGCAACTGGGCTCAACACAAAAAAAATCGTCACAAACGTACAGACACGGTGCGCAGGATTTCCGCGATCGAATCACAACTGCTTTCCCAGATAGCGGTCCCCATTGTCGGGAATCGGTAGGGCCATGCAAAGCTACCAGCGGAATGTCGAGAGCAGCTCCCAGGTGCATGATGCCGGTATTTCCGCATATCAGCAATGATGATTTTTCCAATAAAGCGCCGGTGAGATGAAAATCCAGACGGTTGGCGAAGTTATGCGCCGCCACCGGCGCACCCAAATTGATTTCGGTGCACAAATCTGCCTCAACCCCCTGCCCTGTCAGGATGATGGAGGATTCTGGAAATGAGGCCATCAGCCGACGAGCAAGCTCGATGTAATTCACCACTGGCCACTGGCGGGGTCGGCCATGATAACCGCAACCCGGGTGCATGACAATCCAAGGGGAAGGCGGCAGGGACAGAGTCTCAAGACGCCGCCGGTCCTCAGGTGATACGTGATACTCACCCCGGCGATCTTCGGCCTCCGGTCTGATTCCCAGAGGCTTAAGCAAACTCAGGAAGGAGTCAATTTCATGGCCCTCTCGGCGGTGCGGGACGGTGTATCGGAATGCCGCTGTGCGGTTGTGATATCCCGGTGTATCAAAGCCGATCGTAGTCTCGGCGCCCGACAAAAGGGCGGTCAGAGCCGGTAGGCGCGCCCACTGGCTGCCATCAATGGCCACGCTATAATGTGTCCGGCGTAGTTTTGACACCAAACTAAAAAAACCGGTTGGCCGCGGCAACAAACGGGATAGTTCCAGCAGATGCAAGTGGTCAATATAGGGGCACCGTTCCAAGACGGGACGATTTAGTTCGCTCCCCAAATAATCCACCCGAATAGCGGGATTAAGTTCCTTGATGATGCGGGCCAACGCCAGGAATAATAGAGTATCGCCGATAGCGTTTAATTTAATGAGAAGAACGCGGGTCGGGTTAGGAGGAATCGGCCGGAGGTGTATCAGACGTCTAAACAGCCAGATCAAGGTGCCCAGCACCAGCCGATCCATTGACTTCAGTTTGGGGTTGCCTCGCAGTTTCATAATTCCCCGAGCGCCTTGCGGTAAACCTCTAAAGTACGACTGGCGATCAAAGGCCAATCAAACTCGCGAGCCCGTAGTAGCCCCTTCTGTACCAGATCTGCTCGTAATTGACTATCGGTCAACAGTCTTTGGAGGGCTGTAGTCATCTGCTCTCGGTCGCCTGGATCAAACATCAGAGCGGCGGGTCCGGCAATTTCGGGCAGCGAAGCACGGTTGGACACGGCCACCGGTCGTCCGCAGGCCATTGCCTCCAGGGGAGGCGAGCCGAATCCCTCATACCAGGAGGGTTGCACATAAGCCGCGGCGCCGTGATGCAACAATAGCATGTTCTCGTCGGGCATATCCGCCCGGAAGGTAATCTCTTTGCTACGACCTAACTCCCTCGTCTGACGCACTAATTCAGGATATTGATCGGTATGAGATCCAAGTATCACCAAGGGAGGCCGGATCGAATCAGGCAACCGATTCCAGCTTTCGATTAAACCGGAGACGTTCTTATGGGGTTTCAGATTCCCGATGTATAATAGATAGTCTTTAGACAGACCGTATTGTTTCCGGAAACCTCCCACCGCCTCCTGTGATACGGCCTGAAAATATCGGCGCGAAACGCCGCTGTAGGTGACGACAATCTTCTCGGGTGGAATATGCAGCGCGTTAACCAAATCCTGTTTGGAATGCTGGGAAACTGTTAGGATAAATTTCGCATTATGCCCCACTCGACCCAGCATCCAGCGGGCATAAGCGCGCTGAATGGGTGAAAAATACTGCGGGAATTTCAGGTGGATCAGATCGTGTACCGTTGCCACCAGCGGCAGGTTTAATCTCACCGGAATCACATAATGGGGAGCATGGAAAAGATCTGACCCGCATCTGTTAGCCAGGCGCGAGATAATAAATAGCTCAGCTACTGAATAATTGCCTGCGCTGCTCGTCATGATCCGTTCAGTCTGCGAACGAACTCCAGCAGGCAACACCGCGTCAGGCCTCAGAATGAAATCCCAATGGGGGCTTTTTTCCAGATCGGCCATGCCTTCCAGCAAACCGCGGATATAGGTGCCGATGCCGGAGTCCCAAAGCTTTCGTGCGTCCAGACAGACGTTCACTTCAGTAACTCCAACTGATCCAGAGCATGCATCATGACGGAAAGAGGCTCTAAATATTCCATCCTCTGCCCGGCCGGAGCTGTCAGTACACTTTCGGGCAGGCCGTACGGCCCCCAGCGCTTAGGAGTCATACTCGAATCGTTCGGGAACAACCCTAAAACCTTACAACCCAAGGCTCTGGCCAGATGCAAAGGTCCGGTGCTGTTGGTAATTAATAGATCACAGCGGCGAAAGAGTGCCGCCAGTTCCGGCAGATTGAGCCGACCGCAAAGATTGACAGCGCGAGCTCCTGCCGAGTGGGTAATAATATGGCACAACTCCTTCTCCCCCACTCCGCCCGTTACTACCAAGCGGAGATCCGGCCGTTGGCCCAACCTTCCCGCCAACTCAGCGTAAGATTGCGATCCCCAACGACGAGCGGAACCGCTGCCACCGGGGTGAAGGGCGACTACTTTTTCGCCCGCTGTGGCATTGATCCATCCGGCCGCTCTTTGTATCGCCTCCTCAGGCGCTTTCAAATTCAAGGGAAAAAGCCGATCCGGCGAAAGAACCTCTTCCCAACGCCCTTCTTGAGCAAGCGCTGCGTAAGTCAGGGAGAGATTATACTCGGCTTCATGTTTCAAGTTCTGTTTGCGGTGTTCTGGATGCCGGTAAGTGAACAAGGGGGAAAACCAGCGATAAGCTATACCGGCGCGGTTGGGGATGCGAGCCGCAACCAGCGCTCGAGCGATGGAAAAACTCGGGAAGAGAGCGATAGCGGTATTATAATTCCCGGCGCGGAGACGTCGTGAGAGACCGATATCTTCTACTTCGAGAACATGATCCGCTCCGGTAAACAGGCGAGCTACTGGGGCTGTATAGGCGCTTACCAGCAGGTCAACTTGGCAGTGTGGGAAAATCGTTTTAACCAGATTCGCGCAAGGCAACGCCAGAACTAAATCGCCCAAGCGATCCGTACGACAGAGCAGAACGCGCTGCGGGAGGCGACTTTCAGCCAGTGTGATACTCATTCTTTCTGGGACTTTTTTCTTTTATCTCGCCAAGTTTTCGGTACCTTATACGGTAGTTCCGCATATCCATTAAAATCGCTTCCCAACCAGGTCGGCCATCCAGAAAGCCGCCTTTAAGCAAGTAGCGATTGAGGAACCGCTGCAGGGGCAACCAAGTCGTATATTTCAAAGCATTCAGCGCTGAAGGTCGAATCCCTTCATTGAACAAGCGCAACGCTTCGAAGGAGGTATAGAGATCCAATTTGCGTTGGCACTCTTCGTGCGTTTGATAGGGATAGTGATCCAAGGAGTGAACCAGACGGCCTATGGTTCCCGTTATCTGCAGGCGTTCGTGAATGTGCCGGGTGGGAAATCGCCCCAAACCTCTGCGGAAAAGGCGCAGTTGCCAATCAGGGAAGCGACCTCCATGTCTCATCAATCGCCCGAAGTAATAATTGCGGCGCGGCAGCATAAAACCCGCCTCCGCGGCGGAGTGCTGCAGCAGTTCGCGGATTTCACGGGCGCTTTCCGGCGGCACCACTTCATCCGCATCCAGACAGAGTATCCAGTCGCCGGAGGCTTGATCGAAGGTAAAATTTTTATTGACGTTCAAATTTGCCAAGTTGGGTCGCGAAAAGACTCGAGCATGGTAAGCCCGAGCGATCAGGGCGGTTTCATCCTGACTGCCGCAGTCGGCGATAATGAGCTCATCGGCAAAACGCACGCTTTCCAAGGCTTCGCCAATTTTATCCTCTTCGTTATGAGCAATCATGCAGACCGATAAAGTCATAGCGCTCCATGAATCATTAATTGAGAACGGTAAACATTTATCTGCGAATTAGAAAATAACTTCAACGTTGTATCAACTCTGTGAAATGTTTTTCCAGGCGTCCCAAATGGCGTGAAAGGGTGTACTTCTCGCGCACCGATTTCGCCCCCGCCTCAGCGAGGCGGCGACGTAGATTCTCGTCCTCGATCATCCTGGTCAAAGCCTGCGCCAACGCCAGTTCATCCCGAGGAGCTATAAGCAAGCCGTTGACACCATCCTGAATGATACCCGTCACACCACCGGCGTTCGTGGCGATGATGGGTTTCCCTTGAGCCATCGCTTCCAACAGCACCAGCCCGAAAGTCTCCTCGTCAGAGGCCAAAACGAACAGATCCAAGCACGCATGAAACGGAGCGGTGTCAGCTTGAAACCCGGTAAAACGAACTCGTTCAGCGATTCCCAATTCGCGCGCCAGATTCTCCAGATAGTGGTCATAGCCCCGGCTATGCTGATCGGTCCCCCCCACCAGCAATAAATATAATTGCAAATTTTGGTGGCAGAGAGTGGCAAAGGCCTTCAATAGTACTGCCTGACCCTTTGGGGGATCCAGGCGGCCGACTAATCCGATGACTAAAGCGTCCTCGGGGAGATTCAAGCTCCGGCGTGTTTGTACTGGATCGCCACGTCGCGCCAGCAGATTATCGGCGTCAATGCCGTAAGGCAACACGGAAATTTTCTCTTGACTAATCGGGAGCGCTTTCCAGGCGCAGTCCCGCACCTGAGGTGTTATCGCCAGCATCAAGTTCAGACGGCCATAAACCCAGCGGTGGAAGAGATCCTTCTTGGGCCGGTTGGAGGCGATGTGCTGCGTCAACACCAGTGGCACGTTTCTTATAGCCGCAAACGCCGCTATATTCGCCGAGCGGTGAAAATGAATCAGATCAATACCTTGATCCTTTACAAACTGGATCGCTTTCCATGTGAATATTGGATTGAAATATCCGGGAGCCGGCGATATCTGTACTCTCATCCCCTGGACCAAAGGATGATCGGTGGCTGGGGACCCCGAGGTCATCCACAGAAAAATATCGTGGCCGCGTTCCTGCAATTGCCGGGAGGTGTTAAGGCAGTATAGTTCTCCACCCCCTATCATGGGGGAGAAGCAAACCTCCAAGATCTTCACTGTACCTCTACAAAATTCCGGTATTCGCCTAATCGCGCACCCGTGAGGTTTTCGAAGCCATCCAAGACCCTTTGCCAATATGAGGGCCGCGCCAGGCGAGTTGGATCGAACCGAGCGGTCCAGGATCGAGCTTTCTCAAGGCGAGGGATCATGATCGCCGGGTGAGTTCCCGTGAAACGATCCACTGCGAAGGCAGAACGGTAATCGAATTCATCTAAATCCTGGAAATTCCGAGCGATCCATTCATCGTCGTGCCAGAGTTGGTGAAAAAAGCGCTGTTTTTCCTGTTGTAAGCGCGGATGCTTTACCCAGCCGTAATGATACACGTGACAATCGGATTTCCGAGCCTGGAGCTTGATGAAAGAACCCCGAAAATCCCGGCGGCGAAACCCTTGAGCGTCGCGCCAGGAAACGATGTCCCCACTGTTGCGGAAGGCGCGAATTTCCCGGCGATACCACTGCCTTCCTTTACCGACGTAATCATAACTGCCATAGAAATGATAATAGTTCAGAACCAGCGCTTCGACTTGCGGATTGCCAAGCACGGCTTCAATCTCGGATCGAAGTTGATCATGCTCGGATTCGTGAAGCACTTCATCTGCTTGCAGGTACAAACACCAATCCCCCCGACAGTGTGACAAGGCAAGATCCGTTTGGATTGCGAGTACACGCCCGCCCTCGCGCAAGGATTCGTCCCAGGTTGTATCCACGATCCGAAGACGGGAATCATTCAAACTGGCAACCAAATCGCGAGTGCCATCTTCAGATTTCCCCACGGCTACAATGACTTCGTCGCAGAGCGCCAACAGCGATTGCAGCGACTCTAAAACCGGGTAATCGTACTTTATCGCATTGCGAACGAAGGTAAAACCGGATAACGTCAGGAAACCTCCAACATTTGCCGGATTTCTGCCAGAACTCGATCCGCAGTGATCTCTCTCAGACAGCGAAAATGGCGCTGCGGGCAATCCCGGCGGCCATGATCCGTGCAGGGCCGGCAATAGATCTCGATTCCCAGAGTTTTACTTCTGGGGCCGAGCGGCGCAAAACCGTATTCGGGGATCGTGGAACCGAACAATGTCAGGACGCGAGTACCGGCAGCTATACCCAGGTGAGTTGGCGCGCTGTCATTGGTCACCAGCAGTGCGCACCGCCGCAATGCTTCCACCGACTGGCGCAGCGTCAGCGCTCCCGACAGATCCATAGCTGCAGGACCAATCCCGGCTGCAATCTGACGGCATAATTCGCGGTCTTCCTTCCCGCCAAACAGGAGTACGCGGCAGCCGGAAGCCGCCAACTTCCTACCCAATGCCAGGTAGTAAGCGTCAGGCCAGCGCTTGGTGAACCAGGCTGAACCCGGCGCCAAGGCAATCGTCAAATTCTCGATCCAACCCACTTTGGCATCCACAATCTGGACGTCAGCCTCACTCGGCAGCACCACAGGCGGGTCCACCTGGGGTAACGGGCCAAAGGGAGACAGAAGCTGCAAATTGCGCTGAATCTCGTGCAGGTAGCCATGATAAGGCAACTTCTGCGTGTGCATAAAACGTCCGCCCCCGCGGTCGAATCCCAAACGCACAGGGATGCGTGCCAGCCGTGCGAGCAACCCGCTGCGCAGCGACCGGTGCGGCACTATGGCCAGATCATATTTTTGCCGAAACAGGCAATTTTGCCATTTCATGAAACCGGTCGGACCGCGGTCGCGCCCGAGCTTGTCGTAAACCCAAATATTCCGGACGAAGGGAAGAGTTTCCAAAAGGTTATCGGCAGGAGGACGCACCATCACGTCCAACGCGGTTTCGGCCCAGAGAATTTTAACCCCCTCCAGCAATGGGATAGTCAAAACCACATCGCCAATGAAAGCGGTTTGCACCACTAATACGGATTTGGGAACGTCATCCCACACGAGCTACGACCTTCTCCAAAAGAGGAATAATCCTGATAATTTCTTCAACCAGATCTTGATAAACTTGGGCATACGTGGTATCGTCGCCGGAAATGGGATCGTCTACGAAAAGCAGGCCCCCGGGATGATCCGGCGGCAGTCCGAATTCCTTCAACAGGAAGGTGCGTTCCGCGGCCTGGGGATCCAAACGGCGAATGGCTTCGACGTGGCTTTTATCCATCGCCAGAATCAGATCGCTATGGCTTAGCAGCCAGGGCGTGGTTGGTTGTGAGCGGTGGCCGGATAGATCCACACCGAAGCGAGAGGCGGCTTGTTGCGCTCGCATGGTGGAGGGCTGCCCCTCCAGGGCGTGCGTGCCGGCGGAGACGACGCGCAAGCGTTTTTTCAACAGTCCCGTCACCTTCTGCTTCAGCAGAGCTTCGGCCATGGGGCTGCGGCAGATGTTGGCCGTGCACGTGAACATCACCTGGTATTTTCCGTCGGGACCTAGAGGCACAGCTTATCCTTGATTGACATTAATCGGTTTCTGCTCGCGATTTTTACCCTATCTTCCCCACCACGGCCTCAATCGCTGCCCGGGAAACAGCGCCTTCCCGGCGCAAGAGTGGGGGTTCGACGCATAGATCCAATACTGTGGAGGGCACTCCGGCCAGAGCGCCGCCATCAATAATCAGATCGGCTTGATCGCCCACCTGCTGGTCAAGTTCCATTAAAGAAACCGGAGCCGGGCGGCCATGCAAATTGGCGCTGGTGCTGACCAAACCGACGCCCAATTCTTCCACCAGGGCGCGCGCCCACGGGTGCGGGCTGACGCGCAGACCCACACCACCGGTCGGACCTTTCAACAGAGACGGTAACTCCGGCAGAGCCGGCAGGATCAGGGTTAACGGACCTGGCCAGAAAGCCTTGGCCAGGACCCTTGCCGAATCCGGTATTTTAGCCGCGTAATTCAGGATCATCTCGAATTCGTGCACCAAGATTAGGAAGGAGGCCTGTTCATGAGAGCCTTTAATTACGGCGATGCGTTCAGCGGCGCGGGCATCATCTGCAATGCACCCCAATCCGTAAACGGTTTCAGTGGGATACACAATCACGCCGCCACGGCGCAACAGGTCCGCAACTTCCGGGACCCATTCTACTTGGGCAAGTTGTAGGTTCATTTCACCAGCCTGACACCATCTGGTTAACTACGTCGTCGGCCACCTTGGTAATGGCTCCCTCAAAGCCGACTTCGCGCTCATCGGGAGCGCCCGTAGTATGCGTATAAGTTCCCCAATTGCGAAATTCCTGATTCCAGATGACTTCGTTCTTGGTCTGATCGAAATATTCTATTTTCAGCACCAGAGTCAGACGATAATCATTCACCTGGAAAGAGGAGGGCTGTTCCTGGCCGGAATAAGTATAGGGTACGTCTTCCACTCGTACTAAAGTTCCGCGTAAAATAGCGTCAGCGGAGCCCTGGTCGGCAATTTTCAGCGAATTATCGCGCTGGATGCGGCTGACCAAAGCATCGGTGAGGCGTTCCACCACGCCATACTCGGCTGTCTGATTTTTCACCAAGGGCACCGCCACCGTTTTCAAGTGCGTGGGAACCGCTCCGGTGAAGGAGTATTTCATGCATCCGGGGAGAAGGAGATGGAACAGTAAGAATGGAAGGCTATATTGTCTGAATCGCCGATTAAACGGATGAAACGGATTTAACGGATTATCTTCTTCGCGTCTTTGCGTCTTTATGTGAAACATGCTCACAATCCATATTCTTTGATTTTGCGGTAGAGCGTGCGTTCGCTGATACCCAGAGTGGAGGCCGCTCTGCGGCGGTTGCCGCGGGCTTCGCGCAAGGTTTTCTGAATCTGATCTTTTTCTAACTCATCCAGAGTGGGTACGGCCGGGACATCTTCGGAGATCACTTCTCCATTTGTGAAAAATGGGGAAGGTGGCGGCGGCGCAGGAAAGCCCCCACGGTGAAACAGGTAACTTTTAATCTCATCCAGATCCCGTCTGACATCCAGCAGCAGGGTCATTAAAACGTCGCGATCCATGCCTGCGGCGGAACCACGCGGGATGTGCACCGGCAAATAAGCGGAGGAGCGGGCGCTCTGACCGAGGTAGCGCCCCACGACCGTTTCGTCCAAAGCATTCCCCCGTTCCAGAATCACCAAGCTTTCCAGGAAATTGCTCAGCTCGCGAACGTTGCCTTCCCAATAGGCGTTTTTCAACAAAGCGACCGCGCCGCTCGTGATCTGGGGGCGGGGGATGGTGTGCCGGCGGCTGATTTGATTTAGGAAAAGATCCACCAGAAGCGGAATATCATCGCGGCGTTCGCGTACAGGTGGCAGGTATATGTTGACGGCTTTTAAGCGAAAATACAAATCCTGGCGGAAAAGCCCCACGGAAACCGCTTCCGTCAAATCGCGGTTGGTGGCCGCGACTACGCGTACATTCGCTTTTTCCGGCAGGGAGGATCCGACCTTCATGAATTCCCCCATCTCGATGACGCGCAGGATCTTGGCCTGGGCATCAAGGGGCATTTCGCCGATTTCGTCCAGAAAGACAGTGCCGCCGTTGGCCATCTCGAAGTAGCCCTTGCGGGTGCGGTCGGCGGAGGTGAAGGCGCCGCGCATGTGTCCGAAAATTTCGCTCTCGAAAATGCCTTCGGGTATCGCGCCGCAGTTGACGGTAATCATGGGAAAGCGGGCGCGCAGCGATAGATCATGGAGGGCGTGCGCGACCAGCTCTTTGCCAGTGCCGGATTCGCCGGTGATCAATACCGTAATATCGGTAGGCGCGACCTGCCGGATGACGGCCTTCACTTGGCGCATCTGGGGGGATTCGCCGACCAGGCCGGAACTCGCTACCTCCGCCTGTAATTGTAATGAGTCTTTGTGATTGGCCATGTCAGAATGATAAAGTCATCCCGTCCTGCGCTACAAGGATTTCAAGACCTCGAACCTGGGCCGAAGAAATTTTTATGGCATCTACCGAAACGGATCCAGGCAAGATGTGCGTCAGCACAAGTCGTCGCAGGCCGGTTTTCAAAGCCCAATTCAGTACCTTATCTACGTCAATATGTGCGCCTTCTAAAATCAGGAGGTCGTCTTTGTTCACAGCTTTCGCAATATCCCCGAAGTCGCTAATATCACCTGAATAGAATAACGAATGTTCCGAACTGCTGACTCGAAAAGCATACGCTTGCGCTCCTACTCCGGGTATTCTCAGCTCTTCCCACGTCTTCAAATGCTGTGTCGGGAAAGTCTCCAGCAACCAGGTATCGTTCAGCTCATGCCGATGGTTTAGAGGCAGCAGCAAATATTCCGTGTTGATCTGGTCGGGTACGAGGTAAAACTGATTCAAAATGGTTTGGAAAGGCGTTATGGCGCTCTCGGGAAGGTAGATAATCACCGGCCCCGGGTGTTCCTTCATGTGCATGTACTGCAAGATCATGAAGATCCCGACGCAGTGATCGGGATGGGTGTGCGTGATGAAAATGCTCTTCACCGCTAAAGGATCCAATCCCCAGCGCAATAGAGCCGAACAGGCTCCTTCGCCGGCGTCCAAGAGGTGTATTTCACCGGGACGATGCAGCGCTAGTGAAGCGTGCGCTCGGTCGGGTACAGGCTGGCCGGAAGCGGAACCGATAATCGTTAGCGAATAGCTCATCTTTGGAAAAATTCCAATGTGCGTTTCAGGCCATCGTCCAGGTTCATCTGCGGTTTCCATCCCAGCAGTTCATGAGCTTTCGACCAGTTGATGACGCTGCGCATCTGCTCGCCCTTCTTGGCTGGAGCATGCACTTCGGGCGCACCAAAATTCCCCGCCTGGTTCAGAATCTGGAAGACGGCGTTGACGTCTGTTTCGATAGACGTGCCGATGTTCACCGCGCCATTGAGAGACTTGTCCAGCGTCAGCAAGTTGGCGCGTGCCACGTCTTCGACGTAGACATAATCGCGCGTCTGCTTGCCGTCGCCGTTGATGACCGCCTCCCGCCCGGATATCAATCGGTCGCAGAAGATGGCGACCACGCCGGCCTCGCCATGCGGATTCTGTCGGGGGCCGTAGACATTGGCGTAGCGGTGGGCGACATATTCCAGGCCATGCACCTGCTGGTAATAAAACATGTACCGTTCGACGGTGAATTTGCAGATCCCATAAGGCGACAGCGGCCGAATCGGATGTTCCTCATCGGCGGGGAAATAGTCCTGCTCGCCGTAAAGCGCTCCGCCGGTGGAGGCGAACTGGAATTTCTTGACGCCGTGCCGCAAGGCGCATTCCAGCAGATTCAGACTGCCCAGGATATTGACGCGAGCGTCGAAGATCGGATCGGAGACCGATTTGCGCACGTCAATCTGCGCGGCGTGGTGGTTGACGACGTCGAATTGGCCTTCGGCGAACAGCCGGTCTACATCGCGGTGGCAGATGTCCATCTCGACCAGACGCACGCCTTTAGGCACGTTTTCGCGCTTGCCGGTGGACAGGTTGTCAAGGATAGTAACGTTGTGTCCGTCTTTCAGGAACAGGTCCACCACGTGCGACCCGATGAATCCGGCTCCGCCGGTGACGAGGATTTTCATGGGATTTAGGGATTAGGGTTTGGGGTTTAGTTTTTTCGCGCAAAGGCACAATGTCGCTAAGGATTTAATAAATTTATTTTACTTCGTGCTTTGACCATTCGTATCCAACTAAGTCAGTAAGTCGGTTTGACTTAAATATGAAGCGTTGAGCAAAATCGAATCTCTTTATCCATGTTTTTTCGAAAAATTCACCAGATGCTGATCCGGAAGAAAATCTAAAGTTAAAAATAATCGTCATTAAATCCATTTGATAAATAAGTGCTCTGTCATCATTCGGCCATCTTCTAACCCAAATATTAATCCCGTCTTCTAAGACAATTCCATTCCCAAAAACAGGTTCCCACTGGACATTCTCTTCTTCAGAATAATAGAATAATGGAATCGCTAATATATTCCAAAAAGTTGTCGGAGGCACTTGGTGCCAATTTACTAAATACGCAGCAGCACTTTTTGTTAATACAGAGAG
>JAGVQJ010000153.1 GCA_020051775.1 Calditrichota bacterium | reverse complement strand
GCTCTTCCGATCTAAAGGCACAAATTTGAAGCGGGATTTTCTGGCGGAAGATTTTCGCGACCAGATTGACAATATCTACGAAGCTATTATCGTGATGTCGCAGCGGGCGCGTCAGATCGGGCAAAAGCAGGCTCGCATCATCGAACAATTCCTGGCCGCTAAAGTCCGTCCGGAGTCGGAAGAAGTCGAGGAAGAGATTCCGACTCGCCGACCCTTTGAAGATGATGATGATGATACGCCCCGACTACCGCAGTTTGAGAAGCCGACAGTCTTGGCGATGAACGAGCTATTAATGGGTGATTTGAAGTACCACACGAAAGATGAGGATGCTAAGAAATCGTAACATTCTCTTGGGAATTACGGGCGGGATTGCGGCCTACAAGGCTTGCGAACTTGCCCGTCTGCTGCTTAAGGCCGGCGCCTCAGTGCAAGTTTTGATGACCCACGCCGCCACGCAATTCGTGGGCCCGATTAGCTTTGAAGCGCTGACGGGGCGCAAAGTGGCGCTGGATATGTTTGCTTCTGAAGAAATCGGCCGCGGGCATTTGGATCTGGTTCGCAATGCCGACTTGATGGTTGTCGCTCCAGCTACAGCAGACATGATTGGGAAATTGGCGTCAGGTTTGGCTGATGAAGTGATCAGCACCAGCGTTTTGGCGCTGCAGTGCCCGTTGCTGGTTTGTCCGGCCATGAATCCGCACATGTGGGCGCATCCAGCGGTTCAGGCGAACGTCAGGACGCTGGCCGAACGGGGGGTTCTCATCCTTGAGCCAGAGCATGGAGCTATGGCTCATCCTTCCGAAGACCCGGGAGTAGGTCGTCTTCCCGAACCATCGGCGATCTTTGATCGCATTTGCTCCATATTGACACCACTGGGCCCGCTAAGGGGTGTAACGATCGCTATTACCGCCGGACCGACGCGTGAATTCCTGGACCCCATTCGTTTTCTAAGTAACCAATCCAGCGGCTGGATGGGATACGCTCTGGCAGCCGAAGCCCGTCGGCGCGGTGCCGAAGTTTTCCTGGTCGCCGGGCCGTCATCGCTTACAGCACCCCCCGGGGTTAAGATAATAACCGTTGTGGATACAGCCCAAATGTTGACGACTGTCCGCGAGCATCTCCCCGACAGTCAAGTGTTGGTCATGGCAGCCGCACCCTCTGATTTCATGCTACAGCATGTTCACCCTCAAAAAATCAAGAAAGAGAAAACCGGCGAAGTTTTTTCCCTCGAGTTAAAAAGAACTACTGACATTCTCAAGAAGTTGGCTTCGGAGAAAGGTGACCGTGTGTTTGTCGGTTTTGCGCTGGAGACTGATAACGGTGTGGAAAATGCTCGACACAAACTAAAAGAGAAAAAACTTGATTTAATCGTTCTGAACCACCCCCGTCCCGCCGCCGACGTTGGTATCGGCAGCCCTGCGATTCAGGGCACTTTAATAAGCGCTGATGGGTCCGAACAATCCTTGCCGGCTATCCCCAAAGAGCAGATGGCAGGCATCATTCTTGATCGGGTGCAGGATCTCCTGACCACCCGCAGCACCACCCTGACCCGCGTGTAAGTTTCCCACATCAAACAGTATCTTCACCGTTATAATTCTATGGACCCACCGGATGATTTTCCCTTGGCGCGCGCTATCCGCTATTTAGAATTTATCTCGTATTACGAGAAAGAGCTGTTCTTGTCGCCCCAAACCGAAGGATCGAAAATGCCCCCAATCCCGCTCGCCAAATCTTCAACCTCGGATTTATCCACATCCGGTTTGGATCCTTACCCGCCTTATACGCCACACTTCAGTTTGCAGGAGATGTCCGAGACGATCAAGGGCTGCTTGAGGTGTGACCTGGGAACCGGTCGCACGAAGTTCGTTTTCGGAGTGGGGCGGCAGGACGCCAGAGTTGTTTTCATTGGCGAAGGCCCGGGAGCGGAAGAGGACAAGCGAGGGGAACCCTTTGTGGGGCGCGCCGGCGCACTCTTGAACAAGCTGATCGAGAGCGTTGGCTGGCAGCGCGAACAGGTTTACATTGCCAATATGGTGAAATGTCGGCCGCCGGGAAACCGTGATCCGCTACCGGCTGAGCTCGAAGCTTGTCGACCGTATTTATTGGAACAGTTGCGTTTAATTCAGCCTCAATGGCTGGTCGCTGTAGGTCGCATTGCTGGGCAATCCTTATTGGGAACGACGGCTCCGCTGAAGCAGTTACGCGGCCGAGTTCATCAATTCGCGGGGATCAATTTGTGGGTTGTTTATCACCCGGCGGCGCTTCTGCGCAATGAAAATTTGATGCCCGAGGCCTATCAAGATTTCAAATTACTTAATCAAATGGTGGAATCAGGGAAAGCAACACCTTAACCATGCCTGATAAAACTGACACGCCTAAACCGGTAGAATCTTCCCGCAGCGGGAAAGACACCCCCATTGACCGCCTGCCCCCCAACGACATTCCCGTAGAGATGGCGGTGCTGGGCGCGATGATGCTCGACCAGGAAGCCGCCGCGCGTGTCTTCGAGATTTTAGACGACACCTGCTTCTTTCGGGAAGCTCATAAGAAAATATTCCTGGCGGCGCTGGCGCTTTACAAGCGCAATGACCCCATTGACCTGCATACAGTAGCCGAGGCCTTAAATGCTCGCAAGGAGCTTGAAGATGTCGGCGGTGTGGCGTTTCTGGCTGAGGTAGTCGGTTCGGTGGCCAGTCCGGCTCATGCGGAGCATCATTCCCGCATCGTGCTGCGCAAATCACTGCTTCGTAAGATGATCCACTCTTGCACCCGCGCCATCAATGATTGTTTCGGAGAACCCGACGACGTGGATAAACTGCTGGACGGCATCGAGAATGAAATCTTCAAGCTGATGCAGTTCAAAAAGACCGGCGGATTCAGACCCATCGGTCCGCTCCTGGTGAACACCTTTGAGCAGTTGGAAAACATTCGCGGCGACCACGAAGGCGTCATCGGCGTGCATTCGGGTTACAAAGCATTGGATCAGATCACGGCGGGTTGGCAGGCCGGAGATTTGATAATCCTGGCGGGGCGGCCTTCCATGGGTAAAACCGCCTTCAGTCTGAATCTGGCGCGTAACGCAGCTGTTGATCACAAAGTCGCGGTCGGATTTTTTTCGCTGGAAATGGCCTCGCACCAACTGGCGCTGCGCATGCTCTGTTCTGAAGCCGGTGTGGATTCTAAACTCTTGCGTTCGGGTATGCTTGACAATAAGAAATTCCAGAAATTGCCTTTAGTGATTGGCAAATTGGCCGAAGCACCACTCTACATAGATGATACTCCGGCTTTATCGCTGATGGAATTGCGCGCGCGCGCTCGTCGCTTGAAGTCGGAATTCAATGTGGGTCTGATTATCGTAGACTACCTGGGATTGATGGAATCGTCCGAGAAGCGGTTCGAGAGCCAGCAGCAGAAAATCGCCGATCTGAGCCGTGGATTGAAAGCCCTTGCCAAGGATCTGCAAGTGCCCATTATCGTGCTTTCGCAATTATCCCGTGCCGTTGAAACCCGCCTGGGCGACAAGCGGCCGGTGCTATCGGATCTGCGCGATTCCGGAGCTATCGAGCAGGATGCGGATGTGGTTCTTTTCATTTTCCGCGAAGGTGTCTATAAGCAGAGAGGGGCTCAAGGTCAGGAAGATGGTAAACAGACTTACGAATCCGAATCGGAAAAAACTGTAGATCTGACGACCACTGAGATCATTGTAGCCAAGCAGCGAAATGGCCCATTGGGCCTGGCTAAAGTGCGTTTCGACCTGCAAACCGGTAAGTTTACTGAATTAGCTCCGGAGTATCTGCAACAGATGGAACAGGGATCGGGATATCCGTTTTAAGGTACAATAAAATATAGCGACGATGCTTTAACCCTGAAAGGGTTGCACTTCAGTAGCCACCGGCGAAGCCGGTGGAACAATACCGCGAATTTCGTCTCAACCTTGAAAGGGTTGCACTTCAGTAGCCACCGGCGAAGCCGGTGGAACAATACCGTCTTCCCCGAACGACCCTGGCTGGGTCGAACACCTGAGGTGATGGCTATGTCCACTTACACCCAGATCTATTATCATATCATCTTTTCGACGCGGGAAATCACACCCGTACTAAACGTTGAAAATCACAAAGAATTATTCGGGTATATCTGGGGGATTATCATTAATAAGAAATGCCATCTCTATCGCATTAATGGCACTCTAGATCATCTGCATATTCTTTGCGATCTGCACCCCAGCATTTGCCTTGCCGATCTGGTCAAGTCAATTAAATTGGCAGCCAGCAAATGGATCAAGGAAAACCAGGTGTTCCCCAATTTCATCGGATGGCAGGATGGATACGGAGCCTTCACGCTGACCATACAAGAAAGAGAAGTGGTAAGAGAATACATCCGCAATCAGCAGGAGCACCATCAAAAGATGTCGTTTTTGGATGAGTTGAAGAACCTGTTGGTTGATGCAGGGATTGAGTTTGACGAGCGCTATTTAAGATAGCTGCGAATTGGTTCGACCCTCTCAGGGTCGGTGGGGGAGAGTGGAATTATTCCACCGGCTTCGCCGGTGGCTACTGAGGTTCAACCCCGGTGGGGTTGAAAAATAAGAGCAAACATTGACACGTTGAGTACAACCGGATAAAATGATTTCGCAGGACTTCACACACCAGGCTGTTCAGGTGGAACGCGAATATATCGAGGATCTGAACGAGATCCTGGCCAAGATCTCTCCGCATTTGACCGAGGCCGGCCGCGTCTTGATTCAAAAAGCCTTTCGTTATGCCTATGAAGCTCATTTAGGTCGAAAACGCTATTCTAAAGAGCCGTACTTTGTGCACTGTGTGGAGGTAGCTAAAATCCTGGCCGACCTGAAAATGGATGCACTCGCCATCGCCGGTGGACTACTACATGATGTTGTAGAGGACACCAACATTCCCATCGAGGAGATCGAGCGCGAATTCGGTCGTGACGTTGCAGTGATGGTGGATGGCGTGACTAAAATCTCCGAGCTGCGTTTTGAAAGCTTGGAAGAGCGGCAGGCCGCGAATTTCCGTAAAATGCTGCTGTCCATGTCGAAGGATATTCGAGTCATCGTTATCAAGTTCGCCGACCGGCTGCATAACATGCGCACGATTGAATTTCTGCCGCGTTCGGCGCAAGAACGCATCGCTCGTGAAACCATGGAAGTCTATGCGCCGTTGGCGCACCGTTTCGGCATGGCCATCATCAAATCCGAACTGGAGGATCTTTCCTTCAAGGTCACCGATTATGAAGCCTATCGGGAAATCGCTTCCCTCGTGGCTATGAAGAAAGACGAGCGTGATCGCTATATAGAAGAAGTCATTCAGCCGCTACGCGTGGAACTCAGCCGCCTGGGGATCAAAGCAAAAGTGCAAGGCCGCGCCAAACATCTTTATAGCATTTATCAGAAGATCCACGAACGCGGTAAATCTTTCGAGGAGATTCTCGACTTGCTGGCCATCCGGATCTTGGTTGATAAAGTCGAAGACTGCTATTTTGTGCTGGGGGTAGTGCACTCGCTCTTTCAACCTCTTCATGAGAAGTTCGCGGATTACATCGCGATGCCCAAGGGCAATATGTATCAGTCCCTCCACACCAAAGTGCGGGGACCGGGTGGCAGCATGGTGGAAGTGCAGATCCGAACCCATAAGATGCACATCATCGCAGAGGAAGGCATTGCGGCACATTGGCGCTACAAAGAGGGTATGGGCAAAGACGACGACCTGGCACGTCATATTGCCTGGGTGCGACAGTTTCTGGATTTCCAAACCGATAGCGCTTCGGCCCAGGATTTCATGGATACGCTCCGGCAGGATTTATTCTCTGACGAAGTTTTTCTCTTCACACCCAAAGGCAAGTTGATCAATTTACCTCATAAAGCCACGCCCATTGATTTCGCATACGCAGTTCATACCGATGTCGGCATGCATTGTATCGGCGCCAAGGTCAATAAAAAGATCGTTCCCTTGAACGCCGAACTGCATTCCGGCGATACGGTGGAAATCATTACCTCGGCCAGTCAGAAGCCCTCGCAGGACTGGTTGCGTTTTGTGGTATCCGCACGCGCCAAGTCGCGCATCAAACGATGGTTGAAAATCAGCCAGTATCAGCAAAGTATCAAATTGGGCCGCGAATTACTGACCCGTGAATTGCAACGGCTGAGGATAAAATTCACGAATGAGCAGATCGAAGAGTTGGCACGCGAGAGCAATTTCGACGACCAGGAGTTATTTTTTGCCGCGCTAGGCAACGGAGACCTGTCATTGCAGTCGGTAATGGGTCGCCTGAGCGCTAAAAAGGTAAGCCCGTCGCGTGATGGCAGCATTTTCCAGCACATGATTCGTCGCGTCAAAGGAGGCGATGAGGGGATCAAAATTCAGGGCATGGATGATCTGCTCATCACCTTCGCGGAATGCTGCCGCCCCTTGCCTGGCGATAAAATCACGGGCTTTATTACAGTCGGTAAGGGCATTAGCGTGCATCGTATAGATTGTAAAAATGTGCGTCATCTTATGGACGAGAGCAATCGCAACATCGCAGTGGATTGGGATGTAGACCGCGACCAGGAATTCAACGCCCGCGTACGTCTGTTAGCGGAAGATCGCCGTCACTTGCTACACGACCTTACGGAAGCAATATCTCCGCTTGAAATCAACATTATCGGTTTGGACATGCAAAAAGAAGGCTCTTTAGCTTTGGGTACGATGGTTGTTAAAGTAAAGAATCTGGCTCATTTAACCAAGCTGATTCGCCGCATGCAAAACGTCAAAGGTGTGGTTTCTGTTTCGCGCTTAGATGAAGAGATTGATAAGCGCCCCGAAGGTGAAAATGACTTCACTTAATGGCAGCGCTGCCGCTGGATTGATTGCGCTGGATTACGGTCGGAAACGCGTTGGTGTGGCCGTTGCAGAGCCGGGTCTCAGCATAGCGTTCGGTTTGACCACGCTGATCATCACCGGCCTGGGTGACTTGCTGCGCCAGCTCAAACCGATTTTAGAGGAAAAAAAGCCTCGCGCCATCGTCATCGGACTACCGTTAGGATTAGAAGATAAACCTGGCCCGGTCACCAGCGAGATCCTGGAGCTGGCTCAGCGCCTGGAACTCATTGGCTGGCAGATCGTATTGGTGGATGAGGCCTTGAGCAGCCGCAGGGCCGGTGACTTGTTGCGCAGTCGCGGCCGCCGAGCGAAAAAGGAAAACGTGGATCGAGCTTCAGCGGCTCTCATTCTTCAGGAATATCTGGAGGGATTCTTGCCGCCGCTGAATAAAGAGGAAATATTGATTCATCCCTATAACCAGAATACCTGATGCCTTACACAAATCAGAAGCAGACTCCCATTCGGTTGGGAATCATCGGCGCGGGCAGCATCGCGCAGACGGTCTACCTGCCCATCTTTAAAAAGTGCGAAGACGTACTGGTGGATGCCATTTGCGATATGGATCGTACCAAAGCCGGTTTTGTGGCGCAGAAATTCGGCATCCCGCATTTTTTCGGCGATCCTCAACACCTATTGGCTCTTGAAAGCGTGGATGCCGTGATCATCCTGACGCCTACCAATTCCCACCTGGCGCTCTCGCTGATGGCGTTGGAAGCTAAAAAGCCGGTAATGGTGGAGCGTCCTATCGCTCGCAAGGTATCGGAAGCAGAGAAAATGGTTGCAGCGGCCAAGCGCGCCGATCAAATCCTGATGGTGGCGATGAACCATCGGTTCCGACCCGATGCCATGATTTTGAAGAATTTTATTGCCGGTGGAGAACTGGGAGATGTGTTCATGGTGCGAGCCGGTTGGTTGAAGAAAAAGGGACGCTGGCCGCGTGGCGATTGGGTTACACATAAACGTCTTTCCGGTGGCGGCGTGCTCATGGACATAGGATTGCAGATGTTGGACCTGGCCTTGTGGTTGATTGACAGCCATGAGGTCGAGAACATCTCCGCCCAAACTTTTAGTCACACCTTGAAATTTGAAGTGGAAGACACCGTCGCTTGCCAACTCCAAATGAAAGGGGGCAAAATCGTCACGATGCATGCCTCTTGGGCCTTGCCGGCGCCAGAAACGCAGGCGTATGCGCACTTCTGGGGTACCAAAGGCGGCGCTGTTCTCAACCCTCTGCGCATAGACAAAGAGATGCATGGCAATCTCGTCAATGTGACGCCCGAAAAATCTCTGTCGGCCAAGGAACTTCATCGCTCCTCGTTCCGTTACGAACTAAGACATTTTATCGAATGCGTACGACATCATCGTCAACCGTTATCTTCCGGCGAAGAGGCTGTGCAAATCCTGAAAATCGTCGAGGCAATCTATAGAGCGGCCGCCAAGAAAAGCTGACCGGGAGGCCAAGTTTAACCCGCACCCGATGATCAATCCCTCGGCGGCTCCGTATGAGATTCGAGTGGAGGAGCCTATGGTTCCCCGCGCCAGTCGAATCCCTTTCGTAGTCTCCGGTCTATTGACCCTGCTGGCCTACCCTCCACTCAATCTCTGGCCTGTAGCGTGGGTTTCGTTGGTCTTACTCATTCGCAACGGTCGGGCTTTACCGTTGAAATTGGCCTTTCGACGCGGCTACTGGGCCGGGTTGGTATTCAATACGGGATTGTTATATTGGATCGCAATGAATTCCGGTGCGGATTTTCCGCTGGCGGCACTCTCTTTATTAGGTATACTGATTGTCGTGCCGCTGTACTGGGGGGCCTTTACAGCGATTTGGGCCTGGTTGCATCACCGCTGGGGTGATACTGCCGCTCTGCTGCTCCCGGCGGTCTGGACGGGTCTGGAGGTCATCAAAAACTTACCTGAAATCGGGTTTCCCTGGCAAGAACTGGGATTGTCGCAAATCGGATTTCTGCCGGCAGTACAGATTGCAGAATGGGGCGGCATCCGGTTCGTTTCCGCCTGGGTTATGGGTCTAAACGTTGCGCTCTTTTTCCTACTGGCAAATCACCGCCGTCTGGCCTTTTTCATGATTTTTGTGTTGATGGCTGGACCGATCTGGGGAGTTTGGCGTCTAAGTCATTTACCGCCTGGCGGTCCGCAGGTTTCGGTTCTTCTGGTGCAGGGAAATGTTGATCCAGCTTCAAAGTGGACCGAGGATCCGCTTCTGAATTTCAATCTTTATGAAAAGCTAACTACCCATGCTCTGGTCGGGACAAAAGCAGATTTAATTATATGGCCTGAAACCGCGCTTCCCGTCTACCTGGGACATCAGCGTGAATATCAGCGGCGCATGCGTGATTTCGTGCGACAAATCGGTGTACCGGTGCTCACCGGAGCGCCTCATTACGAGCTGAGACCTTCCGGTGGTCCCATTCGCTATAATTCGGCGTTCTTCTTTCCCGCTGACGGCGACATGCCGCAACGTTACGATAAGATACGACTGGTTCCGTTCGGCGAAAGAGTTCCGTTTCAACGTTTGTTCCCGCAATTAGGGGAACTTAACCTTGGACAGGCGGAGTTTACACCGGGAAAGAGGCACAGCGTTTTTGAACTCTCACACGGCGTCAAAGTCGCTCCGCAGATCTGTTTCGAATCAGTTTTTGGAACTGAGGTGCAGCCGTTTGCCCGCGAGGGCGCCCGGGTGCTTGCCAATCTGACGAATGACGGCTGGTATGGCAACAGCTCCGGGCCCTATCAGCACGCTGCCTTGGTGCGATTCCGATCCATTGAATCACGCTTTCCTCTGATACGCGCCGCCAACACCGGTATTTCGATGGGAGTGGACCGCGCTGGGCGAGTACTTGATCATATCCCCTATGGTGTCAGCGGGGCTAAAATGGTAACCATACAATCCGGCGGCCCAGAGCTGACTTTCTATTTGCGTTATGGCGAGCTGATTCCCGTATCCCTGGCGATAATCGCTTTATTAGGCTTACTGGTCAGCCTGGTTAGTCGGCGTAAGGATACTTTGGGATGAAAACGGACTATTATTATGCAATAGTGCTGTTTTTGTTGGTTCCAACCGTCGGTTCGGCGTTGACACCAATGAGCCATGTTGCCATAAGAAACGGATTGGCTGATAAACGAACACACCAGGTAGAGTACGCCACTATTTCTGTATCTTATGATTCATCCATCGCGCGTTACGATTCGTTGAGTGAAAACGGCGCCTCTACCCATCTGCATATAGACAGCACGATAATAATTTCTGATAGTACCAAGCCTTCCATAGTTCAACGCCAAAGCCTTTGGGGTCGAGTTATTGCGCCATTAGCGGTCACGGCGCTGGCCGGAGGCGCGCTACTCTTGCTCTATCTCCAACGTGGGCACTAAAATTCAATTCTTACTATATCAGGCATATAATGACTCCATACCGTCTAATTTCCTGCTTGCCGTTAACGGCTTTAGTCTTCACTCTGATCCTTGGGGGATGTGGACGAGTCAGATATGACGAAAAGATGAGCCAGGAAGAACTCTGGGAATTAGCCAATAACCAATTTCGTCATGAGAATTATCTGAATGCTATCGAGATATTGACGACTTATACTCTGAATTACTCAGGTTCCACCAACATAGACAGCGCTCAGTACCTCTTGGCGGAAAGTCATTTTGCCTTAGGCGAATACATCTTGGCGGAATCGGAGTACAACCGCATGCTCCGCAATACCCCGCAAAGCTATTTAGCGCCGGAAGCTCAGATAAAAATAGTGCTGAGTAATGCGTATCTCTCACCCTCGGCTGGACTGGATCAGAAATTTACTGAACGAACCATCGCGGGAGCTCAGAACTACAAGGAAGATTATTCCGACGCAAATGTTTACGTCCGTTTGACACGACGCGTACCTGCCTGGCAGACCCTGGGTAGAATCGTCACAGTGGGAATCTGGCATCCCCGGCAAAAAACCCTCGAGGAGGCCGATATCTTCGAAACAAAAGTCGTATATCCACACTACGAGACCGGATTTGGACATTGGATGCTCAAAGTGCTCACCTTCGGTATTTACCGATCTCCGACGCCTCGATTGGTTGTTCCCTCTTCCCAAGAGATGACGGGTGAGTGGGTTATTAACCGCGCTTTCGATGACGGTCGCGGACGCCTCGCGAAAAAGGAATTCAGGGCTGGTGAATTGTATTTCCACCAGAAAAAATATCCCTCCGCCGTTATTTATTTCGACCGCGTGTTGGATCTATATGCCGATACTTTTTGGGCGAAACCCGCATTGCAATTGAAAGGCGATGCGATGTTCAACATGAAGAAATATTCCGAAGCAGTGGGAGTGTATACAAAATATTTAAGTCAATATGGCGACGATTCCGTTCAATTGATCAGTAAACGGTTGGAGGAGAGTCGCAGGCCTCCTCCGCTGCTACCTATACCGAAAGTCTCAGATGCTCCACCTGATTCCACCAGTCCAGATTTGAATCCTTGATTCGGGACGGACATGCGTTTATCCCTGGAATCTGGACCCAACCATATCGGACTGTTCGGCGGAAGTTTCGATCCGCCGCACTGGGGTCATATTCGCGCCGCGCAGGGAGCTGCCGATGAACTGAAATTGAATCAACTGGCCTTTTTACCCGCAGTCAGGCCGCCGCATAAGCGCGACCGAAAGTTAACTTCTTTTGATCTGCGGGCAAAGCTGATGGAACTGTGCCTGCCCCTGGATCGCCGTTTCCGGTTGTGCACGGTCGAAATGGATGAACGGCTTTCCGGTACGACACTTGACACTGTGTCGAAACTTCGGGACATGGGATTCACCGAAGATCGTTGCCATCTGATCTGGCTGATGGGATCTGATTCTCTCTTGGATCTGGAGAATTGGCACCGACCTGATGACCTGCTGGCGGCGGTAGAAGTGGCCATATTACCCCGGCCTGGCTACAGGATCGAAGATGCGCTTAAGAAATATTTGGATAAAGTCAACGTGCTGCATACTCCGTTAATAGATATTTCCGCCCAGAATATTCGCGCGCATAGATTGGCATTGGAGCATTCTGTGCCTCCCCTGGTGGCGCAATTCATTCATGAAAATGGCTTGTATAGCCCGTGAAATCACCTCAAAATCTAGGATGAACCTTGACTGAAAATAACCAGAACCCTCAGACTCCTTCGCTTCTTTCCCAGATTTGGAAGCAGTTCAGTTCGATGAAGTTCGCTATCGTTCTGCTGGTAATAATTGCCATCGTTTCAGTTGCGGCGCTCTTCATCGGCGAATTTTATCCTGTACGCGCCTCCGGCCCCGGATGGCAGGAATTCTGGCAGAAGCAACTGGGGATCAACAAGACTTTGTTCAACTTCCTGACGTTTCTGGAAATACACGATCCTTATCGGTCCTGGTGGTACCAGATCCTTTTGGGTTTGCTGTCGTTGTCACTGTTCGCTTGTATCCTGGATCGCCTCCCTATCGTCATTCGATCAATGCGAATTAGCCCGCCTCGGGATAGCGTCGAAATTGAAAAAATGCCCTCGGCAAAGAAGTTAAATGTCTCTCGGTTGCCGGATCAGGTGCGGCGAAGCATGCCGCCCTTCTTCAGCTATCGCGAAGAAAAGCACGGCGATGAGATTCGTTTAGCCGGACAACGCAGCGCCCTGGGGTACATTGGGCCTATATTGGCCCATATTGGTATGCTGGGATTGGTTCTTGGGGGAATAATTTCGTCGCTGGGGGGGTACAATACACAAGTCGCCGGTCTTCCCGGCGAGGTGGTCAAGGACTCTTCCTTTGATTTCTCAGTCCGCATTGACAGTTTCATGATTACTTACCACCCCCTGGGTATCGGCCAGTATGTGCTGGTGGATAACAATCAAATCGGTAAAATTGTAGACCGGGGAAAAGGAGAACTATTTAAGGTTGAAGTCTCTCCGGAAGAGGGTGTCATTCAAGTGGAAGCCATTGAAGCCTCCCGTCTGCGCAATCAGTTCGATATCCAGAACGACCGGGGGAATATTAAATCCTATATTACCATCTTGACGGTGCTGGAGAACGAGCAGGAGAAATTGACTAAAAGGATCGAGGTGAACCATCCCCTGCGCTATAAAGGTTTCCGGTTTTACCAAGCCTCCTTCGATCCCGATCACCCCCGCGTGGAGAGTAGTATTGACAGCGCGCAGATCGTCATAAAAAGTGCGGCTGACGGCGCTGTGATTGATACAGCACAATTGCGTTTCGGTGTTCCCCTGCGACTGCCCGACGGCAATGACTTGGTTCTCGCGCGTTTTTTGCCTGATTTCCGCCTGGAAGGCAATAAGCCGGTCAGTGCTTCAGCCCAGATGCGAAATCCCGCAGTTCTGCTTGAAGTTCGCCAGAACGACCAAGAACTTTACCATCAATGGGCCTTCTTGCGCGCCGACTTCCCGCATACGGCTTCGGCAGCAACTTACAGTTTCAGCGCTGGCGGCGTATTCGGATTCTCATCATCAATAACCTATCCCACCATTCTTGAAGTGAATAAAAATCCCGGATCTTGGATTATCTGGCTGGGATTTATTTTATGCACCGTGGGACTTGCGCTAGCCTTCTATCTTACTCCGCAGCGGTTGTGGGTGGTTATCAGGAATAACCAAAAGGGCAGCATAGTGCATATCGCCGGATCCACCACACGCAATCCCGACCTATTCCGCCAACGCTTCGAACACTGGATCGAACAGATTCAGAAGGGGTCATAAAATCTCGAAGCCCCCAAGAATTCGCCTTGCCTTTGGTAATGGCAGCAGAATTCACTTGACTTTGCGTCATTGATCACTTAAGATTAATGATGAATTATTAACAACCGATCATTCCATCGGAGAACCAAAGGTGAAATCACCCGGAATCCCCAAACAGGTCATCAGTTTGGTCGTCATTCTCGTCGTGGCTTTGGGTGCGCTGATTACTGCGCGGATTTTATTTGTCCCGGCCTCGTTCGGTAAATACGGGCATTATCGGGCCGATGCGGTCACCGAAATCGCCCAAAAGCCGATCCAGTACGCAGGGACAGGTGCGTGTGCGGAATGCCATGATGATATCTACCAAAACAAACAAGCTTCGCATCACCGAGGTCTTTCTTGCGAAGTGTGCCATGGTCCTGCAGCACAGCACACCGAAGCTCCCGATGAGCATCTCCCTAAAATCAATCGAGATCGCAGTCTGTGTGTGCTCTGCCACGGATATAATCCCTCGCGTCCTACCGGTTTTCCGCAGATTACCGCTGAATTGCATAATCCCGGCAAAGCCTGCATCTTATGCCATTCGCCGCACAGCCCAACTCTGCCGCATTCACCAGATGACTGCAGCGCCTGTCACGGTGGCATCAGCAATGAAAAGGCGGTGTCGCCTCACGCTGATTTGGAATGTGTTACCTGCCATGAAGTCCCCGCAGATCATCTCCTCAGCCCCCGATTAGTATTGGCTCTAAAACCGACGACGAGGGAATTTTGCGGACGATGCCATGCACAGGATGCGACCAGCTCATCTGAAATTCCTCGCGTAGAACTGGTATCCCACGGTGGGCGGTATCTCTGTTGGGACTGCCATTATCCTCATCACCCGGAGGCGAAATGAAAAAGACCAAAGAGGATACTAACCGCCGGGAATTTCTCCTGACTTGCCTTAAGGCTGCGCCTGCCGCCGGCTTGCTGTTCATTCCCTTCCGCGCAGGACAACTGCTGAGCGCCACCGAAGTCAGCGATTATGATCCTACGCTGCATAATTACGCAATGGGCGTGGATATTCATAAATGCATCGGTTGCGGTCGCTGTGTCGAGGCCTGTAAAAGCGAAAATGACGTGCCGCGCGAGCCGATTTTCTTTCGCACTTGGGTCGAACGTTACCTTATATCCGGCGATGGTGAGGCTCGTGTGGATAGCCCCAACGGCGGTATTGACGGATTCCCCAAATCCCTATTAGACGAAGACACCCTGAGAACGTTCTTCGTCCCTAAGCTTTGCAATCATTGTGAACATCCGCCATGTGTGCAGGTATGTCCGGTGGGCGCCACGTTTAAAACCCGGGATGGCGTAGTGTTGGTTGATGATGAATACTGCGTGGGTTGCCGCTATTGCATACAGGCCTGTCCTTACGGCGCTCGTTACCTTCATCCAATCAAAAAAGTGGCCGATAAATGCACCTTCTGTTATCACCGCCTGGTTAAAGGCTTACTGCCGGCGTGCGTGGAAGCCTGCCCTACTCAAGCCCGGATTTTCGGAGAAATTGGTCAGCGCAGCAGTCCGTTGGCGCGGTTCCTGCGCTTTAATGACATCATGCTTTTGAAAGCTTCGCTAAATACTAAACCGAAAGTATTCTACGCCGGTGCCGATGGGGAGGTGAGATAACCGTGGAAAGTAATATCCTGGAAGGATTGAAAGAGATCACCGGGTACATCTATCCCAATGAGTTTGAGTTGCATTGGGGCATTTTGGTGGTCTTATATCCTTATCTCACTGGTTTGGTCGCAGGAGCATTCATTCTGGCTTCACTGGAGCGAGTATTCAAGGTGCACGTGTTGAAGCCGGTCTACCGATTGTCCCTGCTGGCGGCATTGGCTTTCTTGTTCATAGCTCCCATGCCGCTGCTGGCGCATTTAGGTCATCCGGAACGCGCCTTCGAGATGTTTCTAACACCCCACACGAAGTCGGCTATGGCCATGTTTGGATTCGTCTATGCATGGTATCTGATGGTTGTACTGCTTCTGGAAATCTGGCTTGATTATCGCAAGGACATCGTAATATGGTCGCAGGAGAAGAAAGGATTGATGGGGTTCGTCTACAAGGCGTTAACTTTAGGCGCTACCGATCTGTCGGAGAAATCCGTGCGATTCGATGATAAATTGGGCAAGATCATCACCATCATCGGCATACCCTCCGCCTTTCTGCTGCACGGTTATGTTGGGTTCATCTTCGGGTCCATCAAAGCCAACCCCTGGTGGTCAAGTGTCCTCATGCCCATTGTTTTCTTGTTCTCCGCCATGGTCTCCGGCATTGCTTTAGTGCTGTTCCTGTACATGGTAACCACCATCTTCAGGTGGAAAGAGATCAACATGAGTTGCCTGAACAAGCTGGCCGAATTCCTGATTTATGCCATGCTGGTGGACTTTTCCCTGGAGTTGCTGGATTTCACACAGCGATTGTATGAATCGGAAGAGTCCATCACCATCCTGTCACAGATGATTTCCAGCCGACTTTTCATCAGTTTGATCGTCTCGCAACTGATTCTGGGCAGCCTGGTTCCCCTCCTGGCGTTGGTATGGGCGCGTTTTGGCCGGGTGCCGGATGAAATGCGCCGTATCACTTACCTGATTGCCGCCATCTTGGTGCAGGTTGGCATTTTCAGTACGCGCTGGAATGTTGTGCTGGGCGGTCAGCTTTTCTCCAAAAGCTTGCGCGGTTTAACCGTCTACAAGATCGAGTTGTTTGGGTTTGAAGGGTTGTTTATGACCGGCTTCCTGTTGCTACTACCGGTTGCCATCCTGTACCTTTTAACCAAGCTGTTGCCGCCCTGGCCGGAGGCTGAAGTTAAAATCCATTAAATATCAGGCTTATTTTCGTGCGAAGAGAATGCCTCACCTCCGAGTTTATTCCGCGAACGGGGTGGCGTTATTTCTCGTATCAGTTTAGAGGTTTGTCCTTTTCTGGGAGAAATATTTCTGCTCAGTAGTATAAGGAACGATAGCATCAACTGGTAGAAAAAACGTCGCACGAAACTGTGAGTCATCGCGACTTATACCTGTAATAATTTCAACTATTAAGAATGAGAGCGCCATGAGCGAAAAAACTATAAGGACTATGAAAAGATTGACCGCCTTGGGTATCCTGGCGGTCACCTTTACGCTTCTGGGGGTCCTGTTTGCATCGAGAATGGAATGGACGCAGGAAACCGTTGCCCAGTCACCGCAAGCGGAAATCGCGCCCTTAACCGGAATCCCCGCTTTGTTAACTCCGGGTGGAGAAAGCCCCTTCGTAGCAGTAGCTGATAAAGTCAAACCAGCCGTTGTTAATATCACAGCTAAGAAGGAAGAGAAGGGCAGAGGGGACAATTTCGATCAAAGCCCCTTCGGATTCCCTTTTCCGGATTTTCATCCCCAGGTGCCACGGGGGGTCACCTCAGGTGGATCGGGTATCATCGTTGATAAAGAAGGATATATCCTGACCAACAATCATGTCGTGGGTGGCGCTCAGGAGATCACCGTTACCGACGCCAATGGTCATAAGCATCCCGCCGAAATCGTCGGTACCGACCCAGAATCCGATGTGGCTGTAATTCGAGTCAAAGATAGTAAATTCAGCGATAATCAAGTAGCCGAGCTGGGCAACTCCGATGATATCAAAGTGGCAGATTGGGCGATTGCCATCGGCGCTCCCTTTGGCTTGGAAGGATCTGTGACCGTGGGCGTAATTTCCGCCAAAGGGCGATCCAATTTGGCCATCGCTGGGGGTGGGCCTTCCTATCAAAATTTCATCCAGACAGATGCCTCCATTAATTTCGGTAATTCCGGCGGGCCGTTGGTCAACATTCGCGGCCAGGTGATCGGCGTTAATACGGCAATCAATACTCAAGGGCAGGGGATCGGCTTTGCCATCCCGATCAATATTGCTAAGAGCATCATGGATCAATTGCGCGGACCCGATCATCAGGTGACACGCGGTTATTTGGGATTAGTCCCTCGGGAAATAGATGATGCCGCTCGAGAAGCCTTAAAGATTCCCACCGACGTCAAGGGCATATTGGTGGATATGGTGGAAGAGGGCACACCGGCTGACAAAGGTGGTTTGCAAGCGGGTGACGTTATTACTGCGGTCAACGGCCAGTTAATTACAGATCCTACCGGATTCCGATTCCTCATCGCCGGATTCAAGCCCGGAAGTAACGTCGCGTTGGAGGTACTGCGTGATGGCAAATCCCGCAACATGAAATTCGAATTGGGCAATCGCAAGGATGCCGTCGCCCTCCGGCAGCAGCCCAGGCAGGAAAAAGAAAACGTCTGGCTCGGATTGCACGTGCTGGATGTGGATTCACCGCAAGCCCGCCAATTTGACGTGCAGGCCCGTAATGGCGTACTGGTGACCGATGTGGATTTCAACAGCCCGGCTGAGGGAAAAATTGAACCAGGAGACGTAATTGTCGAAATCAATCGAAAACCGATTGCGGATCTCAGGACTTATCGCCGGATCGTGGCTGATTTTGACGATTCGAAGGGAACGCTCAGTTTCCGCTTGATGCGCGGCAACCGGGAAACATTTGAATTTATCAAACCTTGATTCGGTTGGCGCTATCAATCCGGAGGTAAACTGGCCTTGAATTTGCCGGAGAAATGGCCTGACGCTACGGGGAAGACCATCCAACGGAGCATTCATGACGAAGATCTCAAAGAAGATCAACATCAGAGCAAACCAATCTCTGGAAAAATACCTCCAGGAAATCGGCGAAGTCGAATTACTCAATCCGGATGATGAAATTGATCTGGCACGGCGCATCAAACAGGATGACCAGGCCGCACTGGAGAAATTAACAAAAGCCAATCTACGTTTCGTTGTCAGCGTTGCCAAGCAGTATCAGAATCAGGGTTTATCTCTGGGCGACTTGATTAACGAGGGCAATTTAGGATTAATCAAGGCAGCGAAGCGATTCGATGAAACCCGAGGCTTCAAATTCATTAGCTATGCCGTGTGGTGGATCCGCCAATCCATCCTACAGGCGTTAGCGGAACAGTCCCGTGTGGTGCGCCTGCCTCTAAACCGCGTGGGCGCCCTGAACAAAATCGGTAAAGCCTTCAGCAACCTTGAGCAGGAATTTGAGCGGGAGCCATCCCCTGAAGAGATTGCCGAACAACTCGACATGACCGCTTTTGAGGTCACGGACACGTTGAAAATGTCCGGTCGCCATCTGTCCATGGATGCGCCCTTCAATCAAGGTGAAGATAACCGGCTGCTGGATATTATTCACAACGATCGGGCGCCCTCACCTGATCACGGTCTGATGGAAGAATCATTGCGCAAAGAGGTGGAACGCGCCTTGCAAACGCTGTCGCGCCGTGAAGCGGAGGTAGTGAGGTTGTACTTTGGTTTGAATCGCGAGCACCCGCTAACCTTAGAAGAGATCGGGGAGAAGTTTAATCTGACTCGTGAACGCGTACGCCAGATCAAGGAGAAGGCAATTCGCAGGTTGCGCCACGCCAGCCGCTCGAAATCTCTGCGATCTTATCTGGGATGATCCTGTCTGAATGGGTTCATGAAACTGTCTAAAAGGCCGGTTCAATGGGTTTTCCAATAGAATGAACAAGCCTTTTTAGACAACCTATTCCCATCAGAAGATCATTCAATTATGGCTTGACATACGCGTGAATATTGTGTAACTTTTGTACCCAGCCAATGCCGTGGATTACTACCCACATTACAGGTACTAAGGTGACTGAAATGGGCAAAGTCTTCATTAATCGTCGGGAAGGCGAACGACGTATAGGTGAACGCCGTGACTTCTCCCCTGAAGGCTTGAAGCTGCAACAGCGCCGTTTGGAAGGCACTGGAGAACGTCGCCTGCACGTGGAACGCCGGCATCGCGAACGGCGCTTACAGGACTGACGCCTTAAGCTCCCCTCTAATCCCCTCATTTTTCCCTTGCATTCTTTCCATTGCAGGAGTATATTCGACTTGGTATACCCATGCGAAGAAGTTAAACTTACGCCTGCAACCGTGCCCTGTTTAACGTACCAATTACAGGATTGTAAAACCTCAGCGGCGCCGCTGGTTCCGGCCAATTGAACGGTGGCAACTTTTTTACGCTCCGGGAGTCGAGTACTATGAAAATTGCGGTTATTGGAACGCCTAATCGGGACAGCCTGATTCTTCCCAATGGCGTGAAAACCACCGCTTGGGGCGGGATCGTTTATAATCTCTTGCCTCTGGCGCATTATTTGCGCGGTCGCGGAGAGGTTTTACCGCTTTGCGCAGTGGGCGAAGAGGCCTCACAGGATTTTTTCTCGCTTTTAAAGCGGTTTGAAAATATTCTCACCGATGGCGTCATCAAATTTCCAGTTCGGCAGAACCGGGTGACTCTGCGTTGTGTTACCCAGGACGATAAAGAAGAAACTGCCGAACTATACTTACCTCCGCTTGAATTCGATCAAATCCATACACACCTGAACGGTACTGACGGGTTATTAATCAATTTCACTTCCGGACGTGATATAACTCGAGAAACCATGCGCCGGATTCGCCGTGTCTACAAGGGGCCTATTCTGGCAGATATCCATAGTTTGACTCTTAGCGAGCCTGACAGCCGGGGCCGTCGTAGGCTCATCGCCCTGCGAGATTGGCAAGAATGGTTGGAAGGCATGGATTATGTCCAATTCACCTGGGCTGAAGCCATCAGTTTAACCGGTCAAAACAAGACCACCTTTGCCGGACTTGTTGATGTGGCCGACTGGTTGCTGGAACATGGCTCAAAGGGTGTAATCGTGACTCGAGGAGAACACGGGGTCTATTATTTTCACGCCGATGAACAGGGGATTCTCAAAGAAGAGATTCCGGCGTTCCCGCTGCAGACGATTGTGGATACCACCGGCTGCGGAGACGTTTTTTCAGCGGCGTTCCTTTTCCACCTGTTACGCTGGGGGCAAGAGGGATTGCAATCTGCACGTTTTGCTACACGCGCCTCCGCGCTGAAAGCCACCTTCAGCGGAGTGGATCCTTGGTTAAGTGGATGAGGTCTGATGCCCGTCTTTACTGACAAACTTGTTCTCATCACAGGGGCGTCGTCCGGTATCGGGGCTCAAACCGCCCGGGATTTCGCTGCTCGCGGCGCGCGAGTCATTTTGGTAGCTCGACGGCAAGACCGATTGCATGATTTAGCGAGTGAAATTCAAAGCTCCCACGGGCATGCCACAGTTATGGCCTGTGATTTATCCGATCCCTGGCCTCGCGACCGCCTCCTCAGTGACCTGCAAACCCATAATCTGCACCCCGAAATCCTGATTAATAATGCCGGTTACGGCAATTATCGTCCCTTCCTGCAGGAATCCCCTGAAGATTTATATCAAATGACAGCCGTCAATTATCTGGCGCCGGCTCACCTGATTTCATGCTTATTGCCGGAAATGGTACGGCGGAAATCGGGCGCGATTGTCAATGTTTCGTCCTCTGCCGGACGGGTCGCCATTCCCAATATGGCGTCGTATTGTGCTACCAAATTCGCCTTAAGCGCGTTAACCGAATCACTGGCCTACGAGCTGCAGGGATCAGGGGTTACCATTCATTTGGTAAATCCAGGTCCGGTGGATACCGAATTTTTCGATGCCGGGGTCTGGCAAGGGCGCCGCAATCGCAAGATGGCTACTGCCGCCGACGTGTCGCGGGCGATTAGGACGGCTATTATCAAGCGTCAGGCCTTAACTTATGTACCGGCTTCACGTGGATGGATAATTTATACTTTTCATTTACTGGGTCCCTTGGGGCGGTGGGCGGTGGCGAAACGGTCCTCAAGACGGTAATCCAAGCGACGAATCAAAATGCGAGGGGGACTTCGAAATCAAAAATGGTTTCCGAAGCACGCGCCATGCTTTTATCAGAGCAATCATTCCACCGTGGTGGTTCTCGAAGAATCTATATTATTAAAACATTATAATGACATGGAACAAATATTATCTATCTTAAAACACAGTATATAATATTGCTTCATAAGGCTCATAAAATATAAACATGATTCAATAATGGCCATTCTCCAATAATTAAAACTCAAGCAGATAATTAACTAATTATTAGACTAAAAAGATATTCGTAATATATTCAAAAAATCGCTTGACATAAATATGAGGAGTTATTATATTATCGCCCATAAGTACTGTCTGGTGGTGGTATGTTGAATCCACTTCCCAAGAGACAATAACCCTCCTAACCAGAGCTTCATCCAAGCTCCTGAGGTAGAAAACATGGCTGCAAATTTTCATTTAGTACAATCCCTCATTAAATCACTGGCTATTTTAGAAGTGCTATGTGAGAGCATTGAGGGAATGGGCGTATCGGAAATCGGGGAAAGAGTCGGTTTGAACAAGAGCACCGTGCACCGCATCCTGACAACATTGGTTCATGAAGGCTTCGTTGATCAAGATCAGGCGAAAGGGCGCTATCGCCTCAGCCCCAAGATTTTCGAGCTATCGCGGAAAATCTTGAACAACATTCGCCCGACTAAAGTGATCGCCCCCTACTTGGAGAAGCTGGCGCAAACAACCGGGGAATCAGCACGTTTTGCCATCATTGATAAGACTAATTCCCGTCTCGTAGTTTCCGATGAAGTGTTGACATCCAAGCCCATAAAAGTGCGTTCGCACCTGGGCGAAAGTCTGTCACTGTCCCATTCGGCTGCTGGAAAGATGTTCTTGGCCGGCATGTCCGATGAGGTGATTAAAGAGATAATGGATCACAAGGGCCGTAAAACCATCCTGGAGAACGAGAAATATTCGTTCGCGACCCTGCAAAAAGACCTGGGCACCGTCCGTGAGAAAGGCGTAGCCTATGAGAAAACCGAGGAGGGTGATGAAATGGTCATCAGCATCGCCGCTCCGGTGCGCAATGAAGCCGGTGAGATCATAGCGATTGTGGACGTCTTCGCTCCAGCCTACCGTTGCACCAAGGATATGATTGACAAATTCAGCGCTTCGGTTAAAGACATCGCCAGTCAAATCTCCAAGAAATTGGGGTACATCAAAGCTTAAGTTCACCTTAGCGGGTGTCAAACAAAAAATCCGGCTGATAAGGCCGGATTTTTTTTTAACGAGTCGTTTCTCGCAAGAGTCTCAACGTCTCGCCCATATCTTCGGGTAACTCGCTTTCGAACCTGAGAAACTCTCCGGTGGCGGGGTGGGTGAACCCCAGAATCCCTGCATGTAAGGCCTGCCGCGGCAATCTCTCCAACAGCTTAGCCACAAATGCGCGTTGAGCGGTAGTCAAGGCGCCCAACCGACGATTGCGACCGCCATACTGTGGATCCCCAAAGACCGGGTGACCGGCATGTTGCATGTGAATCCTGATTTGATGAGTGCGGCCGGTCTCTAATTGCAGCGCTACCAGGGAGATCAACTCGAATTTCTCCAGGGTGGTATAGCGAGTAGCGGATTCTTTGCCACCCTCAACGACGCTAAAGAGCTTGCGGTCGCGCGGTGATCTGCCCAAAGCGGCGTCAATACGCCCTTGCGAGGGTTTCAGATGACCCCACACCAATGCGCGATACTGACGCTCAGTAGTTTTCTCCTGGAATTGCTTGGCCAACCCTGTCAAGGTGCGCTCATCCTTGGCCACCACCAGCAATCCTGACGTATCCTTGTCAATGCGATGCACCAGGCCGGGACGTGTCGTCCCACCGATGTCGCCCAGGTCTTTGCAATGATAGAGGAGAGCGTTTATCAACGTCCCCGCAGGATGGCCGTGCGCCGGGTGGACAACCAATCCCGCCGGTTTTTCGACCACAATCAACCAGCGGTCTTCGTAGCGGATGTCTAAAGGGATATCTTCGGGAGTCAAGGGGGAAGGTTCAGGTCCGGGAATGCGCAGGAGCACTTCCTCAGTGTTTTTCACCGGTCGGGAGGGCTTGACCGGCTGGCCGTCAATCGTGACCAGGCCGGCTTCCATCAAGGCTTGAATGCGCGTGCGCGATATTCCTGCAATCTGCCGCGCCAAATATTGATCTAAGCGCAGGCCGGGTTCATGCGAAGTGATCCTGAGTCGTAATTCCCGAAATTCGGCGGTCATGATTCACCGTTAATATCCACGATATCTTCCGAATGGACCGGCATAAACCATTTTTGCGCGATAAAGGTCGGGATGACGGCGCTGGCAATCACCACACCCACCAACACAGAATACTGAGTCTGATCAATCAGGCCGGCGTTCAGGCCAAAAACGCTGGAAATAGTCCCGAAAGTAAGCCCGGTGCTCATCAATAAAGTCGTGTAAATACTCCCACCCGGGATATATTTTTTCGCCAGAAAATAAACACCCACGAATTTCGCCACAATCTTTAACAGAAATAACATCAAGAATAACCCTAAAGCCGCAAGAATCATGGGCAGGGAAATCCGCAGCCCTCCTAATACGAAAAATATTGGTGTTATCATGGCGTAGGCTACGGTCCGAAGCCTGTTCCTGACCGCGCGCGTCGTCGAGGTCTCCGTGAAATGACGAGACATCAGCAATCCCAGAACAAAAGCCGGTAAAACTGCGTGACCATTTCCCAGATTTCCGAAATACATAAAGGCCAGGAGTAACAAAAATATGTACTTAATTTCTGGTTCGATGACCTTATTTTTGAGTTTCGGATTGTCGAAGATTCGGTGGGAGAATTTTACCGCAAAAAGAATAACCAAGATGGAAGCCACAATAAATATTCCGGTGTAAACGGTTGGTTTCGTGAATAAAATGCTTAAGGCCAGCGCTGTACCCATATCGGTAATGAATGTCGAAGCCATGATCAGTTTGCCGATCTGAGTTGACGATAAGTGCGTTTCCACTAAAACAGAATAGACCACAGCCAGTGAGGTAGTTGATAAGGCTGTTCCCGCAATTAAGGCGGCCGGCAGTGACCAATGTGATACATAGTATGTGTAAAGAAACACCAAGGTAAAAGGCGCAAAGAAAGAAAAGAACCCGATGAGGAAGCTCTGCTTAAACCGCTCTTTCATCAGGTCAACATCTATTTCCGTCCCAGCTAGAAAAGTCAGAAGAATGCCGCCGAAACCTCCCAAATATAGCATCCAGTCCTCGGTCTTTAAACCTAAATTGCCGGCAATGGCGCCGGCCAGGATTTCTATAATGGCGACTGAGAGGGTGAGTTTCAGGGAAATAAGGCTGGCCATAAAAACCAGCAATCCGACGATTAAAGGAACAATGTCCGCTTTCATTCTTGACGCTCCATTGCTGCAATGAACCAGTAGGAGTCATCAGCTGTTTCAGCGGTTAAAGGCGAACTCCATCGCCTGATACGTCTGCTTTTAATCTTTACCGAACGGGCAAAGTTTCAATGAAAAGCATCGCTAAAACCGAAGCGTTGCTTTCAAGCGATTCGGATTAAGTAAAAGATCCAATCCATCTTGGGCGCTCAGAACGAACAAATCCGCAGCAGCCAGCGCCTCGGACGAGCACCCTTCGGTGTTGATGACAGCGATCCCCAATCGAGCTGCTTTTAGCATTCTACGATCATTGTTGCCGTTGCCCAGAGCGACGACGTTATCTATTCCGAGGTTTTGCACGAATTCTTCTTTGATAACGTCTTGATTAGCGCCAACGATAATATGTAATTCACGCTCCAGGTCTTTCAATTGTGTCTCGGCATGGCCAAAAGTATCCGCGGTAACAATATGGATTTTCAGAAACTGGGAAATTCGGGCTAATCTAGATTTGATTTCGGGGAGGAGTAGACCGTCCACCGAAAGCGTTCCGGTGTAATCCGAAACCAGATATTCGAGAGTCAAATGGCCATAGCCGGGGATGTCAAAGTCCAACATAATCTTTTATTAGGTCAAGATTCTGTGAAATGGTTATAGAGTGATCCCAATAGTTTGAATCCAGTTGCAAGTTCACCTGCCAGTGCTTCCGAATAAAGTCGTTGATTGATAGGTTCATTACGGATGAAGTAAAAAGTCTTCTGGTTATAAAGATCCAGCGTATCTTTGGGTAGTGCGGCACTTCGGGAGCGTTTGTATTTTTCGCCACCCAGGGTAAATAGCTTCGATTTTTCTACCTTTTTAAGTAGTTTCTCGATAGATTGCGTGTCGGCGATCAGACGACCGCGAATCGTCTCCATCGCTGCCGGTGAGGCCTGGTAAAATCCCATCCCGTAACCCCACTCTTCAGGTTCTATGTAGAAAAAGAATCCTGGTGTTTCGGCCATGGACCGCGAATGATCATACCAGACGAGCCACATGGTATGGCGATAGGGAAGCTTGCTCTTGGAAAAACGGGTATCGCGATGGATGCGGCTGATGGTTTTGCCCACCTGCGGACGAACTTCAATCCTGTGACTGATCGCTGATAACACCGGAGCCAGCCTCTCGCTCAAGTCGCGGAAAGGGTCTAAAAGGTAGGTTTCGTAGAGGCGGCGGTTGGCTTCGAACCAACGCTTGTGGTTGTTTTCGCGCAGGTCTTTCAGGTAGGCGATGGTTTCGGGGGTGAAAGGGATCATAAGATATTGCAGTCATGGCGAGTCGTCTTCAGAGGTCGAAGCCATCTCCACTTACAGGTGAGATTGCTTCATATCATTCGCAATGACACGGCTTTTTTTATCGTGTGTTTTCGCGAAAAATACCAGATAAACACACCATAGTGTCACACCGACAGTCACAGCAGAATCTGCAATATTGAATACCGGCCAGCGTTCCATGATGAAATCGGGGAAATCGGAATCAAAGAAATCTGTCACCCGACGGAAGAGAATACGATCCGTAACGTTTCCTAGTGCGCCGCCCAATATTAACGCCAGAGCTATCTCCATTAGCCGCGGATAACGTGCCGGGCCGGCATGTAAGGATTTCAATAAAACGTATATCAACACAATAGAGGCAGCAATGTTGAAAAAGATTAAAAACCACATTTGGAACGCTTGCACGCCGAAGGCAACTCCAGTGTTTTCTACGTGCGTCAGACGAAATAAATCCTTCCCCAGGATGGAAATTGATTCACCCAAACTCATGGTGGATCGCACCCAGTATTTCGTGAGCTGATCCAAAATCAGGACGACCAGAGACGGCCAGAGAACTTTCACCCTTCGCCTTGCTCCTTCTTTGACTTGCAGGCGATGCAGAGAGTGGCGGTCGGTACCGCTTCCAAACGGGCTTTGGAAATTGGCTGACTGCATTCCATGCAGAGACCGTAGGTTCCCGCTTTGATCCTTTCCAGAGCGCGATCAAGGTAGGTTAGGAACTTCCCTTCGCGTGAAGCGAACATGAAAGCTTTCTCCCGTTCCTGCGCGTCCGTTCCTTGATCGGCCATGTGATAGGAATACGTGGAGACTTCGCCGGTATAATCCTGATAGGATTTGTCCATGGACGTTTCTTTCAAATATCCCAGTTCTTTCACCAGCTCCTCCCGCTTCTGTAGGATCAGTTTTTCGAATTGATCCAATTCTTTCTTGCTGAAAGGCTGCGGTGGTTTCTTTGCGCTTGCTTCCTTCGGCATTTTATCACTCCGATTATTTCTGGCCGGTTTTTTCGATCTTATAATATACGAATTCATTATCCACCTTCAGAGGCTTTTCTGTGGTAAAATCAGGACTAACCTCTAAAGACAAGGACAATGACAGAGTTTCGCTCTTAATCAATTCCTGGAATTTGGCAATTTTTAACGCTTCGGTGATGACCACTGAATTAGTATGGAGGCCTGTGCTTTGGAGGCGGTCATCTACCTCAAAACCTTTCTCTTTCCGGGCATTTTGCAATTGATGGATGATTTCGCGGATCTTGCCTTCAAATTCGAGATCTTTGGTGATATTCAGATCCAAGGCTACCGTCAGCCCTTCGTCGCTGGATACCGCCCAGTTTTCCAGAGGCTGGCGCTGGATGGTCACGTATTCTGGCCTGATGTATAGATCCACAATATATACATTTTCGCCCTGGTCCAATTTAAGTAGTTCCGCTTGAGTCGACGCACGAAGTTTTTGAATTACACTATTTATTTCTTTCCCAAAAAGTGGTCCAAGTGTACGAAAGTTAGGCTCAGCCTTCAAGGTTACCAGATCAGAAGCATCATGCTTGATAATGAAATATTTTACATTCAATTCGTCAGTAACGATTTCTCTGAGTTCACCTTCTAGCCTTTCTTTAGTTGCAACTTTTTCTATTTCCGCCAAATCGAGAACACCCTTCTCAATTTTGCCTTCTTCCATCACAACAATAATTTGTTGAAGAGGCTGCCTCACTTTTCGGTTATTCTTCTGACGTATATCTCTACCAACACGCACAATATTTCTAGCTTTCTGCATCATGTCTGCAAGGACGCCATCTATCTTCTCTAACGGTGGATCAGGCCAAGAGCAAAGGTGCACAGATTCCGGCGCATCGGATTTAACTGAACGCACCAGGTTCTGGTAAAGTTCTTCCGCCAGAAAAGGCATGAACGGCGCCAAAATGAGAGTGAAATCGGTTAAAGCACGATAAAGCGTAGCATAAGCGCAGTGTTTGTCCAGGTCATCGCCGGACTTCCAGAAGCGACGCCGCGACCTGCGGATGTACCAATTGGTCAACTGATCCACAAAACGGCTGATAGCAGAGGAAGCTCTGGCTACATCATAAGCCTCCAGCGCGCCAGTGACTTCGTGGTTCAAGTGAGTCAACTCCCCCAGCAGCCAGCGATCAAGTGGGTGCGCTGAATCTCCCCCCTTCGCATTGGGGGAGTGGGGAGGATCAGGCATCCACCCATCCACTCGGGCATAGGTTACGAAAAAGGAGTAAGAGTTCCAGATGGGCAGGATCAGATCACGCACAGCCTCGCGTACCTGTTCGGATGAGAAGCGCTTCACGTTCCAGGGGTTGGAGCTGTAAAAGGTCCAGCGCGTGGCGTCGGCTCCCACTTCATCGAACAACTTGATGGGATTCACGACATTGCCGCGCGATTTGGACATCTTGCGGCCCTCTTCGTCTAAGACCAGTTCTGTGCAGATGACGTTGCGGTAACAAGCCCATTGGTCTTCCGACTTCTTATTTTCCAGAGCGAATAGCGTTGAACAGGCCAGCAGCGTGTAAAACCAGCCACGCGTCTGGTCAATGGCTTCGCAGATGAAATCTGCCGGATATTGGTTTCGGAAAATCTCGCTCGATCCAGGTGTGGCCGGATAGCCCCACTGCCCGATGAACATCAACCCGGCATTAAACCAGGAATCCAGCACAAAGTTTTCGCGATCCATCGGTTTTGAACAGATGGGACAGGGGATCTTAACTTGATCAATTAGCGGCTTGTGGAGGTCAATCCGGTTCAGTTGTGTGTTGTGCAGAATCTGATCCACGGAAGGACCGGCCAGTTCGCGAAGCTCGGCCAAGCCGCCGACGCAGATTTCCCCGTCGCAGCCGGATTCTCCGCATGTCCAAACTGGCAATGGTGATCCCCAATAGCGCTCACGAGTGACGTTCCAGTCAATAGTATTTTCCAGCCAATTACCAAAGCGACCGTCCTTGATATGGGGTGGCTGCCATTTGATATGAGCATTGGCCTTCAGCATTTCCTCGCGGAATGAGGCGGTACGGATGAACCACGCCGGGCGGGCGAAATACATCAAAGCGTTGTCGCAGCGATAGCAGAAGGGGTAGGAGTGTTCGTAACGTTCCTTGGATAGGAGCAAACCACGCGCCGCCAGATCCTTGATGATGTCCACGTCCAGGGTTTCGTCACGAAAGTAGCGGCCGGCAAAAGGACCAGTAGCTGCGGTGGTTGAACCGTTCTCATCAACATTCTGGATCAGGGGTAAACCTTCCCGACGCAGGATGCGGAAATCGTCTTCGCCGTAGTTTGCCAGATGCACGATGCCGGTGCCGTCCTCAGTTGTAACGTAATCGTCCAGCACGATGGCGTGAGCCGGGCTATAAGTTTGAAAATCCCACAGCGGTCGGTACCGCATTCCATGAAGCTCGCGACCCTTCTTTGTCCATAGGATTTCGTAAGGTTCCAGGTATTTCTGGTAGGCTTCCAGGCGAGCTTGCGCCATGATGATGATCTCGCCTGACGCGGTTCGCCGCACGGCGACGTAATCAATGTCCGATCCTACCGCCAGTGCCACATTCGAGAGCAGAGTCCAAGCCGTGGTGGTCCATGCGGCGAAGTAAGTATTCTCCATATCCGCCACCGGGAACTTCACTGTCAAGGTCATGTCCTTGACGTCCTTATACCCTTCGGCCACCTCGAAATTGGATAGCGACGTGCCGCACCGCGAGCAATACGGCATGATGCGGTAATCTTTATATAAAAAGCGTGGCGATACACTCTTCCCGGCGATCTCCACTCGATCAGATTCCAACTTCCGCTGCCAGGCCAATTTCAACAAATACCAATCCGACTGGATGTATTCGTTGGTCATGGTCATGTAGGCGTGCTGCATATCCAGAAAACGGCCGATGCGGCGTATGGCTTGTTCCCAGGAACCCAGGTAACGGCCCACCGTGGCGCGACAATATTCAATATATTTGTCAACCCCGTAATCCAGAATATCCTTCTTCGAACCGAGCTTCAATTCCTTTTCCGCCGTCAATTCAATGGGCAAACCATGAGTATCCCATCCGGCTTTACGCACGACGTGAAATCCCTTCATGACCTTATAGCGCGGCCAAAGATCTTTCAGCGCCGATTGCATCATATGTCCGATATGCGGCACGCCGTTGGTTCCCGGAGGCCCATCGTAAAATACAAATTCAGGCGCTCCCTGGCGGATCTCTTCGGTCTTCTCGAAAATCCGGCTGGATTCCCAGAATTCCAGAATGGATTCTTCTAATTTGGGGAAGCTGACGTTTTTTTCTACAGGTTTGAACATATTATGCGCAATCATCGGAAATATTGGTTCAGTCAATGGTTTGACGCTCACCTTTTCGGCGGAGGTTGATTGCCCGGCATAGGCACGTGGTTATAACCTTTAGGAACTTCAAAGATTTGGGGATCAATGTCGTTGCGAGATTGCAGTTTAACCAATGTAGTGATTACGGTGCCGTTCTCGCCGTGCGCTTCGGTGCGTACCGGGTAACCCTCGAACTGTGTGATGCGGTCGAACAATCCCTTCACCTCCGGCGTATCGCCAAAGAAATTCTTCAACTGCTGACCGAAAACCTGCACGGGAAAATCCACTTCGGTGCTGTACCAAAAGATAACATAAGGCTTTTCCGGACTGCGGTACTTAGGATTGGTCATCACCTGGTAGCAATTCCAGCGGCCTACCTGCTTGGTTGTTCCAGTGCGGATAAACAGATCTTCTGGAAAGAAGAACTTGCCGGTTTTGTCCTTTTCAGCTCCGAAGATTTGTAACTGCGTGGCGACATTTCGCCGCGCGGTTTCCGGTGTGACCGTAAAGTATGCTTTGATGCGCGGTTCCAGGATATAAATGCTGTCGCGATCCAGGCGAGCAATCGTAATACCTTGCCACTGCTCGTCTTTCATCATTAACTGACCGCTATACCAGCTCTTACGCAGAATTACGTCGTCCAACTCTCCCGCAGTCAGAGTGCGGACTTCCTCTTCGGTATAGTAGCCCGTCAAGCGTTTGGTTTCGGCAGATAATGGGGAAGCAACGAGCAACCACAAGATCAGCAGCGCTCCCAGTCGTAACAGCTCCTGGAATTCAATCCGGGGCGGGTGGTATCCTTCAATTGACGCAGAAATTTTCACAGTCTCTGCACCACCGTTTTCATGATGTAAGTCAGCTTGGGTTCAGCGCCGGCGGCTGTCTCGATGATCTCTTCGATCTTGGCCGGTTTCAAGGCGTCCGGGAAGCACTCATCCGTGATTACGGACAATCCCAACACTTGCATTCCGGCATGGTTGGCGACCACGACTTCCGGGATCGTGGACATACCCACAACGTCGGCGCCGATGATGCGCAGGAAACGATATTCCGCGCGAGTTTCCAGATTAGGACCCGCCACCGCAACGTAAACGCCCCGCTGCACCTTGATCCCCTTTTCCAAGGCAACCTGTTCGGCCAGGTCCATCAGCTTGCGGTTGTAAGGTTCGGACATATCCGGAAACCTGGGGCCCAATTCAGGATCGTTGACGCCGATCAGGGGATTATCACCCAACAGATTGATGTGATCTTCCATGATCATGATATCCCCGGCGCGGTATATCGGATTCATGCCGCCGCAGGCGTTGGACACCAGCAGCGTCTTCACTCCCAGCTCTTTCATGACGCGTACCGGGAAACTGATCTGCTTCATGGAGTAGCCTTCGTAATAGTGAAAGCGCCCTTGCATGGCCACAACGGATTTGCCTCCTAATGCCCCGAAAAGAAGTTTTCCGGCATGGAATTCCACCGTCGAGATGGGGAAATGGGGAATATCCTGGTAATCGAGCGTGGTTTCCACCTTGATTTCCTGGGCTAATGCCCCCAATCCGGTTCCCAGGATAATACCAACTTCGGGTTTAACGTCGGTGTGCTTGCGAATGTACGGTATGGTTTCAGCCAACTGTTGTCGGATCGTTTCCATGTGCTCTCCCTGTTTGACCGGTCTCGGGCCCGGATTCGTTTCCTTCAATTACATCAATCAGATCGGTTTGACTTTGCAACAAATACTTGAGTTTTTTAATGAAGCTATCACGGCGGTCTTGCAGCATTAAGATTTCGGTTTTCAATCTTTCGGAAGCATTGCGGCCTTCGGCTAAAATGCGCTGCGCCTCCACCTCTGCTTCGCGCATGGTAATTTCTGCTTCGCGCTGAGAATCTGCCCGCGACCGATGTGCTGATTCTTCCGCTTTCAATAATGTTTCCTGTAAGGTCTTTTCCATCATCTGGAAATCGGCCAGCCGGGTTTCTAAGCGCACCACATTATCGGAGAAATCGTTGACGTCACGTTGCAGGATATCTATCTGGTCGGCCACGGTTTCCAGGAACGCCCGCACTTCTTCAGGGTTATAACCGCGCAACGACCGGGAGAAGTCCATCTTACGGATTTCGAGCGGAGTCAGTTTCATTTTTTTCTCCGTTAATTATAACGACCGTCTGACCAGATCCTGTAAAAAACGAATCACAGAGACGTTTAGAAACCAGCACAGCAAGCCCGCTATCATGGGGCTTAAATCCACCGTACCCAGGGGCGGAATGACCCGCCTGATCCGATCCAGAACCGGATCAGTGATATCACTGATGGCGCGTATCCAACGGTCACGCGGGTCCAGAGGAAACCAGGAGAGCAGGCCGCGCAGCAGAAACAAGAAAAAGGCCACCCAGAGCAGGAGACTGGCGATACTAAGCAGTGGCCTCACAAAATAACCCAAGATTGCCATGATAGATTTTCCTATATCCGATCTCCGAAAATTGCAGATCCTACCCGAATCATGGTGGCGCCTTCCTCGATGGCAATTTCATAATCCTGGGACATGCCCATGGATAATTCCGGTAATGATTGGAGGCCGCCACATTGATCCCGCAATTCACTCAGTCGGCGAAAAGCTTGACGTGCCGCCATAGCTCCCCCGGTCAGCGGACCGATAGTCATCAGCCCCTCCAACTTCAAGTTTTTAAAAGTCTGCACGATCTTTATTAAGTTATGGGCTTCTTCCGGTTCCACACCAAATTTAGTCAGCTCGAAGGAGGTGTTTACCTCCACTAAAACACGCTGCACCTTGCCTAATTCCTGAGCATGTTGATCCAAAGAACGTGCCAACCGTTCAGAGTCCAAAGATTGGATAACTTCAAACAGATGCACCGCGTCTCTACTTTTATTGGTCTGTAAATGCCCCACCATGTGGAATTCACATTTACAAGCGCGCATGCGATTTTCTATTTGAGGCCATTTCTCCTTGGCCTCCTGTACGCGATTTTCACCCAAAATTGTGACGCCCGAGGCAATCGCCTGCAGAATTAATGCGGGTTCAATGGTTTTACTTGCTGCGACGAGGCGCACCGCAGAAGGATTGCGTCCTGAGCGTTCAGCCGCTTTACCGATATTCTCCCACACCTGTTTCAGGCGCAGAGTAACTTCAGTTTGTGAATCAATCACCGCCAATTCCAGCATAGAGAATCATATAATATAGGAATTTATTCCTGGGAAATCAATAGAAAAGAGGGGAGGCTCTTCATCATTGAAGCGGGCGCGACAGGCTTAATTGCTCCATGAAGGCGTGAATACGGGTGCGAAGTTGGCCGGAAGCAGATGGGGAGTAATCGTGATCCAGATGAAGGAAGGGAAGTCCCAGAGTTTCTTTGAAACGGCGCGCCTCAAAGCCCCAGGGATGGCAGAATTTAAGTGTCTTGAAGATCACACCCTGCACGCCTAACTGTTTCAATTCCGCAGTAACCTGTTCCAGCAGACTATCGTTGGGACGTTTATGAGGGCATAATACCTGGTGATGATAAAGCTGCGCAAGCGCAGCAATGGGGTCTTCGGGGAGAATGTTGGTTCGACGAATAACGCGGCTACCGGTGCATACCGCGTCGTAGACGATAGCTGCCTGGCCCGTCTCTTCAACCAACTCGATAACCTGATCATCATCTACGCCCAAGCAACTGCCTAATAGACCAATCCGCAAGGGTTCATGGCGAAATATCGGGTCTCGTTGGGATAGATAGGCTTCAATTTCCGGCAGGTTTCTCTCGAAGTCGTCCAATCTTGAATTCTGGTAGAACGCCATCAACGTTTGAAATTCGCTACCGCTCAAGGTGGGATGGAGGGCCTCCCGCTTTGCCAGGAGCGACCCAATACGCCGGCGCAGAAGGTGGCGTCGTTGCACAAAAACCGATAGCTTTTCCACATCCAGTGGAACTCCAGCCCAATCTGAGATTTCACCGAACAGGCGCAGAAGATCGTGATAAATAAAATCATCCACCATGGGGTTGGCGCTGGTTCGAGGAGCATTGAACATAAAAACCGGAATGTGCAAATCCCGGGCAATGATTTCCAGATTGCGACGCATTTGGTCGCAGGTAGTGGCGCCTAAAACGGCATCGGGTTTCGGGTCGGCTAAATCCAATCCTCCCAATACTGCTTTACAGAACGAGCAGGAATCCGAAGATAAAAATCTTCCACCGCGCAGCTCCTCATCTTCGCTTGAGTACAAAAGTCTAACCGGTATAGCGCCCACAGCTTCGGCTATTTCTGCAGGGGCTGCAAGGCAGAGCGTCCCCACAACCTTGCGCCCGGAAGTCGCAAGACCGGCACGAGATTCGGATTGAAATCCACGAATCAAAGATTTCAATCGGCTATCCATCTTCGATCGTCAATTCTAATAAATTCAATTCATCCCCCCCCCGAATATCCAAATCGGCGCTGCCGCAATGCGCACAGATGAACAGAGCTTCCTCCGGTTGAAAAGGTGATCCGCAACGCCGGCACTCGCCATGCACCGGGGCTTTCTCAACCATCAAGTCAGCATGTTCTAAGGGTGTTCCGACCTTTAAGGCGTCAAAGGCGAAGATCAGACTCTCCTCCACAACAGCTCGTAATGCTCCGACGCGCACCCGCACCTGAGTAATGACCGCCTGGGGATAACCTGCCTTACCAGCTTCTTTTTGGGCCAGAGTAATTAATTCTGCTGCAATCGTCGCTTCGTGCATGACCGATTTCAACGAGGAACTTCGCCGTCCTGAAGGTTTATTATGAAATAGCCCAGGGTCGCGACCCTGGGCTGGGTAGGATATCCTATCAACTTAGGCGTCCGGATCTTCTGTTACCAGCGCAATTACTGCCTGGTTCCACCCTACGGGGCCGGATTCACGAGTGAATTTCATCCCATGCCGTCCCACGCGATCATCGAAGTGGCCTCCCGGTAACCGAACCAAAACGGGAGTATCTACCGTATGCAGCATCGGAGCGCTCAAGATACCGTCTCCCAATCCGATGCTGATGAGAGTAGTGTTGGGAAATTCTTCACGGTAGAGTTGCAGCAGGAAACTTACCGCGCCGCCGGAGTTATGGTCGCCGGTCAAGACAAAATAACGGTCATGACGAGATAGATGCATGCGCAGACTTTCGACGGCAGCCTGAAGCTGGGGAATTTCATCCCCTGATCCGTTGAATATGATCGGTTCTGTATATTTCCGATTTTTTACGCGCTCAATTTCCTCTGCTGAAAGGCCGATGATCTGGGCGGCTTGATCCTGGTTCAATTCGGAAAGGCTCCAGACGTCCAAATGATACTGATCTCTTAATATCGGCAGCTTTTCAAGTATTGCGGCGCGCGCTAAACCGAATTCCACGATTTTAAATTTGTCATCCGAATTCTGATAGGAAAAATTGATCTTGAATCGTTCTGCCGGGAGGTAGATGGCCGCACCGGATTCCACGATAAAGGGATCATCGTGATCCAAGGCTTCCAAGATTGGCGCGATTTCAACCGCCGAGCGAACCGTGACGGCTATATGCGGAACCTCGCGGCCGTGCAGTAGTTCCAATGCCGGTAAGATCGTTTGAATGCCTTCAACACTGGGATCAATCATGTACCCATCGAGACTGGTGAATACCAGCATCTGTTTTTGGGGCGTATTCATAAACACCTACCGCCGTTAATTCCATACAGAAGCGTTCGCCGCTGGTCGGCGCTGCCGTGAGTTATATAATCTAAACATTTTCATGGAAATGTCAAGGCTTTTAAAGAACATTCTCCTTGAAATCCCCCAGTGACACGGGATTCCTGGAAATAGTTCTTGCAGGAACCCTAAAAATATGCTAATTTGATTAATAAGTTCCAATCACACAGAAGATAAACATGCCAGCAATTCCCAAAAATACAACGAAAAACATCTCCCCTGATTTGGAAATCCCGTCCGAACTTCCGGTAGTTCCCTTACGGGATGTAGTCATATACCCTGGCACGGTATACCCGCTGCTAATTGGTCGTCCCGGGAGTTTGAAAGTGGTCGAAGAAGTGCTTGAAAACGCTCGCCAGATCCTGCTCCTAACCCAAAAAGACCCCACTATAGATGATGTCAACCCAGAACATTTGTACAGGGTGGGCGTCGTGGGACGGATCAATCAATTACTGCACCTACCCAGCGGGATGACCAAAGTCTTGGTGGAAGGTCAAGTTCGCGTGGAGGTTACTCGTATTTCGCGCAAGAAAGGGATATTGTCCGCCACTCTCGTTCCGTTTGTACCCGGTGTTGATGATAGCCAGAAAACTCAGGCAGGTTTGCGCCGTGCTCTTGCGGTTTTTAAAGAATATGTGACTTTGAACCAAAACATCCCAGATGAGTTGCTGCTGTCGTTGGAACGCTTGCAGCAACCTCAACAGGTGGCCGATTATATCTGCGCCTACACGGAAAGCAACCCGGCTAAAAAGCAGGAGATACTGGAAATCCCGGATCTGTACCAGCAATTGCTCGCGGTCACTCATTTGCTGAAGGAAGAGATAGAAATCCTGAAGTTGGAAAAGTCAATAGATCACATGACCCGTGATAAGATGATCCGGTCGCAGCGAAACTATTACCTGCAGGAACAGATAAAAGTGATTCGTCGCGAGTTGGGCGAAGAGGAGGAAGACGAGGACGAAGTATTCGTCGAATATCGCGAGAAGATACGCAAGGCCAGAATGCCCAAGGAGGTGCGGGAAAAAGCCTATGAGGAGCTGGATCGCCTAGGAGGTATGGCGGAATTGTCGCCCGAGGCGACTGTCGTGCGCACCTACCTCGATTGGTTAACCAGCCTGCCCTGGACCAAACGCACCAAAGACGCTCTGGATATCGAACGGGGACGTCATATTCTGGATGAGGATCATTACGGCTTGGAAAAACCTAAAGAACGCATTTTGGAGCATCTCTCGGTTCTGAAACTGGTGGAGCGCATGCGCGGACCCATATTGTGCTTCGTCGGCCCGCCCGGGGTGGGGAAGACCAGCCTGGGACATTCTATCGCTCGGGCTATGGGGCGCAAATTCGTGCGGGTATCGCTCGGTGGCGTGCGGGACGAAGCCGAAATTCGAGGCCATCGCCGGACGTATATCGGCGCTTTGCCGGGTCGCATCATTCAATGTATGAAAAAAGCCGGGACTCGGAATCCGGTCTTCCTGTTGGATGAGGTGGATAAGATGAACTCCGACTTCCGAGGCGACCCCGCTGCCGCGCTACTTGAAGCTCTGGATCCGGAACAGAACGCCACCTTCCTCGATCATTATATGGATGTGGAATTTGATCTGTCAGAAGTGATGTTTTTGACGACGGCCAATTACGAAGAAGACATTCCTGCTCCGTTGCTGGATCGCATGGAAATCATCCGCCTTCCCGGCTACCTTCGCAACGAGAAATTGCATATCGCTCAGAAATTCCTAATACCCAAGCAAATCAAAGCCAATGGGTTGAAGACCGGTCAACTTGAGGTCTCGAAAGAAGCCCTCTACCGCATGATTGACGAATATACACGCGAAGCGGGCGTTCGTGAGTTGGAACGCCACATTGCCCGCATTTGCCGCAAGGTGGCGCGAAAAATCGTGGAAAAACACAGTAAAACTCCAGTCGCAGTGTCGCTTTCTGCTTTGAAAGAGCTTCTTGGCGTAGCTCCTTATCCTGATCGCCGCTTGAAACTGGCCAAGCAGGTTGGTCGCGCCACCGGCTTGGCCTGGACTTCTGCAGGCGGAGACGTTTTGACCGTGGACGTTACCCTGATGCGGGGGCACGGCGAACTGGTCTTGACCGGCCAGCTTGGCGACGTGATGAAAGAATCCGCACGTGCGGCTTTGACCTACCTGCGCGAGCGTGCCGAACATCTGGGCCTTGATCGCGATTTCTTCCGCGGACGTGAAATCCACCTGCACATCCCGGAAGGTGCGGTTCCCAAAGATGGTCCTTCTGCAGGAATTACCATCGCCGCGGCGCTCTATTCGGCCGTTTCCGGCAAGGCGTTGCCACAGGATATAGCCATGACCGGTGAGATCACTTTGCGAGGCGAAGTGCTGGCTATCGGCGGCCTGCCGGAAAAACTCATTGCCGCCAAGCGCGCCAAAGTAAAAAAAGTCCTGATTCCACGCGAAAATCTGCCGCAGCTATCAGAGATTTCGCGGGAAGTTCGGCGGGGCCTGAAAGTTCTTCCCGTGGATAGTTTGGACCAGGTCTTGGATATCCTGAACGGATGAACGCCCGGGTAGAAGCTCGCTATGTGGGGTCCTCGATGAACCCCCTGGTATTGCGCCGCAATCCGCTGCCAGAAATCATATTCCTGGGACGGTCTAATGTTGGCAAATCTTCCCTGATCAATTGCTTGTTGGGGCAGAAGGGATTAGCTCGAACCAGCTCCACGCCGGGGAAAACCCGGCTCTTTTTTTTCTACGAAGTTGACGAAAAATTGCTTTTCGTGGATCCGCCGGGATACGGCTACGCCAAAGTTGCCGAAACGGTACGCACCCGCTGGATGAAGGAGATGGAGCGCTATTTTCGCAAATCCGACACGCTGATGGGAGTGGTGCAAGTGATGGATGCCCGCCACGCTCCCACACCCATTGACCTGGACATGGCGCGCTGGCTGGCTGAGAGTCAGATTCCCACGGTCTATGCGCTGAACAAATCCGATAAATTGACCCGATCCAAACTGGCGGAAGCCATGCGTCGCGCAGGTGGTGAACTGTCGTTCCCCGGCGCAGGGCAAACCATCGCTTTTTCCACCGTGAACAAAGACGGTCGAAAAGAATTGTGGGGAGTGCTCGATAAGTGGCGCGCCGAGGAGAAACTCCTACACGGTAAATAAGGTCAGTCACCTTAAATTATACCACAGAATTATTTTCCATCTTTCCATTTTATTATTTTTCCATTTCATCGGTATCCGTTAACCGGCCATGGCACAATACTCTATCGAAATCACCGCCTCGACTCGAAACACCAAAGCCCTGAACGTCATCTCAGAACTGTCTGGTTTGAGCATGGAAGAGATCCGTCAAGGGATGAAGAATTTACCGCTGGTGATTAGAGATTCCATCCCACTTTCCGAAGCAGTGTCCATCGAAAGACAACTGCGACGGATGGGCATCTCCACCCATGTGCGCAAAGTTGACGTCATGGTTGAATCCTTCGATGAAGAGGCAAGAAATGCTCTGAAACTCCGGGAAGAGGAGATCATTATCATTCCCGAGACTGAGATTCGGGAGTTGCCTTTTCAAGCACCCGAACCGCCTCCACCGCGTGTTGGGCGCAAGCTTATTCTAACCCCCGCGTTTTTGCGAAGCGGGGCGTTGTTTCTGATCGTCGTGATGGTCGTGGTATTGGGTGTAATCTACCTGTTTTCCTACAGCGCGACAAAACGCGATGAGACAGAATTGGGCTTATCCATTGATCAATGGTCGCACACCGTGAATCAACAGGAAGCACTGCTTGACAAGGGACTGTCTTCGCGCCAGATTATGGAAAAACTGGATGAGATTGAAGGCAAGGTCAGCCGTTTGTTGGCGATTTTGAAATCCCGCAAAGCTTCCGTAGATTTAAAAGAGCGTTATAATCAGGCGCGCTCTCAACGCAAAGATATGCTGAAAGACCTGGCATTCCGCCGCAGCCTGGAAGATGCGGGTTATCCCATACACCCCACCTGTCTGATTGACCAGGGTTTAGTGCGCGGTGTCAGCGACCTGCCTGATGGCACGAAGTTGCGCATACAGCTATTCGCCATGTCGGGAAATGATCCGGCCCATTTTACCACTCAGATCAATGAGGGGATCTTCCACCTGGCTTTAGATCCCGACCAGGAGCGGACTATCTACGATGCTCGAGCTACAGTGGCCCCATTTTCGCAGCAACCGGCGTCCATTCAGCAGTGGGTACAGACGAAGTATATGAAAGGCCCGGAACAATCACTGCTGACCCAGACTCCGCCTATCCTGTACCCGCAACATATCCCAGCCGATACCATCCCCGAAGTCGTTAGCGATAAAGTCCTTCAGCAGACGCCGACTGCCGACAACGCTCGACTTTCGCAAAAAACCGAACCGCCGGTTTTAACCCAAAAAACGAACCTGACGCCTCCCGCCAACTCTCGCACAGCGATTCCGCCAACCCCATTGGTATCGGTAACTCTTAGCAAAGACTCTCTGGCGGATGCCGGAATTCTTGCTGCCTTAAACAAGTCGCTGGAACAGTGGTCGTCAGACGTCAAAGAGGCGGAGGGCTTTATCCAGACCGGGCAGGTGAATTTTCTGGAAGCCCTCTACCAACGGCTCTTATCGCTCGAAGCGCAAATTGACCACATGATCCAATTGTTGGTGACGGATGGGGCTCGCAACCGAGGCGTCATGTTGCGCGAGGATGTTTACGGCGCTGCCATTACCGTTCGGCAGGATCTACAGAGTTGGCATGATGATTTCAAATCCCGCAGCAATCCGCTCTACCTGGAAACGGCGCTGCATCGCGAGATGGCCTCGCATGGCTTTGCCAAAGTGCAGGTGGAAGTATTAAGATCGGATGACGACGTGTTTGACGTCAACATTCACGCCCTGAAACCTGAGACGTCGGCGCTGTTTGCCGCCATAGCAGCTTCAGTAGCAGACGAGATGAAACGCACTCCGGTCAAACTCGGAAAGGTGAGATTATTTTATGCCGGTCGCCAGATGTCCTGGACCTCGCAGCACCTTCAGGAAGCGGCCCTTGCCTTGGAATCCCCCGATGGTCAACGCCGGTGTGTGGAAATCATGGAGAAAAGCGCGGGGAAGAAGTAGTCGGTGGCTAGTGACTGGTGGCTGGTGGCTGGTGGCTGGTGGCTGGTGGCTGGTGGCTGGTGGCTGGTAATTAGAGTGTGGTAGTTGGTTATTGGTGGCTGGTGTCATTCCGGCAAGGGATTCATCCCGCGCCCGGAATCCAATCCGTAGTCGGCGTCGTCCTCGGCCCCGATTCCTGTGCTGCCAGACGTCCTCGTCTGGCAGAAATGTCAGTGGCAGACGAGGGCGTCTGCCACCACCGAGATGAAAGGCGCCGCCAGGCGCCTTGTTGTTTCTCCCCCTTAGCATGGGGGGTAGGGGGGATTTGTGAGTGGGTTATTTGAGCACCACGATCTTTCCGGTATCCACTATCCCGGCCGCTTCCAGGCGGACGAAATAAACTCCGGCGGCCAGTCCTTCGGTCGTCCATCGGACGGTGTGAATTCCCTCGAGTTGAACCCCCTCTTCGATCAGAGCGACTCTACGGCCCAGCAGGTCATACAGTTCAAGTTTTATTTTACTTGCCTGAGGTATCATGTATTCCATGAGATCATCACTCAGGGATCTGATCAGACGGGTTTTAGAAGGAATTATTCGTTCTTCTAAGGCACAACCCAGTTGGCCATCATTATGTACTCGCTGAGCAGAAACACCATCGGAATTGCCGGGATATTGGCCGTAGTTTCGAATGAAAGAAATAACCGCTCCATCACTTCCATCCGTACAGGCGTTGGGATTAAAAAATGCTGATCCGCCATAAAAAGCAGCTACACCTAATGCCACCGAGGTTTCCCAAACTGTTTGCCCAATGGAGTCAATGCGCTGGGCAAACAGCCTGGTTTTGTGGGGCGTGCCCACATAACCGACATTGATGACATTTCCACTGGCGGTGGGCACAAGCTGTTCACCTTGCCGCAGGTGGATGCCCTGCGGACCGAATAATTGAGTACCGTTCAGATTAAGGCGTTGCAGCGAATAGAATACGGGCGGCTCAGTCCCATACCCATGCCCGCTGGTCAGCCACCAGATGCTCCCATCCAGCGGATGCCGCAGCAGGTTAACGGTTGCATTAAAGGGCATATCCTGTCTGAACATGATCCATGACTCCTGAGCCAGCGAATCCAAATGGATCAAATAACAATAGTAGTTGTCATTATACGACCACACACCTCCCCCTTCATCATCGGGCACGCATTCATCTATAAATCCACCTGTTATGCCGATCCCATAGCCGTTATGGTGGTGTAGTTTTCTGCCTCCGGGGCCAAACAGTTGGTTTCCTTGTTCGTCCAGGTGTTGGGCATAGGCATAAAATACATTGGGGAGCACCTCTTCTCGGCCAAAAACAATCATGGCTCCGCCCCGCTGGTCGGGGAGGGATCTCTGGTTTTCTTGTAAGACCTCCGCACTGGCGCAAGTCGGTACGCCGCTGGGTCCCCATAGAAGGTCACCTTCCACCGTAAACTTCTGAGTGTAAATATCATAGTCTTGTACGGTATATTGATAATTGCCAAATGATAGGAAATAGTTTCCTAAAGAATCTACCACTAAATCTTCCACAAATGTAGTAGTGCTGCTGGGTCCGGGCCAGGTAACTAGATGCAGGCCCAACGGTCCCCATAAGCGATTGCCCAAGCTGTCTATCCGTTGACCCCAGATGTCCCAGGTTTCGTCCCGCTGATCACTAAAAACAACGATGCAGCCCCCAGCACCGTCATCCGCTAAGTTTCTAAATGTCCCCCCATCGCTCCATCCCGTAGCCCAGTTTCCTTCGACAATGGGTGAACCATTATCCTGCAGGAGGGTGTTGCCGCAGGAATCGAGAACCTGGTAAAAAATATTGTAAATCCCCGACGGGGGTCTTCTATCATCTTTCCAGATAATTAAGGTTCTGCCTCCGGCCAGGGGGTGAGTTCTCGGGGCAAATTGTTCTCCCGGCGCATCGCACACGTTCGCCATACCGTGGTAGGGGTCGCTGGTCCACTGGGCGGCGGCAGGGTTTAGCGCGGCCAGCCACATAGTGGCCAGCAGCAGCATTAGCTTTAAGGTTTTCATGGGTCGCTTCGCTATCTGGTCCGTCACGGTCCATACCGTGACGGTTTCTCGTGGCTGGCCGCGTCTTTGGTAGTTTTTCAGCCCCCTTCAGGGGGCTTGGTATATATGTAGCCCATCGCTTTAGCGGTGGGCGAGGACGCCCCTGGAGAATAGGAAAGATGATCCAGTGAGATAATATAAGCAATTCCAGTGCAAATGTCAAGGGGAATTTTTTGCTTGGGAAATGTTTTTATGGGATTAGGGTGGCGGTAAAAGTTAAATGCAAAGTGGAGAATGGAGGTTTTTCCAGGGTTGAAGAATCTGTCCGACAACCTCGACACCGGAATAAATTCCGGTGCTCGTTGGAATCAAGTGGTTAAAACCACTAATTCAAAATTCAGTCGTTTCAACGACTTCCATTTTTTTAACGAGCACCCGATTTTAATCGGGTGACAAGGAGAATCGGTCAAAGCAGTAGTTGTCGGACAGATTCTGAAACCCTGGGCTGCCCTGTCCCGTCCCCATGGGACGGATTACAGGATCCGTCCTGAAAGGACGGGCCGTATGGCCCAGCGTTTCAACGCTGGGTGAGGATCTGGGTGGCCGGGCCAGCTCGATGGCCCGGAAGTGAACGGTTTACGATCCACTTTCCCTTGCTTTTCCCGCCTCAAATGCGTATACTATTTACATGCAACGTCTAATTTATATCTTCCTGATTATCTTTACAGCTGGCATTGCGGCCTCCGCTCAAAATGTCGTGCTCTACGACGATTTTGAAGGCGGCATTGGGTTGTGGCAGACCACCGGCTGGGGATTGACCGAAAACTATAGTTTTTCCCCCACACATTCACTCACCGAAAGCCCCTTCGGCAATTACTATTCCGACACCATCTTGACCGCCTCTACCATAACTGGCGCCAACTTGACGCCGTACCTGGGCGCTCGTCTGGAGTTACAAGCCCGCTGGGAAATTGAGCAGGGGTTTGATTTCTGTTGGATCGAGGCTTCGCGCGATGGCCTCGTCTGGGTGCCCCTGGGTTCGTTAACGGGAACTAACCAGACCTGGCAGCTCCGCCAATACGATCTGGGCGCCTTCGCCGGCTTGCCTAATGTGCGTCTGCGTTTCCGCTTTATCTCGGATCCGCTGTATGCCTTCGACGGTGTGAATATAGACAACGTCACTGTTTTTGGGCTTCCCGACGACCAGTCAGGGCCGCTTATCCTGCACCGGGGTCCTGAAGCTTACCAGGGCAGCGTCGGAGCGCGTCATCTCCTCGCTGAAGTGTGGGATGCATCCGGTATTTCCGAAGAACATTTGTATTATCAGTTGGACGGCGGAGGGTTTGTTGAATCGCCTCAGGATAGCATTCTTGGCGAGAATTATTACCACACGATTCCCGCGCAGGAAGCCGGTACGCTGGTGGAATATTACTTTCAGGCCAGCGATGCGGCGCCTCAACCGCACGTTTCCCTGAGCGATACTTTCGCCTACCTGGCCGGGCAGATGCTCATTATGGACGATGGCGTTTCGGAGAATATCCTTGAAGGCCCGCCCGGGACGTTGGCTGCCGTGCGTTTCCTAACGCACAACGCCGGATATGTGACGTCGGCCTTGGTGCGCATGTACACCGACCCCGGCCACCCGTTGGATTCCATCGCTGTATACGTCTGGGCGGATTCATCCGGATTTCCCGGTCCGGTGCTGGCTGGGCCATTTATGCTCTGGCCTGCCAGCACACCGGAAGAACCGGAAGCCTGGTCCTGGGTGGATCTACGCTCGGCTGCGCTCATCGCTCCCGATACCTTCCACGTTGGTTTGCAGATGGCAACAACCGGCTCGGTCTCTCTGGCAGCCGTTTCGATGGATCAACCTCCGGTTTTCTTGCGATCCAGCGCCGCATACCAATCAGGATGGCAGGCGGTGACTGAAGGCGATCTTCATATCCGGGCTGTGGTGGGGGATTTTACTCCCAACGCCGTTCCGCAATTCCCCCCGCTTTCGTTCCGAGAAAATTCAATGCCGTAGTCTATCCCAACCCAACTAATGGGGTGTTCTGCGTTGATTTAGGTGGGTTGAATGTCAAGGGAGAGATAATCCTAACTCTTTTTGACGTTTCGGGTCGGGTGGTGGGTCAGTGGCAGGAACGCACAACCCCCGGTCAGTCTCAGGTCAGCATACCGCTGCAACCGGGATTGGCGGCGGGGGTTTTTGTGTTAGAAATCAGGGTCGGGGAGGGCTTCCGTGTCCAGCGCCTAAAGGTCATCTATTTACCGTAAACATGCCATTATGTAGGCCACTGGCTGTCAGAAACCTCTCCCCATTATGGAACGAATCGGAATTAACCGACCGGCAATTCAGACAAGATTTGCAACTTACTCAGCGGGATATCAATTTCCATCGGCGTATCGGCCACTTCGCTGATATTCAGAATTGAGAAGCCGATGATGTGGCCCTCATCATCCAGTTTGACCATCATGTTTCGCACCGGAGTGGCTTGAAATATTCCCGGCTTGCGGGCGAAATTGACTTCCAAAAAATCACCTTCGGGATCATACCAAATCTTTAATCCTTCCACCGGTTCCCCTCCCACTGAAGTTGCTTGCCGAAAAAGGCAGTGACCACCAACATGTCGTACCCACGCACTTTGACTACCACATGAAAATTACGTTCGTCCGGGGAACGCCGGCTGTAGATTCTGTAATACAAGCGTAATTCAGGATGATGAAACGCTTCCGTCATGACGTCGGGTTGGCGAAGCGTTTCACGAATGGAAGCCAGATTAGCGGCTGGTTCCGTGAAGTCCGCGATGTGCTTCTGCCTCTCCTCGGTCAACCGAATGGCTCGATCCTGAAAATCCATCAGAACGTGCATAAGCTCTGGTTTGTTATTGAAAATGAGCGTTAACTTATGAATAGGGGCAGCGCGAAAGGTGGGAATCAATTTAGAGGGTCTTAAGTCTTAAGGAAGTGATACCCATCACATGATGGCAAATTTCCCCAAAATAGTAACTCGTTGTAAATAACCAAACTGAGAAGGGAGAAGGCGAACCCTTAGACTAGTTCCTGGGAAGATTAAACGGCATTCACTATTCTAATAAATTAATAAATATTTCATGAAAAAGACTTGACATTCTTGGAATGGTCTATTATATTAGTAGCCAAATATTCCTTAACCGCCAAACCAACGGCCACTTCCGCGCCTCGGCTTCACTGATTCCTCAAGGCCGATCTTGCAGCATACCCTTTCAATTATCCGCTATCATATATGTACATTCAGTTGTAACATAATGGAGTAGTAGATGGGGATTATCTGTGATTCACCAGGGATCGCCTTAAATTCCATATTTGCCTACAAAATCCTTTTCACCTTAACGCTTAACTACTCTACTTCCCTATACGGCTGCGAGCGTATTCTCTCCGTACAGGGATTTATTTTTGCCGAAATCCGATAGAGCTGAAATCGGCATAGATTGCAAAAGGCAAAATCTAATCGTTCGCTTCGGTTACTGGTTGAAGGGACCCTCCCCGAAGCGAATCGCGGGACCCGCCCCCTGACTTTAGGGGTCAGGGGGCGGTGTTTCCAATATTAGCAGATACACCAAATAAAACGGCCGCTCCGGGTACTGGTTGAAGGGACCCTCCCCGGAACGGCGCGCGGGACCCGTCCTCTGTCCATTGAGGTCAGGGGGCGGTGTCTTTGTTCATAATTAAGCATAAAATAGCGGATTAAGCAAGAAAAAACTAACATTTTTGCCATTCTGTATCTGTACCAGCACCATTAGTACTAAAAGTACCATCACTCAACCCAAATTCAGGAGGAGTACAATGGAACGAGTAATTAAAATCATGTTCATCATGGTGGTTCTGGCGTTGCTGGGCAACGTCACTGCCGTAGCCGGGTACGGGCCTAACAATCTCGAGCCGACCCTCTACCCGCACATGTTGACTCCGAACGGAAATCCCAGCACGCTCGATGTGTTTACCGACGTTCTGTTCTGGGATGACGGCATTCCCTACCAGCATTTTAACGGGTTGCACAATTTCGCTTTAGCCACCCGGTTTATGCCGATCGCTGAATTCGAGCTTCAGGGAATGTTGCTGCATTTGAATGGTACGGGTCCCATTACCATCACTCTGCTCGAAGATTTCTACAACGGAATCGTTCACAATCCTGGTACGGTTATTTGGGAAATCACCGCGATCTACGATCCCGGACTTGAATTCTGGGATGAAATCAGCTTCCCCAACTCCCCCGACCCCTGGACTGTTTTCGATGCCAACGAATGGTTTTGGCTTAGAATTACCTCGGAGGGTCCCCCGAATGCTCCGTGGGAAATTTACGACGTCGCCCCTTCCTTGCCGGTTGATAACTACTCCAAAACCTACTTCAACCTGTCTCAGCCCATTCCCGATCCTTCTCCGGGCGATAATTTCATCCGTGCCGGTGGGGAATATACCGGGCTATGGGACCTGGCCGTCACTGCCATCACGCACAACGGCTATTTCATCCTGAACCAGAATCCGGCGGTATCGGTATGTCAGGCAATTCTAACAAACACTGGGGATATCCCCTCGCCGCTAACGGGCGAAACAGCTACCGTCACCTGCATGTTGTACTCAGAACAAGGGGAAAGTAGCACTCTGGAAGCGCAACAAACTCATACAATTACCAACCCAATACCGCCCGGGGGATTTGAAATCCATGATTTCACCTGGAACGTTGACGATGATGATCGTTACTACTATGTGATTTCTGTGGAGTACACCAGAGACGAGAATGAGGATAATGACTCCAAGAGCATTGAATTCCAGGTTTATTCTCCACCCGCCTGGTTGGGGTACGTTGATTATGGAACGTACTATGGCGCCAGCTTCACCGTGCTTCCCGATGGCGCTTTCGCTATGCGCTTTGACCCCGGTCTTGGCACCAGCGCTTTCTGGATTGACCACGTCTCGATTGAAAACCTACAGATTTGGCAATCACCCTTCGCCTCCGGCGCCCAGATAAAAGTAATTGAAGAAGTAGGGGGTGTACCTGGAGCAGTGTTGTGGACGGCCTCGGATGCCAACCCCGCCACCGGGTGGAATGAATATCCGGTAGCGGTCCAAACTGACGGTCCTTTCTATGTTGCTTATTACTTCCTGGGCACCACAACTTCCTTGCTAAGATTCGATGATCCTCTGAAATCCAATCAAGCCTGGATAAAATCCAGCACCGGCTGGGATCCCGATCCCAATGCTTACGATTGGAATATGCGTGCGGATATCTCTGTCCCCGCTGACTTCAATTTGTCAATCGTACCACCAACGGGATCAGGGCTCTATATCCCGCCGGAGGGAGGAAACCTGGTATGGGACCTTACCGTTACGAATCTCCTGAGTATCCCTTACACCGCGGATATTTGGTGGTACGTAATGCAGGATGGTGTAGTAATGCTCCAGGCGTTAATCGAGGACAATTACACCTTTGAGCCAAATGAGATTTACAACGCCACTATCTCCGCTCCCATCCCCGCCTCTCCCTTGTTGGTCGGTGCGCTGGATATGCACAGTACAGTAGGTGAAGTATATCCCACTCTGCCGGGTTACGAAGATGGGTTCTTCACCTTCTATAAAACCGTCTCGGGCGGCGGTAACGAGGAAACCACTATGCCCACGGAACGGCCGGGCATTTGCGGTCAGGGCGGCATGTTGCAGATCCCTGTTGATTACAGCCTCTCGCAGAATTGTCCCAACCCGTTCAACCCCACCACGACGATCAGCCTTGGGTTGCCCCACAGCGATCACGTCAACCTGGCGGTCTTCGATTTGCAGGGCCGACTCGTGGAAACTTTGGTCAATGGGGAGTTCGAAGCGGGTGTGCATCAGGTTACTTTCGATGCCTCAGGATTGGCAACCGGCATGTACATTTATCACCTCCAGACCACAGATTTCACGAAAACGATGAAAATGGTTCTGGTGAAATAATCACAGCTCCAGTTTCAAAACGAAAAGCGGCTGTCCCTGGTTGGGACAACCGCTTTTCACTACTGAGATACTAAGCTTACTTCATTAACACCATCTTGCCCGATAAATGCACGTCACCGACTTGCAGGTCGCTTAAGTAAATGCCTGAAGCCAGCTCGGAGCCATCGAACGTTGCCTGGTGATTTCCCGCGACACGGTAACCATCCACCAGCACGGCGACTTCGCGCCCCAGGGTGTCGAAGATGGTCAGGCGCACTCGGGCGCTGATTGGTAGCGAGAAGCTTATCGTAGTTACGGGATTGAAGGGGTTGGGAGCTTGGGACAGCGCGTAATGCTGTGGCGCTATTGTAGCCGGTTCATCCCAGCCGGTGACTTCAGAGCCCAAAACCAGGGAGGGTATTTCGCCCAGCCATTCATCCACCGCAGATTTCGTGAACACCAGCGTATCCGCAGCGTAAATCGTGCCGCCGGGATAGGTCCCTACACACCCGCGATAGAGATAAGTTCCGGGGGGTTCGGATCCGCCTACACTCTGCGTAAGGGAGCGGTTGAGTGGAGCTCCGGGAACGAGGGTGAGGAAACGATCAATAAACGGCGTGTGAATGGTGCTGTTGGGATAGACCCAATCGGTCCAGGCATGTACCGGAAGGCTGTAGTTTTCGCTGTTCGTCACATTCACCGTGTAGCTGAAACTGCCGCCGCCGGGAGGAATGACCAGAGCTGTAGTCGCCGTCAGGTTTACTGCGACGGCATACGGAGAACCGCTTGGTATGATCGTGGCTGTACCGGTGGCGTCCAAACCATTGTGAGCCGAAGCGCGCACGTTCACCTGTACTTGCGACGCGGGCATTTCACTGAACACCAGGTAAGCCACACCCGAGGCGTTAGTGAACCCACGAGCATAGGCGCCGGCGCCCTGAGCGCAAACCAGGGCATTGGCGACCGGCTGACCAGACTTCAGTACCGTAACTTGGAAATCCTGGCTACCCAGGTTGATGGTCGGCTCATACTGCATGGTCAACTGCTGCGGCGTTGCGGTCAACAGGTCTATGGCCGCATCACCCAACCATAAGTAGGTGCGATAGTTGGACTGACCAATGCTGCCGTGAAGCGTCACGACCGCCACATTGGCGTAGTTGGACGCATAGCCGATATGCCAGATGCCGTTATTATAAAGCGCTTTGTAGAATTCCTTGTCGTAATCATGGTTGGGGATGGTGTAGGACGGAATGATGGCTCCGTTGATGGCTATGGCCGCAGCGGTGGCTTTCATGAAGGATTCGGCCAGGCAATTACCGTTGTAGTTAGGGATATTCATATTATCGCAGCAGACGTCGAAGTGCACGAAGTAACGATTGAGGTTCGTCAACTGAGCGATATGCGTAGCCGTGAAGCTGCCTGAAGGGCCCCACTGCCACCATTCCGTAGCCGAACCATGCCCGCGGTAATTCAGCAGGCCGGTGCCCTGGTTGTTAATGTAGTCAATCACCTGCTGGTTGGTAGCTCCGGCGCCGCCATAAGCGGTGGCGAAAGTCGGATTTTGGATCGCGTAGTTGAACGTGCGAATTTGTTCTTTGCATAGTGTATATTTCTGCGGATACTGTTCCTGATGCGCCACCAGCAGGGAGTTACCAGCCCAATTGGCAGTCAAGTCGGGCGTCTGCATATAGGCCATGGTTTTGCTTACCTGGCGATCCAGCTCGGTCATATTGTCGTAAACGAGGCGTCCGATAGCCAGATCGGCGAAATAGTCGCCGTCGCCCTGCAGCGAAGTGTACCAGGAATCTGAGTATGAATCCACCCACATGTGCATGGGCACGTCAATCTGGCTGGAGCCCCCGGCGTGGTAGGCGTCGCCGACGAGAAGCACATATTCCAGCGCCGAGGAGACAAACAGAGAGGTGATGTAACTTTTAATGGCATAATCGGTGTCAAAGCCAGTCGTCGGGTAGATCTTGACTTCCGTTTTGTAGCCTTGCGCATTGCGCAGATCAATCAAAGGCTGCACGTGAGTAAGCGCCTCCTGCCGAACCACGACGAGGTACTTGGTTCCGGGACTGTCCGTGCGATCCACGTCCAAGTGTAAGTTATCGTAATTGATAATGGCCGACCGGTACATGTTGTCGTAGATTGGATTGACAGAAACGGGATCGTGATCCAATGCATGGTGCATGTTGACGCCGGAATACTCGATGCGCACCTCGAATGAGCGGGCGACAACCAGCTCCCGACTGACGGGATTGTAGCGCACCGGCGTGAGTTCCAATCCTGTCAGGCGCACATCGCGCCAGATTTGTGGATCCGAGACGTTAGCCACAGCTTGCGGATAGTACGCGTTGACGGAGTAAGCGGCTTGATCCATGACAAAGGAGGCTTCGGCCTGGTCGTCCGTCGTGGGCGTTTGGAAGGGGTAGAGTCGGTAATTATGCAGAGTCAGCATGTCCAGATCCCGGACCGACACGCGCAGGTCGCTGCGCGCTGGGATGGCTACAAGCTCCACGATCTTAGGCAGCATGGGGGCACCCACCTCCATTGTGGTCGCGTTGTCCCCGAAGCTTAAGACCTGGAAAATTTCTCCGGATTGGATTTTTTCTTCGCTCCAGAAACCGGGAATCGTCACCCGTAAAGTAGTCCCGGCGTTGCTGTGATCTACAACTTGTACCATCGGTGCAGCGCCGGTTTGACCGTTCAGGGAAACCCATTGCGGCGCGCTAAAAGCCAGACTCGCCACGAGAAACAAGCTCAGCACGCAGCCAAGCCACAAGACTAATCTTCTGTCGGACATTTTGACCTCTTGGTTATGGAAAATATCAATCCAGTTCATTTTGAGATATGACCTGGGAACAACGGCGATATTTTTTCATCCTTGTGCATTTATTTGCATTCTTCTGCGGTTTGAGCCCCGATTATCATAAAATATGCGAGAAGTAAGCCAGTTTGGTTGATAGAGATCACTGATTATAAAAAAAGCGCTTGATAATAGCGCTTTATATATTATATCAGGCTGATCGCAGCCGTTTTTCGATCTCTTGAGCCAGTGCGGTATAGGGTAGACGAATTTGATCCAAAGTGTCGCGATCGCGCAGAGTGACTGTCTGATCTTCCTTCGTCTGGTAGTCTACAGTGATACCGTAGGGAGTGCCGATCTCATCCTGGCGGTAATAGCGCTTGCCAATGCCGCCCTGCTGATCGTACAGCACGGGGAAATGCCAGCGGAGGTCTTCGGTGATCTTCTCGGCGATTTCTGCCAGCCCGTCTTTTTTTACGAGCGGACAAATCACCGCTTTTATCGGGGCCAGTCGGGGATGCAGTTTAAGTACTACGCGCTCATGCGCCGTATCTTCCCAGTAGGCGTCCACCAGGACTGTCAGCATCGTGCGATTCAAGCCCGCCGACGTCTCGATGATAAAGGGCAGATACTTCTCATTTGTAGCGTCATCGAAGTAAAGCAGGGATTTCCCCGAATATTCCTGGTGACGCTTCAAGTCGAAATCCGTGCGGTTGTGGATCCCTTCCAGTTCCTGCCAACCGAAGGGGAATTCGTACTGCACGTCGCAGGCTTCCTTGGCGTAGTGCGCCAGCTCGTCCTTCTCATGAGGATGAAAGCGCAGTTTCTCCGGTCGGATGCCCAGTTTCTGGTAGTACTCCATGCGCTGGTTGCGCCAGTACTCGAACCACTTCCCATCCTCGCCCGGTTTGACGAAGAACTGCATCTCCATCTGCTCGAATTCCCGCGTGCGAAAGATGAAGTTGCCGGGAGTAATCTCGTTGCGAAAAGCCTTGCCCACCTGCGCAATGCCGAAGGGGACTTTCAACCGGGTGGTGGTCTGCACGTTCAGGTAATTGACGTATATCCCCTGCGCGGTTTCCGGACGTAGATACACAACCGAGGCGTCTTCTTCCACCGGCCCCATGAAAGTCTTGAACATCAGATTGAAGCGGCGGGCTTCGGTCAGGGTGTCCTTGTTGCCGCAGTTGGGGCATTGGCGTTTTGCCATTTTCTCCGGCGGGATCTCGTCTTCCCGGAAGCGCGCCTTGCACTGCCGGCAGTCCACCAGTGGATCGGTGAAGTTCTCTACGTGTCCGGATGCTTCCCAGACCTTGGGGTGCATCAGGATACTGGCGTCCAGGCCGACCACATCAGGCCGCAGGGTCATGGATCGCCACCAGAATTCCTGAATGTTCTTCTTCAGTTCGACGCCGAAGGGGCCGTAGTCCCAGCAGGAATTCAGGCCACCGTATATTTCGGAGGAGGGAAACACAAAGCCGCGCCGCTTGGCCAGCGCGACGATTTTGTCCATAGTAGCTTCGGGCATAGTTCTTTAAGTTATTAGTCCGTTTTCCTGAAAGTAAAGCGTTAATTTGTGGGCAATTTTGTCAGCTGTGCGCAAAGCCGCCTCGACTTCTTCTCTGGTGATTTCACCCCAGGAGCCGGGATATCTTGTAGTGACGGCGAATTGAGTCAGTTGCCCGGCATTGGGAATAGTCCGTTTCAGATTCAAGCTGGGTTTTAAAAGCTCTATCAGTTCAGTGATATCATGTGTTTTTGGAAAATCAATATCATGGAAGACGAGTGCTGCTTTAATGAACTTTTCAACACATTGCTGTGCATGGAAACAGATGGTCGTATACGTGGGATCTAATTCCAAGCGAAAGATATTATCGGCATTGGCAAAGTCTGCCAAGGCTAACATTACCCACTCGCGTGCAATATCGTGGTTAGGATTTTTTTTCATAGACGATTACGCCTTCTCTTAAGGCTGCCTTAAGAGTTGTTCCAGCTACATTCCCATATTTACGAACTTGGGCTGGCGTATAAACAAGGACGTCCTTAGGGATGCCAACAGCGCCAATTTCATCGTATATTTGCACCATTTTTTGGCGATTTGATCCTTCGATGGCCATGATCACCAGGAGATCAATATCGCTATCGCGGGTGACCTCCCCGCGTGCATAAGAACCGAACAGGATGATCTTATCCGGGTGGAACTTGCGCACGATGCGGTTGGTGATTTTTTTGATTACGCGTTGGGCTTGGTCGGTCATGGGATCACGGCTCTTTGCTTTTGGCTCTTGGGCTAGTGTCATTTCCGCGAACGCGGGAATCCAATTGTAGGACGGCAGATTGTTGTCTAAACTACTAGCTGAATCCGTAATTGGGGTCACCCCCGACCACGACAGTTAATGCAACAATCGGCGATTCAGACAATGTTAAATTCCGTGAAACTTGTAATAATCCAATGCATCCACAATAATGTTATCTAACCAATTGTTATTCTTATTCATAACTCATCATTCATAATTTAAACTCAAACACTCCTTTTTCCCGCCCGAGGTCCTTGGCGGAAGGCGTTAGAATCGTTCCTTTTTCCACCAGAATAAGGCTGCCTTCCCGGGAGGCTTTGAGTACGTCATGCTCGGTGTAGAGGCGCTTCTTAGGGTAATACGTGCGGTTGTTTTCCAGCGGCACGCTGCCCAGGCGGAAGAGCACCGCCGGATCGCCGGTGACCGCTCCGCAGGCGTTGGCTTCGTCCGTGTCCAGGTGGAAATCCAATTGGAAGCTCTCCTGCACGCGAATCAAAACGTCTCCGAAAATTACAGTACGCGGAGCAGATCGAGCCGGTGAAGTGCCCTTGGGCGACAGCGCCATGAACACGATCTCCTTATCCACGACCTGGTATTCGCGAGCATCGGCGGGCGTCATGTGGACGTGCCGCTGCGCCAAAATGACCCCTTGGTTGATCTCGACGCGCCCCGCCGGACCGATGATGGTCAATCCCGGAGTACCGTCGTGGTCACCGGAATCGCGCACCGGAGGATTCAATCCCAATCGCACCGCTTCGGATTTTGCCAATTCCACTTGCGTGGCCGACCGGAACGGCCCCAACACGCGCACGTTTTCAATGCGGCTAAGCGGAGTGGCCAGGGTGACCAACTGTTCGCTGGCGAACTGACCGCCCTGAGTCAGGTCACGCACGCGGGAGAGCACGGCGTCCGGCCCGAACAAGCGGTGAAAATCGTCCTTGGAAAGGTGCGTGTGGCGCGGGGACACCCCCACGGGGATCGGTTTCTTCACAGTAAATTTTTTCTTATACTTTCCACTTGAAGCCGACTGGCGCAATGAATGGAATTAAGATAGCTTGAAAAACGGGGAATGTCAAGCTAAATCAGGGCGCGAGCGGATGGATCAACTCTTGCCTCAAGGATTTGTTACGTATCAATTCCCAGAAGGCTGCTTCTTCCGCAGTGGGTGATAGAATTCCTGAATTACCAATTGTCAAATATGTTCGATGTTAGTTAAATAATCCTTGCTTTTTTCAATCAAATTGATTATATTACATCTTGAAGCAACCCCCAAAAATAAGGGTTGGTGCAAAAAATTGCACATGATTTTCGCCTTTTTTCTTATTATATTATAGACGGAAAGACTCAGCCTGAGAAAATTTCTGGGGAAGTGAAAACCCGGAGAAACCCTTGGGGTGCAAAAAATTGCACTTGATTTTACGGTTTTTCTATAGTATATTTTAGCTGCAAGAACGACACCGAAGTGGAAATCCACGGGATTTCTTGAATGACATGGGTAGGAGGTTGCCATGCAGGTGCGAGACAGCGAAGACCAATTGTTTTATGGGCTTTTCCAGAGCATCTGCTCTTATGCCCTGGAAAAAGGGTATCGCGATATTGCCACCATGAAGAACTTGCTGAAGTTGGCCATGGTGGACGTTTGCCGGCGACAATACGATGAGAAACCCGCCTCAGCGGCCCAGATGGCGGTCGTATCCGATCTCGGCATATCGCTGCGCAACGTGCAGTACAGTTTGAAAGAGCTGGATGATTTGAACAAAGTCACCACCAGCTTTGTGAAAGTCCGCCAGCTCCACAGGGAAATTCTGACCCTGCTGACCGAAAAGCCTCAAACCTTCCAACAAATTCTGGCCGAAATTTCCTACCTGATCCACGCGCCTTACGACCTCCAGAAGCGGTCGCTTAAGGCCATGCTGAAGGATCTGGAACAGAAAGGCAGCATTACCTCGGAGTACGCTGAAGGCAGAACCCTTTACCAGACCGTAGACAGCCACGTTACCCTGTTTGATCCCACTGACGTCAGCGCTCGGCTCTCCGGTTTGCTCAGCCACGTGGATGCTTTTAAGCACACTATCGGTGAACCCGTATTAAGGGTCTATCGGATGGGATTATCCCAGGCGGAAGGTTTACAACGCGCTCTTCAAGAGTATCTGGTCGGTACAGGCGATGCTTATGAGATGGAATGCAAGCATCAGGATAGGGTCACTAAACCTTACCATTTCTACTTGGGTTCCGCGCCGGTTCCCAATGGCAACGTACCCACCGAAGTATCTCAAGCCATGTTGGATGTCATCCACAGCAGATTTCAAGATCCAGACTCGCCTTCTATGGCTCGGACGCACTGGTATCATTTGAATCCCACCAGCGCCGGATGCGTTTTCCGGGAAGTTAGCGCTTTCCTGGCGCGCGAAGCCGAATCCGCACACCAAAATGCTCCCGATTCAGCCGATAATTTATTCGCTTTCTACTTCGGTATGGCTGATCGCCAGACCGACTCCATAAGTGAGGGGAAACAGTCATGAAAACAATACTCATGATTAAACTCGCCGCTTCGGCGTGCTTACTGGTCGGTCTAATTCTATTAGCCTTGAACACGCCTGTGCAGGCCAGAGAAAACGGAATACCGCAATACGTTGCTGTAAATGACGACCAAACTACCCCTATGCAGTGGTGGTTTACGGTAGTTGATTCCTGGACCTACTCCAGTCCGTTCCAGTGGTTTTGGACGAGTTTCTGGCAAAATATCCTTAAAGGTCCTGTGCTGATACCTGGAGAACTACCCGAAAACGGCAACCCACCGCGTTACTGCGGCGGGGATGATGGATTTATAGGCTATGGAAAGCAATAGCCGCTTGCCGTACAGATAATGGCGCCGATTCTTTCAGCGCTTCAGATTATTAAATTAAAAAGCCGACCCACAGGCGTGGATCGGCTTTTCTGTTTGTTTTCAAGCCAAGCGCAATCACTTCACCAGAACAACTCGCTGGGAAACCGATTGGTTTCCGGCTTCTAATCGGGTTAGATAGACACCCGCAGGCAGATTGCCGGCATTCCACGGCATAGTATGCTGTCCGCTCTGCAGGATCTGTCCGTTGATCAAGGTGGATATCGGACGGCCTTGAGCGTCGAAAATAGACAGCTTGACGGCTGCAGAACGATCCAGCGTGAAGGTGAGATTCGTGGAAGGATTGAAGGGATTAGGATACGCGGCCAGTAATCCTGCATTGGTGGGCAGGATGGTGATCGTCGGCGGCGCTGCTGATTCCGAGGAACTGACGACTACGTCTTCAACTTTGGTGACGGAAGTAGTGCTCAACATATTAAAAATGTATGCGCCAAAGTATCCGCGTGTATGAGTGTCGTCGGTGTAGGGGCATCCGGGCAGGATGACATCGTCCCAGTAAAGCCAGAACTGATTTCCCACCATACGGATGGTCATTTTGTGCCAGCTTGAAGTCGTCGGAATACCACCGGGAATTTCTGCGGCAGTCCAATCGCGGATGACAAGCGGCAGGTCTCCGTTTCTATTGCGGAAACGCAAACGCTGGCTGGAGTCGAAGTCAGTGTCCAATTGATAATAAGTAAAAATGGAAGTGTATCTGAACACCAGGGAATTATAAGGACCTGTACCGGCTGAAACGGTAGCAAACACCCAAGCTGTTAATGTGTAATCGGTCAACAAGCTGTCTCCCGCATAGGTCAAACCCACATTCCCGCCGGATAGGTCATTACCCAGTTTTCCCACGAACAGGTCACCGCCACCCGGTGAGGTCGGATCCAATTCGACCTGCATATTATTGCCGATTCCCGTAGAATCAACAAAGGCCGCCTGCCAAGCCAAGTTGGTCACCCCGCCGGTGAAGTGCTCTTCATAAAGCACCTGCGCATTCGAAATCAGAGTCATCATGGCCAGACATGTTAAAAGCGTCATGAGTACACGCATTACTTTCCTCCTATCCGCCGCGCGGATCAGTTATAATTTTAGTTCCTTGCCCGGGGGATGCCGTTCTCCACCATTCATTAAAGAAATAATAATCAGAATTTAGCCCTAAATCAAGTAGAATTTTAACGATAATCTACTGCGCTATGGCAATATTATGGAAATAATTCGGTAGAGCCTGATAATATATATGAATCAGTTCATTCACAGATAGGTCAATCCAATCAGCGATTACCAGACGGTCACCGCCGACTTCTCCGATGATTTCTGCTGGCACCTCCATAAATTCCGCGAGATTAAGAATCTCATCTTTCAATTCAGCAGGGCAAGAAATAATGATTCGTGAGGCACTCTCGGCAAATAGGAGGTCTGCCACGGTTAAGTTGCCAGGTTTGATATTTATCTTGCTCCCGATAGGATGTTCAGGGTCCAACAGACAACATTCCGCCAGCGCGACTGCTAGACCGCCTTCAGAGCAGTCATGAGCCGACCTAACCCAGCCGGAATTGATGGCTTTCCGTAATACGAACTGAGTGCGTTTCTCCAACTCTAAATCCAATTCCGGGGCGTCCCCGGCTAAGACATCGTAGAGATGCCAGAGATATTCGGACCCGCCCAGGTCGGCTTTGGTCTTGCCCAACAGAATGACGACGTCACCTTCCTTCTGGAAATGCGACCGCACTGCGTGATCAACATCCTCCATCAGGCCGATCATACCGATGACCGGCGTGGGGAGGATGCTGGTTTCTTCACTTTCGTTATAGAATGATACGTTGCCGCCGGTCACCGGAGTGCCCAATATGCGGCAAGCTTCGCCCATCCCCGCGACAGCTTCCTGGAAGAAGTAGAAGGATTCAGGTTTGTAAGGATTGCCGAAGTTCAGGCAATTGGTGATGGCAATCGGTTCTGCGCCGGTGCAGGATACGTTGCGAGCGGCTTCGGCCACTGCCAAAGCCGTACCCCGTCGCGGGTTCAGGTATACGAATCGCGGATTGCAGTCGGTGGTCATGGCCAAACCGAGAGTGGTTTCTTTAATCCACAAGAGAGCCGCATCGCCTCCGGGCCCCAGAACCGTATTGGTGCGCACGGTGGAGTCATACTGACCTGTGATGAATCCCTTGTCGCAGATATTAGGCGAGGCCAGCAATTGAGACAGCGCCACGTTCCAGTTGCGATCCAGCCGATACGGAGTTAGGTCGGCATCATTATATTCATCCAGGATAGCGGGACGGCGAGCTTCACGATGATAAACCGGTGCGCCACCGCCCAGAGCCAGTTCCCAGGCGGGAATGTCGCAAACCTCACTACCCTGGAAAGAAACACGCATTTTGCCGTCGTTAGTCACCGAACCGATCCGCTCGTGCAGAATTTCCCAGCGATCCAAGATGGCTTCAGCCTCCTCTATGCGGCCTTGGTAAACCACAGCCAGCATTCGCTCCTGGGATTCCGACAGTAGAATCTCATAGGCTGACATGTGCTTTTCGCGAAGAGGCACATTATCCAAGTTAATGCTAATACCGGATTTGCCTCTCGCGGCCATCTCCGCCGACGAACAGGTTATTCCCGCCGCACCCATGTCTTGCACACCCACTAATACACCTGACTTGACCAGTTCCAGGGTGGCTTCCAACAATAGCTTCTCCGCGAAAGGATCGCCTACCTGCACTGAAGATCGCTTGGCCTCACTCTCTTCACTGATCTCCTCGGAGGCAAAGGTGGCGCCGTGAATGCCGTCGCGGCCGGTGCGCGATCCATAGATGATGACGGTATTGCCTTCACCCTCCGCCGTAGCCGAAGCGATGCGGTCTTTCTTGACGACTCCCACGGCCATGCAGTTGACGATGGGATTGGTGCTGTAGCCGTCGTGAAAGATGGTTTCCCCTGCTACTGTGGGAATGCCCAGGCAGTTGCCGTAATCACCCACGCCGCGCACCACGCCGTCCATGAGAAAGCGGTTGCGAGCGTTATCCAACGGGCCGAAGTGCAAGCTGTCCAGGCTGGCGATGGGACGCGCGCCCATAGTGAAGATGTCCCGCATGATGCCGCCCACCCCTGTGGCCGCGCCCTGGTACGGTTCCACAGCGCAGGGGTGATTGTGCGATTCGATCTTGAAGGCTACTGCCAGACCGTGCCCGATGTCCACCAGGCCGGCGTTCTCTTCGCCCGCCTCGACCAGAGTACGGGGGCCTTTGCGCGGCAGGGTTTTCAGGTGGGCGATGCTGTTCTTGTAGCAGCAGTGTTCCGACCACATGACGGAGAATACACCCAGTTCGGGGTAGGTCGGTACACGGCCTAAAATCGCTAAGATGCGATTGTATTCCTCTTCCGACAATCCATGCTGTTGGGCGAGGCTTAAGGTGACGGGGGGATTGGGTTTCACGTTGCCTGTAATCCTGATTTTTCTGATTCTCTGTTTGAATCCAAAAGAGGTAGTGGCTCAAGCTCTTTAACTAAGGTTGGAAAATTCAAAAGATCAATTCCGATTTTTAGAGATTCTTCTAGAATATGTTGCGTAACCCAGATTATACCATAATAAACAGGTGGTAGCAAGGTGGATGGTAGCCTATGTCCACGGTGTAATGGCTCAGTGCAAACGCAGAGATTTGATTGTACTAAACTTGCCCAAGTACCATGAACATCTCCACTGGTAGGTGAAAATACAAGTCTGTAGACATCCTGCATGCCAGCATCCTTCGCAAGTTGCCTTGTATCTTTTTTTGTCCATTGACCAAGTTCTATATTCATCATCTCTATGGAGAACCCTCCGAGCTCTTCAGCTATAGAATCTGTATCCCTTCCATCTAGTGATTTAGAGTCTGGATAATTATCTTGCAGATGTAGTAAATGAAGTTTCTCTTGGCCTTGGCCGTATTCAATAAATTTCATAAATAACTCATTATCGCCTTTCTTTGCTAAATAGGCAAATGTAATTGCTGTATCGGCTAAGCAACGCAATATAATGCCTCCAACGTCTTTGCTCCAAAGATTTTGATCATTTGCGAAAAGTAAATATAAACGAATTAAACGAGAAATTAATCCAAATAACACTTCGTCTTTTGAAGAGTTATATAAATCACATTTTGCCTCTCGTCGAATTTTCTCAAGATATTCAAAAGCAATTTTTGAGTTCGTTTTTAATTTATTGGAAATTGTTGAAATTTCGTCATCTATTAAGGGTTTTGCCCCAGGTGATACAATAAATACTGGCCTACAAATTGTCATGTAAAAATTATTATTCCAAAATTGCTTAGGCCAGATATGTGCTTTGTAAAGTTCATCTAATTGAATGGCCGCATTCACCGCCATCCTAGTTTGAGATTCCACATATCGTTTCTCTTCATCAGTACATTTCACCGGATATTTTGGTATCAAATCAATAACTCCCATACCAGCAGCAAATTTAAATTTACCGTGCTTTAAAAGTCTTCCGAATGGTAGCGATCTTATGAGACCAGAGAATGCATCTTTACCATCTAATAATTTGATAACCAAATTTCTAAGATGCGCAAGTTCTACCAACGGATCTAAATGGCCATCACGCTCTAACGAGACTTTACTGATAAGCCATGCAGCTGGATTTTCTGGATAAAGAGATAATATTCGACCTACTGGGTGATAAAAACTTGCCTCGATTAGCAAGTCGTGCTTTTGAATAAATTCTGATCTTTTAATATCAGGAACTAAAGAAAAATCGGAAATTAGACCTATTGCTTGTTTACCTTCAGGTATATATTCGTCGAGAGCATCCATGAATTTATAAAAAGGCAAATAGCAAGAATCTAGAGTATGATATTCAGCCAATGATGCAATCCAAAGATGCTCTGGAAGTAAATCTCGTGGCCAATCAATGACCTCCAAATTTGAATAACTTCCAAGAGGAGATTTTAGTAAGGTCCCCTCCTTTTTATGCTTTGTTAGTGGTGTATAGTGTCCTCTTGGTTTTACCTTCTTAGACATCGCCGTTTCCTATAACCTAATTCCTTCCATCTTAATAGCTCCTCCCCACATACCACGCTGCTCAATTTCCCAAATGTCTTCCGTCATAACTTGAGAAGAAAAAAGTAGGTCATAGCGATCCAAGTACTCCCCTTCAAAGTCCAGAATCTGTCCATCAATCTCTCGATCTTTATGATCAACGGTTACGACGAACTTAAACTCCTCACCTTCAGTAAAAAGTCCTCGAGCTCGTGATCCGAACAGGATAATCTTATGCACGCTGTCGCCCAAGCGTTGTCGAAGTTCTGCAGCGAATTCCCGTGCGATCCGGTCAGACAGCTCTTTTTCGGCTGACGTTGGCATAAGAAAATTCCAGTAGAGTTCGATTACTTATTCTATGTCCTACTTTTCCCATGTTCCCCCACTGAAAATATACTTGTCATTCGGGTTAAAAGCAAGGATTTTAGGCGGGAATACGCTTTGGAGGGGATTGCTTCGTCAGCTCCGGTGGGGCTTCCTCACAATGACTTGGGCACGAGACATGAGACTCGAAACTTGAGACTACACCTTCAGGTCGGCGTTCAGGGCTTTTAAGCCCAGTTTCAAGGGGAAGATGGTCATGACGATTCCCAGCGCGATGATGATAATGGTGGAAGTCGTCCAGGCGTTCAGTGGGTAAACCGTGTGATAGCCAGTGAATTTGTAATACAAGTAAGTAGGCCACGCGAAAATGGTCGTGATCAGCACCATAAAAACCAGGCTGATCAATATGCACAGGATGCCTCCCGGGGTATTGGCGATTTTCATGGGATTACGCTGCGAGAAATCCGCAAACACGGCTCCCAAACCCAACGCCAGCGCGGTCATGGAAAACGAGACTACGAAAATAGCCAACAGCGAAGCTTCAGTCATACCTAAGGGTATACCTAAGGAGATATTACCAATCAATACCATGCTTCCGGATAAGAAAAACAAGGGGGAAAATGCACCCCAGAATTTAGACCATAGCACGCTTTCCATCGCCAGAGGCGCCGAACGCAGAATCCAGATGGCCGGACCTTCCAAGCTGATCAAAGGAAACACGAAGCGTCCTGCCAGCGCTGCCGTAAAGTAGCAGGAAAAGCAAAAATTGGCATAAAAGATTGCCAGTTTCCAAAAGGGTTCGCTGACGTCAAAGAAACGGTGAGCATTCAAGAGGTTTGCCAGATAGAGCGCCCAGAATGCCAGCAGCAAAAAGACCTGCCCCCACTGCAAGGGATAACGGCGAAATTCAAGGAAATCCTTGCGCATCAAAGCCCGATAAAGGGGGGATAGCCAGCTGAACATAAAATTGGATGGGGTTTTGGCAAGCTTGGGTTTGAGGCGAGTCAGCGACCGATCGCTGCCCGCTAGGTAGCTCCGATAGTACAACACCTTTCCCATGTCCAGCGTTAGCAACACAATCAAGGCGCACAATCCCAGCAGAGTCAGAATAATCCGTTCCAACGAATCGAATCGTTCTTCCAGCACCGAAGTGAACCCTTGAGCGATCAGTTTGTGTGGGATTAGCGTGGCGCCCTGAGCTCTACCGGCCTCCAACCAGGAAAAGAGGTAGAGCATCCCTTTTTGGCTGACGCCTTTATTCGTCGAAATGATAAATACAAAAAGTGCGACCACAATCCCCATGGTAATACCGGCCCAGATCAGCACTTTGCGCCGGGGGATGCCGCCGAATAACCAGCGCAGCATCAGCGCTCCGGCCACGCCGACAGACCCGGAAATCATCACCAGCGGTAACATTAGACCGCCGAATAGACTAAAATACGCGATCCAATTGACCTTGAAGTACACGCCATAGGAGAGAATGAAGGGGATGGTCAGAACAATCAAAGCCCAGGAACTGTACAGGATGACTTCCAAATACTTGGCGGTGAAGATTACCCCTTCGGAAACCGGCAGGGAAAAGAGGAGGGCCAGCTCGTCCTCGCGATAGAGCATGGACAGAGCAGTTAATGCGGTGGAAATAAGTAGAACTGTAAAAAACAGTAAAAAAGCCGATTCGAAAAAACGGGCGATGACCAACTTGCCCAAGTCCGGCACGTTCATCAAATAGCCAAATACAAAGAGATCGAACTGATAAACCGCGCCGGCAATTCCCGCGGCCATTATCAGTGAGACCGCCAGTCGGATCATTCTTGAGGGTTTTAAGCCCCGTAAAGCTCCAGCCCAGTCTGCCAGTTTCAGGTCCAGTAGCAGGAGCAACGCTCGCGCCGAGGAACCCCGTGGAAAGTCCGACCTCATGGCGTTTCGCCTGTCGGGCTGCTTTCCGTAATGCGTAAAAAGGCCGATTCCAGATTCGCATCTTCACGACCGCGGATCTCCTCGTATCCGCCCAGAGCCAACAATTTCCCCCGATCTATAATGGCCATACGATCGCATAATTCCTGCGCGATGGGGAGGATGTGCGTGGAAAGAAAAACGGTGGCGCCGTCGTTGACGCGTTCGCGCAGGATATCCTTCAAAATGCGCGCTGATTTGGGATCCAATCCTACCAACGGTTCGTCCAGTACAATAAGTCGAGGTTCATGAATCAGCGCTCCCAAAATTGCGATCTTTTGACGAGCGCCCTGGGAGTAGCTTTCGATCCTCTCGTCTAAGAGACCGTCCATCCCCAATCGTTTGGAAAGTTCGCTTAATGCGTTCTGCTGGCGATCCTGTGGCACCTGGAAGAGCTGAGCGTGAAAGGTGATAAACTCACGACCGGACAGGCGATCATAAAGGAAGGGTTGATCGGGGACATAACCGATGATACGTTTCACATGGCGCGGTTTTGTGGCCAGATCAATCCCATCAACGAGAACGCGTCCCCAAGTGGGTTTTAGTAAACCTATCATCAAACGGATAGTCGTGCTCTTGCCCGCTCCGTTAGGGCCTAAAAAGCCGAATATCTCACCATGCCGCACGTGCAGGGATAAATCATCCACTGCTCGAACACGGGCAAAGTCTTTGGTCAGATTTTCCAGTTTAACCATATAAAGGCGCAATAAATGTTGATTAACAAGGTGTTGCTTCACTTGTAGTATTGCTCCAATATAGCTTTTCATGTTAAGAAAGACAAGCAAAATGTGACAAATTAAAAATGCTCTCTCGACAGGGACTGGGATTGGCGCAGATATGGGTTATAATCTCCTGTCATTTTATAACAAAAGAAAAGGCGACCGGGAGCAAACCGAGCGCCTTTTTCGACTGAGAGTATGCAATCTTCTATTTCATCAGCACCATCTTACCCGTGGCTGAATTTGTTCCAGCTTCCAGAGCGTATAGATACACACCTGAGGCCAGGGTTGATCCGTCAAAGGTTACCTGGTGCTGACCGGCTTCGCGCAGACCATTTACCAGAGTGATGACCAGTCGCCCTTGAATGTCGTATACGTTCAGGACGACAAGCGAAGCTTCCGGCAGAGTGAAGCTGAGTGTTGTGACAGGGTTAAAAGGATTGGGATTAGCTTCGATCAGCGCAAAGGACACAGGTGCGATCGGCATCACTTCACCCGGGAATGGTTCGCCAGAGCAGCTGTAGTCATTCACCCAGGGGCCGTTGTTAGAAATCACCAGCTTGGTGAAGGTAAAGGAGCTGCTATCAATGGCCGGGTAGGTGAAAGTCGTATTGGCATAACCCAGGTAAGTCGTCACTCCAGCAGGATGAGTGGAGGCGATGTTCTGATTGCGCAAGCGGGTGATGGTCACACCTACCGGCGGATTGATCTGCACAGGCCCTAAGGTGGGGCCGCTGTAGGTTCCGTTGGGGTATTTCATCCGCGCCCAAGCCCAGAAGACGGCTTGCGGGCCGGTAGTGCGTTGCACCGCAGCGTTGAACTGGAAGCTGCCGCCATTCGCCGGAATAGTAATGGGTGGATTCACCGGCGTCAGAGTCACATCTAAAGCAGGGGGCGGCGGGGGTGGCGACGAAACGCCCAACCAGGTAATGATATTGTTGAGGACAGTGCGCCGCAAAGTGGTCCCAGCAAGACCCGAGGTTGCCTCGAAATTGAAGGCAAAGTACACGAGTTTATTGACACCCGAATTCCAGCGAAGACCGCCACCCAAGCTGTTGACGTTGTACGTATATACCGCCACTGCGCCACCAGTTGGGCTGATGCAATTAGGTGAAAGGCTGTTACCGGCGCCGGTGCCTCCGGCCAGGAACAGAGACGTCCCGTTTGAGATGGTATCGCCGGCGACTCCCGTTAGTTGGAAAGATCCCGCGGTCGCAAGTGAAGTGGCATGTAAGGTATTGGCATAGAAAGGCTGACCCGCCATCTGTTCGTCAATGTTCTCACCCACCAAGAAGAGGTGGCCGCCGTTGCTCAAGTAGCTCGTGATGGTGGTCTGTTCACCGGCAGTCAGTGGATTGGCAGCATTGGAGGTGTGCCAGATGGCTAGCGAATACAGTTGTAAGGTTGTCGTGGGGATCGAGCCTGCGGTAGTCACATTCCAAATGTCGTGGATCTGATTCAGCGAATCAAGATCCATATCATACCAGATCTGGAAATTCGAGCCGCCGTCGTCATCTACGATCACGATGGGCGGGCGGCCGATCATCTGCGTGATGGTGGCAACCTGGGTGAAGTTCATCCCGGTTTCGTGCATCGAAAGAGTGAAGGTAGCTTCGTGAGGTGTGGACGTAGAACTCACCGTGAACATGATTGGACTGAGGTGGTTATTGGCTGAACTGCCGATGGGGATATTACCCAGCGTCGAACTGGCTTGCGTAATGGTGATGCTCGGATCTGAGCAGGTGGCTGTAACGGTTACGCCGGTGGCGGCGACTGTGGTGGAAGTGTTGGACATGGTCAACCACAAACGCACCGTTTCGCCCGGGTCGGGACGAAGATCGCCGTTGCCGCCCAAAGTGTCGTTGAAAACCTGTTCAGTATAGGAAAGGTGCGGGAACAGGACGGAAATCGCCTGGCCGGCGTTGATACGGCCGGAGCCCATTAAGCCAATATACTGAGGATTTTGGGAATTGATGTTGGTGCAGGTTGTTTGAACATGAGTGATAACCTGCTGGTTGGTCCAGGTCGGTTTGCATCCCCAAACCAGAGCGCATAAGCCTACCGTAAGGGGGCTGGAAAATGAAGTGCCATCCCAGGATTCGTAGGAATTTCCGGGCACGGTGTTGATGATGGACTGACCCGGAGCGCACAGATCCACCCAGGTTCCGTAGTTTGAGAAGGTGGCGAGGTTGTCGCCTGGAGCGGTTGCCGCCACGGCGACTGTGTTGGCGTATGCCCCCGGGTAATGCGGTGTAGAAACGCCGTTGTTGCCCGCCGCTCCGCAGATGATGGCGCCCTGGCTCCAAGCATTGTTGATCGCTGGGGGCAAGAAAGGCTCGGTAAAGTCACTGCCGAAGGAGAGGTTGATTACGTCGGCGCCCATGTTCGCGGCGTAATAGATACCGTTGGCAGCGGCGGTTAACAAAACCGTCCCGCCTAAGCCGGCGCGCGAAGTGATAATTTTAGCCTTGCAGCCCAGACTGGCTACTCCCAGCCCATTATCCGTCACAGCAGAGGCATCCCCGGCGCAGTGCGTTCCGTGACCGCCGCCCTGACTGACCGGCAGATCCTGGACGTTGTTGTTGTTGTTGTAGAAATTCCAGCCGTAGAAATCGTCAGTATAACCGTTGGCGTCGTTATCTATGCCGTTCCACTCGATCATCTCGATGATGCCGTTGTGGTTCAAATCCTCTCCGGGATTGATCCAGAGGTTATTACGCAGATCCACGTGAGCCGTGTCAATGCCGGAATCCACGATGCACACTTTTACCGTAGGGCTGCCCATGTAATAATCGAATGCTACTGGCGCCTGCACTGTTGACAAACCCCATTGATTTGGGAAGTAGGTGTCGTTGGGTGTATAATCCAATTTGATCGCACGATCCACCTGTGCATCCAAAATCGAACTAGCGCTCCGGAAATCGGCCAGGGCGGCGTGAAGATCCATCTCCACCGGAAATTCCAGCAAGTAATAATGGGTCATGTCCTGGATTTCCGGGTTGATTGGAATACGCGCTCCGGGAAACGCCCGAGCGAGGGAATAGACGTGATATTGGCGTGCCAGCGCATCCAAGGCGGGATTTCCAATTTGAACGATACCGTCCTGATTTTTGACTTGAATAGGGCCGAGGGTGGGATCTATCTCGACGACCAGACGGCCTTTGACCTCATTCGCAGGCGTCAGCAGATAGGGATTTTCCGCCTGAGCGAAACCCCAAGTCAAGCTTAACACCGCCAGCATTAAGGTGAGATACTGATAATAACGCATGTGCGATCCTCCGCTATATATGACTTTAGTATTGGCAGGGGCGGACTTGGCCCGCCCCTTTTGTTTCTTAAGTTATCGGTTGATGGTAGATTGATTATTTCAACAGCATCATCTTCTGAGTGGCGTTGAAATCGCCTGATTGCAGTCGGACAAAGTACAGACCTGAAGCCAATCTTGATCCATCGAACATCACTTGATGGGTTCCGGCTTCCTGCGTCCCATTTACCAGCTCTGCAACCAATCGTCCTGCCATATCATACACTTTCAAGCTGACGCGGCTTGAAGGCGAAAGCTGATATCTGATGCTCGTGGCCGGATTGAACGGATTTGGATTGATGCTTACTAAGGAAAACGCCTCCGGCGTTGAAGTCATGATTTCGCCCGGGAACGGTTCGCCGGAGCAAGTGCTGTTATTCACCCAGGGGCCGTTGTCTGCGATTGCCAGCTTGGTAAAGGTGAAAAAGCTGCTGTCCATAGCCGGGTAGGTGAAGGTAGTGTTGGCATAACCGAGGTAGGTCGTTATCCCAGATGGATGGGTGGAGGCGATGTTTTGAATGCGCAAACGAGTAATGGTCACGCCCACTGGCGGATTGATCTGCACCGGCCCCAGAGTGGGATTGCTGTAGGTGCCGTTGGGATACTTCATGCGCGCCCAACCATAGAAGGGGGCTTGCGGGCCTGTAGTCCGCAGCACCGCAGCGTTGAATTGAAAGCTGCCGCCATTAGCTGGGATGGTAATGGGCGGATTGACTGGTGTGAGTGTCACGTCCAGAGCGGGTGGCGGCGGAGGCGGCGCGGCTCCAAACCATGACAGAATGGTTGACATCACCTGGTAGCGATCGGCCGTGCTGTTTTGGCCGCTGATGGCTTCGTAGGCGAAGGAGAAAAAGACCAGCATTTCGTTGCTTGTGCCCGTATACGTTAAGCCTCCGCGATAAGCCGAACTTTGATAGATGAATGCTTCACCGGCGGGTGCGATCACGCTGATGCCATCCGGATTGATGTTCGATCCCGATCCGCTGCCCCCCAGGGAACAGTCCAGATTGAGGCCGTTGCCGATGGGATTGCCGGCGACACCGTTCAATACCTGAACCATGGTGTTGGCTGTGCCGAAATTAGCATGCAACGTGTTGTGCAAAAAAGTCGGCGAAGCGGTATTCAGGGATTGGGCGATGTTCTGTCCATTGATGAACAGCTTACCGCCGTTGTTCAAGTACGTCTGAATCAGTGTCTGTTCCGTTGTCGAAATTACACTGCTGGAAACCATGCCGGTAAACCAGATCATCATGGGGAAGTCATTGGCGTAAGCTGTATCCGGGACGCCCTGCGAATTAACGCTCCAGTATTGGTAACCCATTCCCAGGCTATCCAGCGTCTGGGTATAGTAAGGCCCGAATAAATTGGCTCCGGCATCGTCCACCAGCAACAGCAACGGTTGACCGATTTGTTGCACCAGGTTGGTGACCTGAGTGACCCCCATTCCGGTTTCCGTCAAAGTGAGCACAAAGGTGGCGTTGTGGGCTTGAGCCGTCTGACTCACCGTAAAAGCGATGGGGCTGGCGTGATTGTTGACCATTTGACCGGGATTGATCGTGCCAAAAACGGAGCTGGTCTGCGTCAAAGTGATGGTCGTGTCGGAACAGGTGACCGACACCTGCACGCCCGTCGCGGGGATAGTGGAGGAGGTGTTGCGAAGGGTCAACCACAACTGCACGCTTTCACCGGGATCGGGCCGATGATTGTTGTTGCCACCCAAGCTATCGTTGAATAGCTGTTCGACATAGGATAAATTGGGGTAAAGCGAACCGATGGCATTACCGGCGTTGATGCGCCCCGTTCCCAACATGCCGATGTAGCTCGGATTCTGGGCATTTATATTCGTGCAGGTGTTCTGAATGTGCGTGATGACCTGCTGATTGGTCCAGGACGGTTTCGCGGCCCAGACCAGAGCGGCCAAGCCGACGGTGATAGGCGTGGAGAATGAAGTTCCGTCCCAGGCCACGTAGGTGTTGGGTGGCACGGTACTAAGGATGCCATCACCGGGGGCGCATAGATCCACCCAGGTGCCATAATTCGAGAACCAGGATTTCTGATCGCTGGCATTCGTAGAAGCTACCGCCACAGTGTAATCGTAAGCCGCTGGGTAGTGCACGGCAGAAGAGTTGGAATTACCTGCCGAAGCGAAAACGGCTACTCCCTGGCTCCAGGCGTAGGAAATAGAGCCGGGCAAGAAAGGATCTGTCGAGCTGCTGCCGAAGGAAAGGTTGATCGCTTTGGCGCCCTGCATGGTACAGTAATTCATGCCGTTGGCGGCGGCGATGACGCTGACTGTCAGTCCCAAACCAGCTCGCGCCGTGATGATTTTGGCTTTATAGCCCAAACTGGCGATGCCTACGCCATTATTTGTTACAGCGGATGCGTCACCTGCACAGTGAGTGCCATGCCCGCCATTCTGTGAAGTGGGTAGATCCTGGACGTCATTGTTACTACCGTAGAAGTTCCAGCCGTAGAAATCGTCGGGATAGCCATTTCCGTCATCATCCATACCATTCCATTCGATCAATTCGATGATGCCGTTGTGGTTTAAGTCCTCTCCGGGATTGACCCAAAGGTTGTTTTTCAGGTCGCTGTGAGTGGTATCAATGCCGGAATCCACGATGCCGACTTTTACAGTCGTGCTGCCCTGGCAATAATCAAATGCCACTGGCGCTTGCACCGTAGTCAAAGCCCACTGCGACCCCCAGGAAGGATCGTTGGGGATATAGTCCAGAGCAATCATCCGGTCAAAATGAGTCGAAAGAATTCCCGGTTGCACAGAATAATCGTGAGCGATGGCATTCAGATTCACTCCTACAGGAAATTCCAGCAGATAGTACCTTGTCATATCCAGGAATTCTCCCCCTTCCGGTTTGGGGACTCCTGGGAAAGCGCGACTGAAGGAGTACACACGGTATTGGCGTGCCAAGGCATCGAGTGCTGGAAAACCGATTTGTGCCACCCCTGACTGAGTATCAGTCTGAATTGATCCCAAGCTTTCGTCCAATTCCACTACCAGGCGGCCTTTGATCTCACCGGTTGGAGTTTGAATATACGAATCAGCCGCAAACAGGACCGACTGTAAAAGTACCAGAAGAGCGATTAAAGCGACGTACCGGACGGAATGCATGACCTATCCTCCGCAATCATATTGAAAGTGATCCGCAGGGACGGGTTTCATCGCCGTCCCTGCGGTCGTATGGTTGTGATTATTTTGTGTTGGTGATTACTTAAGCAGTACCATTTTGCCGGTGGCGTGATGTGAACCGGCGGATAAAGAGTACAGATACACCCCGGACGCCAAACTGGATCCGTCGAAGGTGATCTCATGCGAACCCGAGCCCAGATTTGCAGACGTTGGGTTCATCGCCCAAACCTGGCGGCCGTTGATGTCGTAGACGGTCAACGCCACTCGGGACGCTTCCGGCAACGCAAAGCGGATCGTTGTGGTCGGGTTGAAGGGATTGGGGAAGGCGCCTTGTAAGGCAAATTCCAGCGGTGCTATGACACTCTGAGGATCCAACCAGGGATCGAAGCTTTCGCCGCTGTTAGCCCACTCGCGCACGATCGTACCTCCGCCAACCGTAGTTTTGGTGTAATTGAAACTCGATGTAGCGACGATCACATTGGGGTATGTGCCCACCCGACCTTCATAGAGGTAATTTCCCGGCGCGGCTGTGGAGGGTACATTCTGGTTGCGCAGCCGTGAAATCGAGGTGTTGCCTGGAATGGCTAAGCTGACCGGTCCCAGCATGGGTCCTTGCCAAACGCCGTTCGGCTGGCGTTGCATGACCCACCCTTGGGTGGATTGAGTGCCGGAGGTGTTGTTGGTGACGGTGACATTGTAAGAGAAACTGCCACCGCTCGCCGGAATCACGATGGGTGAAGACACCGGGCTCATGAGAACAGTCACCGTGGCCGTTGGGTAGGTTAGAGTTGAAGTGCTCTTCAGAATCCAGACATTGGGATCGAACAACGGAGCGCCGGTTACGGTTCCGTTTACCACGAAGCTATGATATTGATTTTGCTGGCTGTTCCAGATGACGACGGAATCCTGCGGTAGTCCGGTGCGGTTCACTTTGATCTGGATAGGCATCGCGAAGATGGGTGTTCCGCTAACCAGAGTCTGGTTCTGGTGTATGTACAAGTTCACGCGAGTGCTGCCGGTCTGCGGGACAAGCTGATATCCCCACTGGTATTCCGGATAATGCGTGCCGACATAAACCCATTCGTTGAAGAACCAGTCCAGGTTCTGTCCCGAGACTTGTTCCCATATAGTTTCAAACTCAGCCGTAGTGGCGGTACCGGGCACATTGCCGGGACAGTAGGCATCCCGATAGGTCGGCCAGAAATTCAAGAAGTTCGGTTCGCCAACGACATAACGCAACATGTGTTCGATCCAGGCCCCTTTCTGGTAAACCGTGCCGCCCCACATCTGATTGGGATTAGTGGGATAGGCAATGGGGAAGCGGCCTTCCGAAGGTTCACTGCTGATGTAGCTTGACCGGAAACTGGACATCCGGTTGTTGAATGCAGTTTGTCCCTGGGCATGTTGCATCCACAACGCATCGCAGTAAGTAGCCGAACCTTCGTTTAACCAGATATCAGACCAAGTCTCGCAGGTGAGCATATCGCCCCACCATTCATGGGCGAGCTCGTGAACGAAAAGCCAGTGATAGCTTCCCGTGCCGGTGATCAGACTTGCACCCACGGAGGTATTGGTCTGGTGTTCCATCCCGCCGCTCCAGGGGAACGCCGAATGGCCGTATTTTTCATCCAGGAAGCTGTATTCTCCGAACATCGAGGCGAAGAATCCAATCACGTCTCCAATATCCGCGAAGTCAGATACCGCGTCAACCGAGTCTTCCGGATACACATAATGATCCAGCGGCATGGAATCGGCGGGAGTGGGGACGTACCAATTGCGAATCTTGGCGTAATTGGTAGCGGCGACCGAGATTAGGTAGGTATTAATCAGGTGATTTTCCACCCATTCGTAAGCCTTCCAGCCCGTTTGCGGCACGGTTACACTCTGCAGAGTGCCGTTTGATGTGGCGAGAAGATTACTAGGGACGGTCCACACCATGCGAGCGGTGAACTTGTCCCAGGGAACATCTTTACAGGGCCACCACATGCGCGCGCCATCCGGTTCGGATAACGACCAGATGATATGTGTGCCCAAATGCGTGTTCCAGTTCAGGCCAGGAGCATTTGGCCAGGATCCGGAGACCGGGAAACCGTGGTAGTAAATAATCGAAGTCGCGTTGGCTCCTTGCGCCAGCGGCTGGGTCAAATTCAATCTCAGGTCATTTAACGCCATGAATGTGAAAGTCACCGGTAGTCCATTGACCCTGACGCTATCTACGATCAAATTGTTGCGTAAGTTCAGGTAGATAAAAGACAAGGGTCCGGCGATGACAGTGAACTGCATGTCCACCTTGCCGACGATGGAATGATTGGTAGGATCAAACTTGATTTCGAGATTCTGGTGAGTGACGTCGTAACCGGTGCTGTCGTCCGTCTCATCCAGCGCATTGTTGATGAACTGGCCGCGATGTTCACTTTGTTGAAAAAGCAACAATTTCTGCTCATCGGGCATGTCGCCTGGTCCGGCCCAGACATATCCAGTCGCTTGAGCCAGGCTCACAGCGAACAAAACCAGGGAAAAACTGATCAGGGTAGCTCGCAAACGCATTATTCCTCCTTGGGTCTATCGGGCGTATCATTTATCTATACTAATATAACTACTTTTTCTCGTAAAAACAAGGAAAAACATTTTCCGCCTTCCGAAAACGAGGTTACTTCACCAGCGCCATTTTTCCGGTGATTTGAGACCCTGCGGCCGTGAGTGAGAATAAATAAATCCCGGATGGAAAGCTCGATCCATTCCAAACGGCCACATGCTTGCCTGCCGGTTGCCATTCGTTCACCACAATTTCCACCGACCGTCCGCCAATATCGAAAATTTGCAGATTAACCCGACCCTCGGCTGCCAGTTGATAGCTTATGGTAGCAGAGGAATTAAACGGATTAGGTGTTACCCCCAACAGGTTGAGATCCGTTGGTTTTAAATAAAGACTCGACTCTGAAATCTGAAACGGTTCATTGGGGGTCAGCCATTCCTCTATCCCCGAATTCGATTCATTGATCCCGACTTTTGTGAAATTGAAACTATCAAAAGAGATCAAGCTGTCGGGATAACCTCCGATTCGACCTTCGTAAGTGTAGATTCCCGCCGAGGCGTTGGCTGGGATTGTTTGGGCGCGCACTCGCGTCAGCGTGGTTCCTCCGGGTAGCACCAGAGAAATCGGCCCGGCAACCGGGCCATACCAGAGTTGGTTAGGCGTTCGCGCCATAATCCAGGCGGTTACGCTGGAAGTTGCCGAGGCACTGTTGCTGATGGTGGAAGTGTAATCGAAACTACCACCGGATGCGGGGATGATAATAGGAGGATTTGCGGGTGAAAGTCCAATGACGGTTGCTGAGGGGGGGATGGGCGCATATTTCAAGGTGGCGAAATCAGCCTGATCAGTGCCATACGCAGTAGTCCCGATGACATAAACTTGACCGCTCAAATCCAATGCAATGGCTTCCACCTCGTCATTTAAATTCTCAGGGTCACTATGTCGAATTTCCCATAGCTGAGCGCCGTCGGGGCTATATTTTAACGTGGTAAAATCCAATCCAGAATTGAGGCCGGTACTGGATCCTGATACAAAAACGTTTCCCTGTTCATCCAGCGCCAACGCGCGACCGCGATCCGGTCCATGGTGGGGTCCGTTGTAGTAGGCCACCCATAATTCATTGCCTGTTGGACTGTATTTGGCCGTAGCAAAGTTCATATTAGTATCTGGACCGGGTGCACTATCACAGTATCCAGTCACATAACTGTTACCCTGCGAATCTACAACAATAGCGCGAGTTTGGTCATCCCCTTCTCCCGGACCGTTGTATCGAGTCTCCCAGGCAAGCTGACCATCAGGCGTGTATTTCAGCGTGGCGAAATCGTCGCCGCTACCAACCCCGGCACTCCAGCCGGTAACCAGAACTTCCCCGTTCGGATCTAAATCCAGCGCACGAGCAACGTCGTAACCATTTGCCGGCCCATTGTATCTCCGAACCCATTGTTCCACACCTTCATGGTTGTATTTGATAGTGAGGTAATCGAGATCAGTCCCGACTCCCTGGCTGCGTCCAACCACATAAACATTTCCGCTTTCGTCCACCGCGACGGAATAAGTCTCATCTTCACCACTAGTAGGGCCATCGTAAACCGCAATCCAAAGCTGATTGCCAAGGGCATCGTATTTAATAGTGACGGCGTCCTGGTTAGTTCCCAAACCCGTGCTGCGACCGGTTATATATACGTTTCCCTGAACGTCAATCGTATTATCAATGGCTTCGTCTATGGAATTGCCTGTCCCATTGTAGGTTGTCACCCATTGCTGGACTCCATTGGCATTGTATTTAATCGTAGTGAAATCGGAATTGAAGGAGACAGGACAGGTATAACCGGTTACCACTACTGAACCGGAACCATCAACCGATAAGGCGAGAGCTTTATCCCAGGAAATACCTTGATATCGGGCCATCCAGAGTTCCTGGCCGGTGGCATTGTACTTGAAGGTCGCCCAATCCAGCAGCGTTTGTGCGTCATAATACCAGCCTGTAACATAAATACAGCCATCGTTGCCGGCCACAACAGCCGTTGCGTCGTCCATTTGATCGGCCTGGCCGTTGTATTCTCGCATCCATTGCTGCCAGACCTGAGCGTGGACTGTTATACCGTAACTTACGAAAAGGATGACAGGGAAAAAGTAATACGCAATCCATCGCACGACAGGCATATTTATGATTCTCCTTCAGCATGGAAACGCAGTATAACAATATAGTTAAAATTAACCCCCTTGTCAAGGATTTCTTTTTGGCTCGGTGGAAAAGTGTCTTGATCTTATCCGCCAGATCTGCGTTTTCCCGGCGATATTCCCTCGGCTACCGACCCCCGAAGCTTCATAGGCTGTGGTTTAGATTTGACTTGACATTGCCCGGCTTTCATATTATATTATGCTCTTTAATGATTCTGTCGCCGGGGTGGTGAAACTGGTAGACGCAGGGGACTCAAAATCCCCCGGGCCTTAGCGCTCATGCGGGTTCGATTCCCGCCCCCGGCACATTAAAATACAATCACTTAGGATTAGTTAAGCGGTCAGGTTGAAAGCCTGGCCGTTTCTATTTATGTCCCAGATAGTCTTGATTACAATCAGAAACCGTCCACAGGGGAGGGTGCCAAATAACTGTCATTCTGAGTCGAGAGTACAAAAGTGAAAATTATCTTGACAGACGCATAATGATTCGGCTATATTAACGCCGTAGTGTTTGCTTGCACAATCCCGGAGTGCGAAGAGTGATGCGTAACAATAGGCCGTCCAGTGGACTTCCCACCCATTGGGCGGCCTGTCTGTTTTTTTAAGTGGAGTGCCTGATGGCAGATCATATCGAACATGAGCGCGACGGTCACCGGTTGGAGGAAATGCTGTCGGAATCCAGCCGTCAACGTCTGTTGGATTTTGCTTTTAGGCTCAGACAGGAAAAACGGGAACGGCAGATCGAAGCGGCATATCAAGATCGGGAGAGATTGAGTGAAGCATCCTAATCTAAAAATTGAGTCAATCCACCTGGCGGAGATACTGCCCTATCCCAACAATACGAAGCTGCACCCGGAGGCCCAGGTCGCTCAGATTGCCGGGTCAATCCGGGAGTTTGGATTTAACGATCCTATCGCCATTGACGAGCAGGGAACGATCATCGAAGGGCATGGCCGTTACCTGGCCGCCCAACTCCTGAAGCTCAAAACCGTTCCCATTATCCGCCTGAACCACCTCACGCCCGCCCAGCGCAAAGCCTACGCGCTGGCGCACAATAAACTCACACTGAACAGCGACTTCGATTTTGAACTACTGAAGGTGGAATTCGAGGCGCTTCAGGAGATGGACTTAGGGGATCTGGAGTTGACGGGATTTAGTGAAGATGAAATTAACGATTTGATGAAATCGCCAGACTTTAATACAAGTACTGAAGACCAGCAAGGGAAGTTAGATAAAAAAACGGAAGTCATTTGTCCTAATTGTGGGCACGAATTTGAAGTAGATTTGAAACACTAAACCGAGAGCGGGTCAAGGAGTCGCCACTCCTCAACCGACCGTCCTGACAGACGGCCAAAGGTTGATCCTTCCACTCCCGGCTTTGGGATGCTGACGATGGCTAATATAGCCTATCCCAAGACGGAGCACAAGCGGAAGGGTGGGAGTTGCGAGGGGTGGCAGACCATCCGAAGCTCAAACTCGATTGGTGCTCTTTCGAGGCGGCAAGATACGCCGTGATGCACTGGCACTATTCAAAGGCAATGCCCTGTGGCAAGCTGGTAAAAATTGGAGTATGGGAAGATGATCGGTTTATTGGTGCGATTATCTTCGGACGTGGCGCTTCCCCAAAACTGCTGGAGCGTTACGGTTTAATTCAGACCCAGGGCTGCGAGTTGGTCCGGGTGGCCATGACGAAACACAAAACTCCGGCGAGTAAGTGCATGGTTATCGCCTTGAAGCTGCTCAAGCGGGTGAATCCAGGATTACGTTTGGTGGTTTCTTTTGCGGATCCCGAGCACGGACACGCCGGGGGAATCTATCAGGCGGGTAATTGGATCTACACCGGACGAACCGATCCACAGAGTAAGCGAATTTATCATGGCCGGATCATGCACCAACGCAGTGCCGGTTCGATCTTGGGAACGACCGCAGGGTTGGTTAAAACGAAGGCAACTTGGAAGCACCGATATTTATATCCATTGGATGATGCTATGCGAGCACAGATAGAACCATTACGCAAGCCGTACCCGAAACGCGCCGGAAGCATAGATGCGATGCGGCTGGTTTCCAATCAGCAGAGGACGGACGAATTCGATCCCGGCGCTCTAATTAAAGCGAGAGTATGATGTGGGCCGAGGCAGGAAACCACTCTACCGTGAGAATATGCCGACCAAGATCCTGGCCTGGAAGCTGGAGGGTAAAACCAACCGGGAATGTGCTGCGCTTTTAGGGCTAAAACGAGAGCAAACTCTGTACGAATGGGCGGCTAAAACCAAGCAGGTTGAAAAGAAAAACAAAGACGGGGAAATATATTACGAGGATGTTTTAGTCCACCCGGAATTAAAGGAAGCGCTCGAAACCAAAAAAGAGGATCAGGTTGCAGCTAACAGAATTTCCCTATTTAAGCAGGCGGTTGGTTATTTCGTAGAAGACCGGAAAACCACCATATTCAAGAATAAAAACGGCGAGCAGATTACCAGGGTTGAGATCTTTAAAAAGTGGGTACCGCCCATACCCATATCAACGTTTAAATTCGGCGCGCATTTTGATAAACTGATGCCTCGCAATTCAGGGGGGAGCCAGGGTAGCAAGGGCCAGATAGCAGAGTTCCTTGAAAGTCTTCAGCGACGTGAGATTTCCGATGAGGATGAGCCGTCGTGAGCTTCGACCCAAATGAGATCAGCCCCAAGGCGTTGCGCAGCTTCCAAGAGTCGGACGCCGAGATCAACATTTGGGAAGGATCGGTTTCCAGCAGCAAGACGTTCATTTCGATCCTGCGCTGGTTAAAGGAAATCCAGAACGGCCCGCAGGACGGTCCGCTGGCAATGATCGGCAAGACGCTGGATGCCTTAAAGCGCAACGTCATCAGCCCCATGCAGGAGTTGATTGGGCCGGATTGCCAGTATTATCCAGGACGGCGGGAGATCGAACTGTGGGGAAGGACGATCTTCACGTATGGCGCCAATGATGAACGGGCTGAGGGGAAGATTCGCGGTTCGACTCTGGCAGGCGCTTATGTAGACGAACTGACCTTGATCCCGGAGAGCTTCTGGAATATGCTGCAATCGCGGCTCCGGGTGAAAGGGGCAAAGGCATTTGCTACGACCAACCCGGACGGGCCGGGGCATTGGGTCAAAAAGACCTGGCTGGATCGCAAACATGAATTAAACCTGAAATCCTGGGCCTTCAGGCTGGAAGATAATCAATGGTTGGTCAAGAACAATCCCGGCTATATTGAAAGCCTGAAGAAACGTTACGTGGGGTTGTGGTATAAGCGCTTTATTGATGGCCTTTGGTGTTTGGCAGAAGGGGCGGTGCATGACTATTTCGACGAGTTATTGCATACGATTTTAAGGCCGCCGCCGGCGCTGAGTTACTTTGTGGCTATGGATTACGGTACGGTTAATCCTACGGCGATACTGCTCTTTGGCGAGAACCTGTCCACCAAGCCGCGATCGTGGGTGGAGCGGGAGTTCTACTGGGATCCGGCGGTAACCAACCGGCAGAAGACGGACGCGGAAATCAGCCGTGATCTGCGGGAATTCTTGGGGCCGATTGAACCGGAGGCGATCTACGTTGACCCTTCGGCGGCAAGCTTAAAGCTGCAATTGCAGAAGGATGGCTTTTACCAGATCCAGGACGCCGATAATAGCGTTCTGGATGGGATACGAACGGTTTCGATGTTGACGGTTAGCGGGGAACACGCGATTTGCCGGGCTGCCAGGCAGACCATTGAAGACAAGTCGAATTACGTCTGGAATACGAAGCTGGCGGTAAAGACGGGCGAGGATAAGCCCATTAAGCAACACGATCACACTCAGGATGCTGAGCGGTATGGCCTGCATACCCGGTATGGCCAGTACCGCATAGATTACAACCTATTAGCCAGGAATTAATTATGCCTACGAAAGCCAAGGCCAAAACCGTTATGATTGGTGACGCATGGCAGAATGCCGTCACCAATATGATGATTGCCGGGAAAGACCGGCGCACGCTGACTTCCTTCGATGCTGGGGTGGAACTCAAGGAACCCCTCCTGGATAATCTCTATAGGTACAACGGCCTGGCGCGGCGTATTGTAGATTTACCGGCGCGGGAGATGACGCGGCAATGGCTGGAGATCGAAGGGGATACAGATGGCATAGTTTTGGGGGAACTGGAGCGACTGGAAGCTCAAGCTCGGATCAAGGAGATGCTGACCTGGACGCGCGCCAAGGGCGGCGCCATTGGGGTAATGTTAGCTGAAGACGGTAGCTCTGATTTGGCTCTACCGTTGGACGAGGGCCGGATCAAGGCCCTGGCGGGGATCAATGTCTTTGACCGGTTCCGGGTGCAGTACACACAAAGCGACCTATACAAAGATCCGACCAACCCGAAATATCTCAAGCCGGAGTTTTATACCATACAACCCCTCGAAGGGGCCTCGTTCAAGGTGCATGAGACACGATGTCTGCGCATGGATGGGTTGATTCTGCCAGCGCTTTTGCGGTCTAAAAATCAGGGCTGGGGGGATAGCGTCCTGCAGGCGGTGTATGATGAGCTACGGGCGCTGGGCGAGGCTTATAGTGGGGCAGAGAAGATGATCGCCGAGTTTGTCCAGGCGGTGATGTCCGTTGAGGGGCTGATTCAAATGCTCGCCAGCACGGGCGGAGGCGCGCGAGTTAAGGAGCGTTTGGAGCTGTTGGATCTATCCCTGTCCATGTTTAATCTCTGCATGGTGGACGCCAAAGGGGAAACGTATGCCAAGCACTCAAGTTCTGTGGGCGGGGTGCCGGAACTGCTGGACCGGTTCAAGGAGCGGGTTTCGGCGGTGGCAGGGATTTCCCAGACGCTTCTATTTGGCGTATCACCGGCGGGCCTGAATGCGACCGGCGCGTCGGACATTCGCCATGATTACGATAATTTCAAGGCCGGGCAGGAAGAGACGTTGACGCCGGTGTTGCGGCGGCTGGTGTATCTGATCGCCATTTCCAAGTCGGTGCCGAAGGCGAAGCCGTTTGCTGAGGCGAAAATTCTCTGGAAACCATTGTGGCAGCCAACTGAACGGGAAGTGGCCGATACGCGCAAGGTGGATGCTGACCGGGCGGCGGCGTTGGTCACTGCCGGCATATTGATGGCTGAGGAAGTGCGGCAATCGTTCTGGGGTGGGGAGAAATACTCCGGCGAAATCCAGCTTGACGATTCACTTTACGACCAAGAAAAGCAAGCCCAGGCGGAGCGGGAAATGGAGCTGCTGAAGAACTTGGCGAATAAACAACCGGAAGAGAAACCATCGGATGAGCAAGAATGATTGACCTGCGTCTTAGATGGATAGAACGGGTAATAGACTCACTATTCGGCCTCAATGGTGAAGGTTTTTATAGCTGGGAATGTCCGGCTTGCAACCGTAAAAATACTCAAAAATTACCCCTTGATATGGAAATAAATTTGAAATGCGGATACTGTGAAGAAATCAGAAAGAATAAGGCATTTATTATAAATATATGATTGACCTGCGTCTCTACGTCCCAGCCAAGCGGCTCGTCTACCTGATCAGGCGTGGGATTCCGAAGCTACCTAATGCTAAGTTCTACTGGCCGGCAGCGGTGGAGCGTCTCTATCTCAAGCATCTGCTGGATCTGGCGGAGGAACTTGGTAAGGCCACGGAAGAGATTCTAATCCCCAGGTTACCAGGGATATTCAGGGAGGCAGAGTCGCAGCGGCCCAAGACAGACGCTTGGCCTGGAGATGTGCAGCAGTTGGTGGAAGCGCTGTCTATCTCTCTGGATAAACCATTTGGCGAAGTGGAGGCGATGGCGCTGAATATCGGACAGATGGGGAGCGCCTGGAATAACGCCAAGTGGCAAGAGACGCTGGTCAAGGTGTTTGGGGTTAATCTGTTCCAATCTGAACCCTGGCTATATCCACAGTTACAGGCGTTCGCCAAGACAAATGCGGGGCTAATTAAATCCATGAAAACGCAGTACGTTTCCAATATCGAACGAACGACGTTGGAGGCGTTGCAATCCGGTACGCGTTGGGAGACCTTTGCGAAAACTATTCAGGCAGGGGAGTTTACAGACAAATACGTCGGCAAGGCCAAATATCAGTCGAAACTCATTGCACGGGATCAGATGGGAAAGCTGAACGGCGACCTAACGCGGATGCGGCAACAGGACATTGGGATCAAGCGCTATGTCTGGCGCACCATGAAGGATGAGCGGGTACGTGATTCTCACGCGGCACTGGAGGGGAAAGAGTTCGCTTGGACGGGATCGGGATCGCGGTCTCTGGGGCAGCCGGGATCTGAAATCTCTTGCAGGTGCTTTGGGGAGGCCAGCTTCCTTCCCCTGGTTTATTCGATGGCGGCGTAGATGTCGGTAGAAGAGATAGCTCTGAAGATCGTGGAGGTGCTGAGTGAGCGTTCGGCGGAATGCTATACCGGTAACGTCACCTTCGAAATCTCCTACCGTGACGGCGGGATCCGATCGGCTCGCGCCGTGAGTGATAAAAATCTTATGGTTGGATATGAATCTAATTCCCATCAAGTGTCTCTACGAAGAGAAGGTTAACCATGTATGCCCGGCGTGTCCGATGCTGCGCCTGTGCCAGGGGTTTTACTTTGACACAATGGCGGGATTGATGTTATATTATCCAGTGGTTTTAAACTAAGAGAGTAAAAAGATAAAATATTTCTTGACTTTGATATTTATATTGTGCTAAATTGGCGGTAAGCGATCAGGACTTATTCACCCGGCCTCCCTGTCAAGGGCCTGCTGAGGGAACCCCTGAAAGCGCGTAAGACATAACACTCCGAAAGCTGACGGCCTCCCTTTAAGGGATTGCCGATT
>JAGVQJ010000184.1 GCA_020051775.1 Calditrichota bacterium | reverse complement strand
GAATACTGCCCGCCGGTCATGCCGTAGTTGCGGTTGTTGGCGACCAGCGCCAAGATGCCCAGGTTGCGCCGGGCGGCGTGGATTAGATGATTGCCGCCGATGGACGAGGCGTCGCCGTCGCCCATCAACGCGCACACCACCAGATCCGGGCGAGCGATTTTCACGCCGGTGGCGTATGGAATAGCCCGGCCATGCAGCGTGTGCAGAGCATTGGTCTGGAAGTAATCATCCGCGCGGCCAAAGCAGCCGATGCCGGTCACCATCACGATCCGATGCGGCGGGATTTCCAGCTCGTCGAAGGCTTGAGCCAGCGCATGAATGATGACTCCGTGCCCGCACCCCGGACACCAGAAGGTGGGCAGCCTGGCTTCGTTGATGTAGGTATAAAGGGGCATGATTATCGCGCTATATATTGTATCTGAATCTGAAACAGATTCAGATCATGCTTTATTACTTGCCAAATAATCGTTAAATCAACGCCAAAGTATTCATGGATAATGCGGTTGCGAATACCAATGATTTGATACCACGGGATCTGTGAATTCTCTTCTGTGAATTCTATAGGTAATTGTCGGGCGGCTTCGCCGATGATCTCGAGATTGCGAACGACGGCATCAATAGTCTTGAAATCGATGGCAAATTGATCAAAATCCATATCAGCCATTTACAACGTGATTTTCTCGATTGCTCCAAGGATATCGTCTAACAGAAGATCAGGTTTCCGCTTAGGCATATTGAAGGTCCTCTATTATTTCGGCCATATATCTGGGTTTAATCCCCTTACTGGAGACCGGATCAACTTTCTGTTGGAGTATGTCTTCTAGTTCTAAAGCCAAGTCAACAAACCGCAAACCAATAGGACCCTCTATAGTAACAAGAATGTCAATGTCACTTTCAAGCTCTTGCTCCTCTCGAGCATAAGATCCAAAAACAGCCAACTCCACAACGCCATATTTGGATTGAAGGTAAGTTTTTGACTCTCTGAGTTTTTCAAGTATCTGTTGAAGGTCTTTCATGGTTAAACTCTACTATATCACTGCGACTATTTCTTCCGGCCAGATCACCGTACCGTCGTTTTTGTTGATTCGAATAACTGGTATTTCCGGGCCCAACACTCTCTCCACCTCCAGTGCCACCTGCCCCCAATTCAACTCCGGCACGACCACCTTTTTTACGCCTCGGGCGGCTTCCTGCACGGCTTTTTCGGGAAAAGGCCAGAGCGTCAGGAGTTTTAAGAAATTGACCTTTCGTCCCGACTCGCGAATTTCAATTACCGCCTGATGGCCGCTGCGCGCCGAAATGCCGAATGATACGACCAGGCAATCCGCGCCCGGTTGCAGATCCGCTTCCCAACGACAGATTTCGTCGGCGCGGTCGTTTATTTTACGATAAAGGCGCTCATTCTTGAAAGCGATCTTTTCAGTGTCCGAAGTCGGAATGCCCCGCTGATCATGAGTCGTGGACGAGGCGCGCACCAAATGCGGCCCGCCGAAGGGCGACATGGCCGGCACATCGGTCAAACTTCGTGCGCCGTAAGGTAAGAAATCTTGTTCAGTTGAAGCGATTTGCCGATCTATAACCGGATAAGCTCGGAAAGCCCCCAGATCCACGTCTTCACGCATGTGGCCGACGACCTTGTCCGTCATCAGGAAGACTGGCACGCGAAATTTTTCCGCCAGATTGAAGGCTTCGATAGTCAAGGCAACGGTTTCAGGGACGCTGGAAGGGGAAAGCGCGATCACCGGATAACCGCCGTGGGATCCCCAGCGCACCTGCTGCACGTCACCCTGCCCCACTTTCGTAGCCAAACCGGTCGAGGGGCCGCCGCGTTGTACGTCTACAATGACGCAAGGGATCTCTGCCATGATGGCCATACCGACGTTTTCCAGCATCAGCGACAATCCCGGCCCGGAAGTCGCGGTCATGACTTTTACGCCGCAGAGGGAAGCGCCCAGGCAGGCGGCCAACGATCCGATCTCGTCCTCCATCTGAATGAATTTTCCGCCAATCTTCGGCAATCTGGAAGAGAGAATTCCAGCAATCTCGGAAGAAGGGGTAATCGGATAACCAGCATAGAAGCGCAACCCGGCCATCAAAGCGCCTTCCACGACCGCTTCGTTACCGGAGAGGAATTTCTTCGTTGCGCTTTTTGAAGAACACATAAGGCAGCTTATCCTCTGATCATCTTAATCGCCAAGGCGAAGGCATTAACCCGCGCTTCGGGAGCTTCGTTGCGGGAGCAGAAGACGATGGGTTTGCCTGCACCCACCAACAATCCTGCCGACCGCACTGGCCCGTGCATCAAAAGCGCTTTATACAAAGCGTGGCCGACTTCAATATTGTTGACTATAGCCATATCTGCGCGTCCGGCCACCTCGCCGAGGTAATTCTTGCGGCGAGCGGCTTCTTCATCAACGGCGGCGTCATACGGCATCGGCCCATCCACCAAGGATTCCTGCACGCACCCTTGGGCGGCCATGCGAGCAATCGTGGCGGCGCCTTCCACCGCTTCCAGACGCGTATCCACGGCTTCCACCCCCGTCAGCAACGCCACTCGCGGCTTGACCAGACCCAATAAATGCGCGATTTCCACGGCATTGTCAATAATGCGCGGCATCTCTTCCACAGAGGGATCGTTATTGATGAAAGCATCGCTGACCAGCAGAAACCGCCCCAGCGACTGCGGCCAGAATATCCCCACATGCGACCAAAACTGTCCTTCCCGACGCAGGCCGGCGGGTTCTTCTGCGATAACCTTCAGGAAATCCCCAGCCTTCAGATTGCCGCGTGCCAGGAGGTCAGCCTCGCCGGATTGCAGCAGATGCAGGGCCTCGAGAACCGCCTCGCGTTGATTAAAGGAGGGGATGACCTTCCAGGAGGTATTGTCCACATGGGCCTGAATTGACAACCGGGCGATTCGTGCGGGGTCGCCTACCAGGATCGGTGAAACCAATCCTTGTTCGGCAGCGACCTTCAAACTGTAGAGTGATTCCGGGTCATCCGCCGGGGCCAGGACTACTTTTAACGGCCCCTGCTGCCGAGCCAAATCAACCGCCTGGGTACGCAATTCATCAAAATTTTGTATAGGATTCATAGTATTACCTTTTCACCATGAGCGTTGCCAGGCAAATGGAATTGATTCGGGAATCGGCCGTTTCCGAACGGGAGTTAAGGATGAAAGGTGAACGCGGACCTACGACCAGCCCCGCCGAACGCGCCTGGCCGAAGATAAAGATGGACTTGTATAACGCGTTGCCCACTTCGATTTTATTCACCACCAACATGTCGGCGCGGCCGGCCACCTCGCCTCCGACGCCCTTCTCGCGAGCAGCTTCCGGGGAAATAGCCACGTCCAGCGACAGTGGGCCGTCCACCGACACTCCCTTGATCTGGCCGCGGTCGGCCATCTTGGCGATGACAGCGCCGCCCATGGCTACGGGCATATTCGCGTAAACTGTTTCTACTGCCGCCAACAAGGCAACACGCGGTTTCTCGATGCCCAACGCCACTGTCACTTCCATCGCGTTTTCGATGATGCGGGGTATCAGTTCGATGGCGGGATCAACGACCATGCCACCGTCGGTCACCAACAGGAAGCGCTCCAAAGCCTTGGGCCAGAACAGCCCGACATGCGACCAAAGGCGCTTGCCCTGTCTTAATGCCGCGCCGTGATGTAATGCGGCATGCAGGAACTCGTAGACCATGATCCGCCCTTTCATGAGCAGATCGGTCTGCCCCGAAGCCGTCAGATTGACGGCCTCCACGGCGGCGCGATAGTAGTCCTTCTCGTGGATGATCTCGAATCCGGTCAGATCCACCTGAGCCTGGGCGGCTATGTCACTCACGAGCCCTTGATCCCCAACCAGCGTGGGAACGACCAATCCCAAATCCAAACACTGCCGTAGCGCTTGCAAAGCTGTAACGTCTTCGGCACAGGCCAAGGCGAGCTTCAAGGGGCCATGCTGCTGAGCAATTTCCACCGCCCGGGCACGAACTTCGTCGAATGTATGGAATTGGTTCATGCCTGCCCCCCCTCGCGATTGAGATACTCAGACAACACTACGGCGATAGCCACCGAGGCCAGTTTGTTGCGCGGCGGATCGCTGCGGCTGACCAGTGAAATCGGAACCGCCGCTCCGACGATGACGCCGCAGAAGACTGCCCCGCCGAACAGAATCAGCGACTTGGAAATGATGTTGCCCTCTTCGATGGAATTGGCGATTAACACATCGGCGCGGCCGGCCACCGGGCTTTCCAGGAAGTAACTGCGCGCCACATCAGGCAGAGTGGCGCTGTCTAAGGTGAGCGGGCCGTCAATGATGGCGCTCTTGATCTGCCCGCGATCGGCCATCTTCGAGATGACGGCGTCTTCCATGGCGCGGGGCATATTGGGATTGACCACATCGGAAGCGGCCATCAGGGCGATGCGCGGCATTTCGATTCCCAGAGCGTGCGATACGGTGATGGCGTTGCGGATGATCTCGATCTTCTGAGCCATGTCGGGGCTAACCACCATTCCGCCGTCGGTGATGTTCAACAGCCGTGGATACGTGGGAAGCGACAGCACGGCACAGTGAGACATGACTTCGAATCGTTTTAAGCCTTTCTCCTTGGCCAGGACCGCCTTGAGCAATGTCGAGGTGGGCAGGAAGCCCTTCATGATGACGTCCGCCTGGCGCTTGGCGGCCAGACTGGCGGCTTGGGCTGCAGCTTCGGCGGGATCGGCAGCCTGCTCAATTAGCATGCCGGAAAGATCCAGATTCAAGCGCGCGGCCAGTTCCTTGATTTTTTTGGCGTCCCCGATCAGCACGGCGTCGGCGATGCCCTGAGCCTTGGCCTCCACAACCGCCTGCAGTACGGCGCCATCTTCGGCGGCGGCTACCGCCACCCGCCGCATGCGCGTCTTGCTGATCTCTTTGGCCCTCGCCACGATCTCCTGCCAGTCCTTCAACGGCTGGCTGAGTGCGTTGGGAGCTTTATCATCAGTGCGTAGTTCCATGTGATTTATTGGGGTTAGATCCCATCCTCCACGATTAGTACTCCTTCGCCTCTTCCTTCCCTTCCAGCACCCGAAACGCCCCTAAAGCCAGCGCTTCCATCTCCTTTTCGCCAGCTAGGACAAAGACGCGACCCAAGAAGGAGACGTAAACCTTCAGAGTCTCGGTCAGCAGCGGGGAATTGGCCATGCCTCCAGTCAGGATGATGCCGTCAATCCGGCCCATCAACACAGCCGCCATGGCTCCAATCTCTTTGGCGACCTGATAAAGCATAGCGTTGTAATATAATTTCGCCTCATCGTCGCCCGCTTCCATGCGCCGCTCGACTTCCACACAATCGGGCGTGCCCAGGTAGGCTTTCAATCCCGATTCGGTTGAAAGCTTGCGCAGCATCTGTTCTTCGGTGTATTTCCCCGAATAGCAGAGCTTGACCAATCCGCCGATGGGCAATGCTCCAGCCCGTTCGGGAGAAAACGGCCCCATGCCCAGCAAAGCGTCGTTCACGTCAATGATGCGCCCTCCCTCCAAAGCGCAGATGGACAAACCTCCGCCCATGTGCGCCACCACGAATCGGGTTTGATCCAGCGGCTTATTAATCATGGCAGCAGCCTGGCGAGCCGTGGCTTTGATGTTCAGAGCGTGCGACCGGGCTTTGCGTTGGATCTCCGGCACTCCGGAGATTCTCGCCAAGGAGTTGAATTCATCCACGGTGACGGGATCCACCACAAAACAGGGCAGATCCAACTTCCCCGCCAAGTGGTGCGCGATGATGGCGCCCAGGTTCGAGGCGTGATTGGACCACTTCGCCGAACCCAGGTCATCCAGCATGTGCTCGTTGATGTGATACGTACCCCCTTCTAAAGGACGTAACGGCCCGCCTCGCCCCACGACCGCCGCCAATCGTCCGGGTTCCAGCCAGCCGCCCACCGCCGCTTCGATAGCCTCCAGGCGAAACCTGAACTGATCCACGACCTGAGGGTATTTTGACAGCTCTTCCGAAGGATGGTTGACCGTCTTCTGCAGCCGGGGGCCGTCGGGATGCCACACGGCAACCTTGGTCGAGGTAGAACCGGGGTTAATAACTAAAACGTTCATATTTTGGATGTAGGGGATGAGCTACTTCACGAATGTCAGAGCGAAATATGAAGCCACCAGGATTGCCGCCACAATGATGATGATCGAAATGATCTCTTTGACCGGTAAGGTTTTGGACTGTTCATGCTTTTTACGACTGCGTTTGCGCGTTTCGTATTGGGTTCGAGGGATAACTTTTACGTTGCCTTTGCGATCCACTACCTTGATCATCTCAGGGTCTTGAGATTGATCTGCCTGCTGATCCGGGTGGACACCCTCATCAGGTGATTTCATAGCGGTTCCGACTTAAACGAACTGAACTTGATTTTATAGATCGTCAAACTCTTTTGTGGGAGGGTGCTATAAGGAGAATGGAGGGCATACGCCCTCCATACTCACGCTTTATCGCCGGCGGCCAACGCACCGCAGGGGATGTGATTCTCGGTCATGGGAGTATTATACCGTAGTATAATAGCGCGGTTCAGCCGGCTTCGATTCATCCGCGACCAGTCCGCGATTGATTAAAAAGGCGGCATTCTCCTCATCAGCGCCAATTACGAATCCCGGCACCTCATCGGTGTTCCAGATGGCAGCGGCAATGCGCGCCAATTCATAGGTCAGTTCGCGGTCGTCTTCCCTGCCCTGAGGCACCCAAAGACCCAGTCGCCAGTAATCTTCCACGTCGCCCAGATTCCACAACCAGAGCACTGCGGTCAGAGCCTGACCGTTGTATTCCAGATGCACCCGGCGGGGAGTTTGCTTGCGAATGGCGCCCTTCATCTCAGGGATCTGCTCGAACTCATCCCACATTGAGGCCCAGAAGTAACTCGGCGGCCAACTATGATCCAGCCCAAACAGTTCGTTGGTGTTCAATTCCGCGCGTGGCGGTTCTTCGACCCGAAAGGTTAAACTGCTGCGCGTCAAATTCGCTCTGGGAACGCGGAAGAGTCGCACCAGCGATAACAATTCCCAACGACGGTCATCCAAGTTGGCCGTTACCGCGCGCGAGGAGAAGGGGCAGATGGCCAGCGTGGAATACCCCCGGCTGCGTATCTCCTTCTTGGTCTGAGCATATAGCTTGGAAACAGGGTCTTCCGTAAAATGGGTATCCGTTTCCAGGATAATCACAGATCCTGTTTTCCCGATGGGTGAAGGTTCGTCGGCGCACCATACCTCGGTGAAGGCCACGATGCGTTTCATGACTCCTTCAGTCTCCTCTGCGGCCAGGGAAAAACCACCGGTCTTGCCGAGCCAATTCAGATGATTCTTATACAATACGGGGTCGCACCATACGCCGGCATTCAAATACCTCTGGTACAGACTGAGTTTTTCCCAGGAAGACTGGGAGGTTTTTTTAACTGGGTCGGTGAACCATTCGTCATAGCCGGTGTGGCGCTGCCAGAGGCGGCGATTGGACAGGGAGACGATGGCGTTGATGTCGGAGGGGCGTACTGGTCTGATGGCGATCACTTTCTTACCTCTAAAAGTTCTTGGTTAGCGGCTGTTTCTATAATGACTAATTGAAAATGGTTACCAGGTTCCCTTACGGATCTGGTTGGCTACGAAATCTCCCACTTGGGCGGCAGTTAGCCGCCCGCTCATGTCGCGGGTGACGTTATTGGTTTCCAGAGTATATTTCACCGCCTGATTAATCCAGCGCGTCTCCTGCTCGAAACCTAAGGCTTCCAACATCATCGCGATGCTGGAGATGGCTCCCAGGGGGTTGGCTATGCTCGGTCCGGCGGGTTTCAAGTTCGCGCCGGGCGCTGGAGTGAACAACGATATCTTGCCGGGGTTCAAATAGGCCGAAGCTGCCAAACCCATCCCGCCTTGAAGCTGTGCGCCGATATCAGAGAGGAGGTGGCTGTAAATGTTGCCGGTGACGATCACTTCAAAGTTCTCCGGGCAGCGCAGGAGCTGAGCTCCCAAACTGCGCACCGTGAGACTGGATTTTTCTACGCCGGGATAATCCATCCCGACTTCCTGCAGGGTGCGTTCCCAGATGTCGTCATCCCGGAAAATTGCATTGGGTTTGCAGGCCAGGGCTAATTTTTTTCGACCATGAGTGCGCGTATACTCCAGGGCATGGCGAATGATTCGTTCCACACCCCGACGAGTCACCAGACTCTGGCTGTAGCAGATTTCCTCGCCCGTACCCCGTTTGAAAGACCCGGCTATGCGTGTCAAATCGCCTTCGCTGGTTTCCCCGAACAGGACAAAGTCAATGTGCTCGGGCCGTTTGTCTTTCAAGGGGCAAAAACGCTCTTCCAGCAACTTCACCGGGCGGTAAAAGACGTACAAATCAAGCTGTGTGATCAATTTTAGGACGAGGTCGCTTGCCGGGTGGCGGTCACTGCTTTGCGGATCGCCAAGCGCGCCGACGAAAATGGCATCGTACTCACGACGGAACGTTTCGATCTGGTCCGCCGGTAGTCCAATACTGTCAGTTGGCGATTTAGGCGTGTTGAAAGCGAACTGATCCAAGACCATCTCCAGGCCGGACCGTTCCAACACAGCCTGCAGGACTTTTACCGCTTCGGCGGTAATGTCTCTACCGATCCCGTCCCCGGGGATAATCGCAATCCTGCGCATGGCGGTCTCTCGTTTTCCCGGAACTCTCGTGATTTGGCGTTTAGGGGTCATCAAAGAATCTGACTTAGAGCCTGGAATAATTTCTGATGATGCTCCTTAAAGCCCACGCTGATACGGGCGCAGGAGGGTAAATCGTACGGTCCCATGGGGCGCACAATGACGCCGCGCTTCAATAATTCTGTGAAGATCGGGCCAATGGGTCGTCCAAAATCCGTCAGGATGAAGTTCGCCGCGGAAGGCACAGTCTTCAAGCCCAGTTTGGTCAAACCTGATTTCAAATCGCCCAGTCCGATGCGATTGTTTTTCAGAGTCGCCTGCAGAAATTCTACGTCGTCCAGCGCGGCTTCGCCGGCGACCTGCGCCAGGCTGTTGCAGTTGAAAACTTCCCGCACCTTGTGCATGGCCGCAACAATTTCGGGTGCAGCAAAGGCATATCCGCACCGCAATCCCGCCAGACCATAGGCTTTGGAGAATGTCCGCGTTGCGACCACGCGCTTCCCCTGGCGGACGTAATCCAGTCCGTTCGGGTAATCGGGCTTATCGGCGAACTCGAAATAGGCTTCGTCCAACACCAGCAAGGCTCGCGGCGGCAGCGCCCCTATAAGGCGATCCACCTGAGCCTTGGGCAGGTAGGTCCCCGTGGGGTTGTTGGGATTGGCGATGAACACCAACCGCGTCTTCGGCGTGATCGCCTTGATGATGGCGTCCACGTCGTAGTTATAATTCGGCATGGGGATCATGACCGGCTGCACGCCCATGATCTGGCAGGCGATGCGGTACTTGAAGAACGCCTGCGGCCCGGTGATCGCTTCCAAGCCCGGTTCAAGGAAGGCCTCGCACACAAGTTCCATGATCTCCACCGACCCGTTGCCGATCAAAATGCCGTCGGCAGGATAGTCGAACCGGGCGGAAAGCTTCTGGCGCAGAGTATAGGCGGCTCCGTCGGGATAAAGGTGCACTTCAGCCAAAGCCGCCTGCACCGCCGCGATGGCTTTGGGCGACGGCCCGGCGGGGTTCTCGTTGGAAGCCAGCTTGATAATATCCGTAACGCCGAACTCCCGAGCCACCTCGGAAATGGGCTTGCCGGGGATGTACGGCTCGATGCTCTCCAAGATCGAGCGCGCCAGTTCGCTGATAACGGGTTTCATGCGGGCCTTTTTTGATCCCCCCCGTACACCCTTTTTAAGGGGGTGACTGCATGGAGTGGCCACACTCCTTCATAGTCGGGGTCGCCCCTGACCCCGACACGCCCTGTCATTCCAGCGGTCGCAGACCGCCCGTGCCGGGCGCAAGCTGGAATCCAGTACTTTCGTAGTCGGGGTCGCCACCGACCCCGACAATACAACACTAAGCTTAAAAATTTACCAAAAAATGCGGGAAATTGCAAGGAGTATTTGGGGATTGTGCTTTGGGGGGAACTGGAGTTATGAGTTATGAATTATGAATTATGAGATTGTTTTTGTTTATTTTATTCATAATTCATAACTCATAATTCATAATTTACTTCAGCAGCACCAGCTTCCGCGTCTGGGTGAACTCCCCCGCCTGCAGCCGGGCGAAGTAGAGGCCGGAAGGGAGATCCGCGCCGTCGAAGGTGGCGGTGTGAGGACCGGGCGTCATTTGCCCGTCCACCAGGGTCGTCACTAACCGGCCTGAGATATCGTAGACTTTCAACGTCACGTAGCTCGCAGCTCGTAGCTCGTAACTAAGAGTGGTGGAGGGATTGAAGGGGTTGGGGGAGGGAGGATGAAGATTGAAAGAGGCAAAATGAGTATCTTGTGAGAAGGAAGTTCCGATGGATAATAAATTGTTGTTAGAAATTTCACCGTCCAACGGCGGAAATAATAATGAATAAATCCCGAAAAAATAGTAATCCGCCAGATAAATGTATCGGCCATTGATAGTCACGGCCATAGCATTTCCAGAGGCGTCATCATAATGTGCCACTTCAAAAGGACTAACCGGCTGTCTCGCGTTAATTACACGTAAACCAGATTCTTCATCAGCTACGAAAGCTAAACCACTAGAAGTAGCGATTCCAACAGCGTATCCTAGTGGATATAGGGAACCGATAATAATTGGGTTTGATGGCGTGCTCACGTCAATTATCCGAAGTCCCATATAATAATTTGCAACGTAGGCCAGGTTGCCGTTGACAGCAACATCCATAACTGAATACGTTAAATGACATTGTCCGACAAACACTGGATTTGAGGGAATGCGGATATCAAATATCTTTAACATGGATCCAGCTCCCACGTAGGCGTAGCGATTGTATATTGTAATACATTGTGCGTCATGATCAAGATAGTAATTCCCTATTTCCGCAGGATTGCGAGGATTGCTTACGCTGATTACTCGAAGATATTGGCCGGCGACAGCAAAAACTAAGCTGTCCAATACAGCAACATCACTCGCATAGTAAAAAAAGGGTGGTCTATATGATCCGATTTCAATAGGAGATGACGGGATGGATATGTCAATGATCCTCAAACCTGAATCACCATCTGCAATGTAGGCGTAACTGTCTGATATGGCAATGCCATTACAATCACCCGGTGTATCAAAATGTCCGATTTCCGCCGGATGGGAGGATGGACATACACTCACTACCCTAAGACCAGACTCGGAGGCCGCAAGATACGCATAATTCCCATTGAATGCTACGTCCATGATCCCACCGAAAACACCACATGACCCTATTTCAACTGGGTGAGCTGAATTACTGGCATTGATCACACGTAAATTCTCACTATTATCCGCAACAAAAGCAATACTACCACTGAGTGCAACGTTATAAGCGAATCCAGGGGTATCACAGTATCCCACCAGTACAGGCGTTGATGGAGTGCTTATATTTACTATTTTCAATCCTCCCTCAGAATTCGCAATATACGCATTATCCCCACTAACAGCCACTCCGTTAGCATCAAAGTCCATAGCACAGAGCCCCTCCTCCACAGGATTTGAGGGGTCGTTCACATTGATTATTTCTAAACCAAATCCAGTAGCCACGTTAGCATAAATGCTACTTATAGTTACTCCATTAGCCCAACCCTCAGTGTTAATTGAACCAACTTCCACAGGCGCAATGGGATTGTTAACGTCAATCACGATCAAACCCGCAGAACTAGAGGCCGCATATACATAATTCCCACTTACTGCTAGTCCCCTCGTATTACTTGGAAGATCATAGAATCCCACTTCAACAGGTGCAGATGGCATCGAAATATCTACTATCCGTAAACCCTGGAGGTTAGCAGCTATGTAAGCATAGTTTCCACAAATGGCCACTGCGTAAGCCGTACCTGGAAGATTGCAATAACCCACTTCCACCGGGTGTGAAGGATCGCTAATATTGATAACACGAAGATCAGAAAAATGATCGGCAACATAAGCGTAGCTCCCACTGATTGCCACGCCGTAGGCCTCACTTGGTGTTTTGCATAGGCCTTTAACTTCAGGGTGAGCAGGATTAGACACATTAACTATCACTAATCCTGCTGAACAAGCCACGTAAGCATATTCTCCCTCGATTTCGACATCTCTGGTATGATCCCAATGTAAAAAGAGTTCCCCCACCTTCGTCACATTCAAACTATCCTGCCCCAGCGCCGCCGAGAAAAGCAGCAGCGAGCAGAGAAGTGCCAAGATCGTGGTGCGGGCGTGCATAAGATCCTCTTGGAAGGTTGAAACGCGGTTCCGGCGAAAATTCGCGACACTGCAATATACTAAGAAAAATCGGCAAAGTCAAGTATTTTATAAAAATATGAAAAAAAGCGTCAGGTCACACCCTTAAGGGCAGGACCTGACGCAACTTCTTTGGAAATGTTCAACTCTTCGGAAGGTCGTTCACCCTATCTATAACTCATCCTCTGAAATTCCGGCAACCTTAAGAAAATGCTTAATCAGCCCAATCTTGAGCGCCTGATTTCCATGGATGGGAACAGATATTCGCACCTCATTCCCGGTTTTAAAGTAGATGTGATGGCTGCCGTGAATCCGCTTTAATTTCCAGCCTTTTTTCTCCAGGAGTCGCGCGAATTCTTTCCCCGAGACAGATTTCAAACGGCAATCTCCAGCATTCTATCGCGTTTCTTCAATTTAATGTTTTTCAGATCCACAGACAGGCATCCCTCGACCGCCTCGTATAGATTTTGTAAAAGTTCATCGAAGGTTTCACCTTGTGTCGCGCAGCCGGGGATGGCAGGTACTTCCGCCCAGAATCCGCCCTCTTCAGCTTCGTGGATGATCACTTTGAGTTTCATTTCTCGTTCCAGTTCCGTTTGTGTATACTGTCACCACATATCCTACCAGGAGGTTCCGAATACTGAATCCTATTTCTTCCCCGCTGCTTTCAACGCCTCCCTGATCCTCTCCGGCGTCACCGGCAGCTCGTTGATCCGCACGCCCGTTGCGTCGTAGATGGCGTTCAGGATGGCCGGGATGGTGGCTCAGTAAGTACGATAGCTCATCATCCCTTCCCCAGAGCGTAGATTACAGTCCCGAAGAGTAGCGTCAGCAGGGTGACGCCTGCGTAAGCGGCTGGGCGAACGGATTCCTCACTAAACCTTTGAATCATGCGAATCGCAAGCCAGGTTGCTCCCAGCAGAATCAGCGCGAATCCAAAGGCAGCCAAATTGACGGAGATCAGTGTATTGGGTTCAGTCACCGATTTATTCAGTAAACTTCGCGCCAGTCTGAAGCCGTGAGGATCTGTAAGGGCAGAAGGAAGATAAACCGACCAGGCATTGATTTTAATTAAAGCCTTGACGCCATGCCCCGCCGCAACAAGGGGAACCAATCCCACTGCAGATTGACTGATGATCCCCGCGAAAGTCGCGCGATGGTTTCCCATCCGCGCGATAGACCAAATCGTCAGAGTGAGAAAACCGGGCAGGACCAGCAAGAACCACAACGCCTCGAACCAGGGAAATAGCTCAGTGAGGGAGGTGATACTCGCCAGGTATTGTGGTACTGCGTGGAATATCTGGTCCAGTCCCTTCACTTCTCCAAACAGTTCATGGCTGACAAACCCGCCGGCGATCATGATAAATAGAGCCACCGGCAGTGGTAACGGCTTTTTGGTCTCCTTCTCTGTTTTCAGCCAACCCACTCCGATATTGTCTGAAGGACAGATTTTGGCGCATTGAAAACAGAGCACACAGCCATCATCTTGGGTTAGATGGTAAGGCTTCAGGTAGCTGGGACAGCTACGAGCGTCCAGCCTGAAACGGGATGCCTCGCGCACACAGTCTTTAGTCTTGCAATCGGCGCACACGGCCGGACTGGCAGCGCGCAAACCTGCACGGGTTAATAGGCTGTAAGCGTCCAGGAGCAGGGCGGCAGGACAGAAACCATGACAGAAGGCTCGCGGTTCACGGAAGGTCCATCCGACGAAGGCGGCCATGGCCAGCAGTGCCAGGAGCACCCAGGCGGTGTAAAGCGGAACGCGATGCACCTCGAAGCCGCCAACCAAAAGTTGTAATATCAAATAAGCGCCCAGGATGATAAATCCGGTTCGCGCCCATTTCGGCAGAATGAACCCTTTGAATCCGATCAGCCTGGCCAGACGGCGGGTAACATTGCTGACCAATTCCATGGGGCACATAGTGCACCATAACCTGCCCAACAGGATGGTCGTCAGAATCAGACCCGGCCACCACAAGCCCCACACAGCCAAAGTGGACAGGTTGGTTTTACGGAGGTATTTGGTCAGTCCGGCTTCATATCCAGAAGGATCGCTACTGGAAAATCCATTGAACATCAGCCCCAGGAACGCAGTCAAAGCCAGCAATTGCAGAACATAGGGAAAGACAGGTGAAAGTATTGTCGCCTTGAAAGTCTGATTTTTCAGCAGATTAAACCGGAACCGGGTCATTGAACGCATTAAGTCTCCATTATTGTGGATATGGATTTCCTAGTTTGCTGGCAGGCAGAGACACCCTCCCTACCTTCATTTGCCTAACCCCTTTTCTTCAACGCCTCCCGAATCCGTTCCGGCGTCACCGGCAGCTCGTTGATCCTCACACCCGTCGCGTCGTAGATGGCATTCAGGATGGCCGGAATGGTGGGCATGATGGCTCCTTCGCCGACTTCCTTCGCGCCGTACGGCCCGTTCGGTTCGTGCGATTCGATGATGATGGCTTCCAAAGGCGGCATATCCATCGCTGTCGGCATCTTGTATTCCGCCAGCGTGGCGTTGACGATGCGGCCTGCTTCGTCGTACTTGATCTCCTCCATCAACGCTTCGCCCATGCCCATCTGAATGGAGCCTTGCATTTGCCCTTCCACCTGCGTGCGGTTGATGGCGAAGCCGCAGTCGTGGGCGCCCGTGATCTTGTCCACCGTCACTTCGCCGGTTTCCAGATCTACAGTCACTTCCGCCACCTGTGCGCTGCAACCGAACGCCGGGCTGGTGCCCACCGTCGCGCCCTTGAAAGATCCTCCCAGCACTGGCGGCTTATAGCTTCCCGTCCCGACAATGCTTCCCCGTTCGTGGAACGCAAAGCGCGAAGCTTCCGCGAAAGTCAATGGCCCGGACAGCGCCACCCCGCGAAACCCGCGATGCTCCAGGCGATGGTCGTGGCGAATCTCCTCGATATTAAAATCCTCAGTTTTGCAAGTAACGAATCCCGCCTTGATGTCCAGGTCGTCCAATTTCGCGCCGGTTTTGGAAGCGATGACCTCCAGGATCTGGCGCTTGGCGTCTTCGGCGGCCTCCTTGGCGGCCCATCCGGCCATGAGCGTGGTGCGCGACGAATATGCTCCCAGGTCCACCGACAGGTCGCTGTCGCCGGAATGAACTTTCACGTCGGAAAGGGGGATGCCTAAAGCCTCGGCGGTGATCATCGCCAGCATGGTGTCGCTGCCCTGACCGATATCCGCCGCGCCCGATTCCACGATGACTCCGCCGCCGGTTTCGGCCACTCGGGTGACCACGGTAGCATGGTGCGTCTTGGATTGATAGATGGGATAACCGGCTCCGGACACGAAGAACCCGCAAGCCGCCCCGATGCCCTTGCCCCTGGGTCGGTTGCTGACTCGCTTGGATTTCCACACCGAACTGTCGCGCACGGCCTCTAAGGCTTCCTTCATGCCGAAGCTGGAGAGGTACAGTTCGTTGCAGGTGGTCTCACCCGCTTCACGCACGTTCTTCAGGCGCAGTTCCACCGGATCCATCTTGAGCTCTTCGGCGATGCGGTCTAATTGCACCTCGAAGCAAGCCCGAGCGATGACCGCGCCGTGTCCGCGTTGCGCTCCGCAGGCGGGTTTGTTGGTCACCACGCGGTAACCGTCATACTTCATATTCGCCAGACGATACGGCCCGCCCAGCAACGACCCGGCATAATACACCGTGGCGATACCGAAGCTGCAGTAAGCCCCGCCGTCCAACGTACATTCGTGTTCCAGGAACACCAGCGATCCGTCCTTCTTGACTCCGGTCGTCATCTTATGATAAAACTGGTGCCGGGCGCGGGAATGCAGGAACACCTCCTCGCGGTCGAAGACGGTCTTGACGGGCGCGCCCGTCTTTATGGCCAGCAGGCAGGTTATAAGCTCCATAGAGGAGCAAGAGGCCTTGGGCCCGAAGCCTCCCCCCACCGCCGGTTTGACCACGCGCACCTTGTGCAGCGGCAGATTTAAAGCCATCGCCAGAGTGCGCTGAATGTAGTGCGGCGCCTGGGTGGAACTGTACATGGTCAGGTAACCTCGGCCATCGCAGCTTGCCAGAGCCGCCTGCGGTTCCAGAAAAGCGGCGTCCTGCATCTTCGAGGTTAACTCATCCGTGCGGATGATGTCAGCCTGAGATCGCGCGGCCTCTACGTCGCCGAAATGCCAGTGCACTTCCTGAACGATGTTGCGCTTGTAGCGGTCATGCAATTGTGGCGCGTCTTCAGCCAGGGCTGCTTGCGCGTCCAGAATGAGGGGCAGCTCCTCAAATTCCACCTCGATCAAATCCAAAGCGCGCCGGGCGATATCGGGACTTACGGCCGCCACCGCCGCGATCTCGTCGCCGATGTAGCGCACCCGGTCGGATGCCAGGATCTGTTCGTCATACCGCGCCGGGCTGACGCCGAAAACGATGCCGGGTGTATCCAGGTGCGTGATGACCGCCTTGACGCCGGGCAGTTTTTCGGCCTTGGAGGTGTCAATCTTCAGGATGCGAGCGTGCGCCAGCGAACTGTGCAGGATGGCTCCGAAGAGCATACCGGCTACAGACAGGTCGTCGGTGTATTTGGCCTTGCCGGTGACCTTGTCGTGGGCGTCCACTCGCGGTGCGCGGGTGTTTAAGACGTTGAAGTCGCTCATATTATCCGTGATTCAACATTGAGGCGTTAGTATCCGCTTTTGCCCGGAAATGAATTTCCGGGCTACATTCCTTCGATCCACTAAAGTGGATGTTTTTCATTTACGTCCAATTTATTGGACTGAAAGTAGGTAGTCCGGGAATTCATTCCCGGACGGTGGATGCGCTCATGGTCTTCGCCGCCACCTTCACCGCTTCCACGATCTTCTGGTATCCCGTGCAACGGCACAAGTTGCCCGAAAGCGCCCGGCGGATCTCGGCTTCGGACGGGTCGGAGTTGCCGTTTAAGAGCGCCAGCGCGTTTAAGACCATCCCCGGCGTACAGAACCCGCACTGAATCGCCCCCTGTTCCACGAACGCCTGCTGGAGAGGATGCAAGTTCGGCCCGTCGGATACGCCTTCGATGGTCAACACGTCGTGGCCGTCGGCTTCGACGGCTAAGACCAGACAGGAAAACACCGGCAGACCGTCTAAGAGCACCGTGCAGGCTCCGCAATCGCCGATGCCGCAACCCTTCTTCGATCCGGTCAGCCCCAAGTCGTAGCGCAAGATGTCCACCAGCGTGCGGTTGGGTGCCACGGCCAGTTCGTGCGGTGAGCCGTTGACGGTTAAAGAGATGATTTTCTTCATATAGTCGTTAGTCGTTGGTCGTTAGTCGTTAGAAAAAAAATTCACCACAGAGACGCAGAGAACACAGAGAATTAAAAGGGTAGTACCGGCGTCCCCGCCGGTGTTTCGGATCGGAGGGACACGCTTCGTCGTGTCCACCCATTCCCCGGGAATCAATTCACGGTCCTGGATTAAATCCAGGATTCAGTCCGCTAAAGCGGACGCTCAAATCCATCCTGAAGGGATGCAATGTGAATAGCCCGGGGGTTTTACACCCCCGGAGGGAGATGCGTCCCCCCTCTTTACGATCCCGGAAGGGGTCAAATGGGGATGTTCGGTTACGCTTCGCTAACCCAAACTACTTGACGCTTTTTCAACTACGGATACTGTAAACGTGATGCCATCGTAAAATGTTAGTAGCCATAGCGATGTAAGACTTCCTGGGTATGTAAACCCGTCATATCTGAAAATATTATCTCCTATCACACATGTTATCGGCTTAATAAGGCGAAGTGGAGAATCCGGGGGAATCGCTTCATTAAATGAGTTTGCTTTGCCCCAAGTAATTGTACATTCAAAAAACCCCATAGATAATTCGTAGTGTATTAACGCTCTTGTTGTTCTCTCAATGAATCGGTCAAATTCTTTCGTGTCCATATAAAAAGCCGACGCTTTACCCAGAAAAATTCCACCGGGGGTAATTTTATCAACTATTGTCGAGTTATTTACCAATTTGTGGAGTTTAAGTTTACCATATTTTTGCTGAAATGCACGGTTTCTCTTTTCTCCAAGATCACTTTTAATTGCAGGATGATTTTCCGTAACATCAAGGGAAATTATAATATTTCTAACATACTCATCAATCTTTCCAAAGTCACCGTTGCATTTGCGACAACACGGAACGGTAATAATTCCAGAAGGCAATGGTTTTGGAAAAAACGATTTT
>JAGVQJ010000161.1 GCA_020051775.1 Calditrichota bacterium | reverse complement strand
TGGAAGGATGCCGGCACACACCAAGTGACTTTCGATGGAACGGATCTGTCCTCAGGGATATATCTGGCGAGGCTGACCGTGCATTCGCTGGGGACGGGAGCTGCTCCGAACGAGGTCGTGAAGAAATTGTGGTTGTTGAAATAGCTCCATTGACTGAAGGATTGGCAACCAATGGTCAATGAACGGGCACTAAAGCTTCAGGGGCTTAAAAAATCCTAAAAACCGTTGCTTCACGACGGTCAAAGACTTATTTTTGACCGGATAGGTATGCTCGGTTTATTCACTTAGGAAAAGTGTCCGAATCTTTTCAGATAGACGATTCCAGTGCCTGTGACGTCTTGGGATGCCAGGACGATCAGGAAGAGGCAAGCGGTCGCATTTACGACGAGGAACGTCTGCGCGATGGCATGCTGGAAACGCTGGGGAGACTGACTCAGGGGATCTCCCGCGATTTTCAGGCCGGACTGCAGACCATTCTCGACAACGCTTTGCGTCTGAAATCCCGCGTGGATGTCACGACCACAGCGCTGGGAGATCTGCTGGTCATAGAGACCTCTGCACGCCGACTACTGCGGATCAGCGGCCAGCTATCCGATCTGGCTCGACCGGTCTGCCCTCTGGAACCGCTGGATCTTAACGGGATTGTGCGCGGATTACTGCCGGTCGTACAGGCGACACGAGGCGGTCGTCCGGCATTCCTTTTAGAATTAGAACCGAGCTTACCAACGATCTGGGCGGAACGAAACCTGCCGGCGCAAGCGTTGATCACTCTGTTTCTGCGGGCAGCGCGGGAGATGCCACACGGTGGTACGATCCGGGTTCGCACAGGATGCTTAGGGCCATTGGAAGCAACCGGAGCGGGTTTATCGGAGTCGAGTGGAGGAGCCGTTTGGGTGGCAATAAAGGATGAAAGTCCCGGCTATCCTTGCGATTTGAGGGAGCACATAAGTCAAGCTATTAAAAGCGGAAAACTCTGCGGCAATCAGGAAATTGCGTTCTTACAGACGGTCATGTATCGCTGTCAGGGAACACTGCTGCTGGACAGCCAAGTCGGTCGAGGCACCACCTGGACACTTTACTTCCCAGCCGTGGGAGAACCGACAGAAGATTCCACCTGCGGCGATCAGGACATCCACTATCGCGGCACTATTTTATTGGTGGACGACGAACCATTAATCTGTGGTGTGGGTCGGCGGGTCTTGGAATCAAGCGGATATCGGGTGATCACAGCTTCCAACGGAGCACAAGCAGTCGAGCTATACCGCATTCACCAAAAGGATGTGAATCTGGTGTTGCTGGACGTCATTCTGCCCGACCAGAGTGGATTAGAGGTTCTACGATCCATTCGCCGTTTGAACGGCTCTGCTCGAGTGCTGATCTCTTCAGGTTACACTACCGAGGGCGGCATTCGCGACACATTGACCGAGACCGGAGCTGGTTTTATCCAGAAACCATACCGCATCAAGGAGCTGCTGACTAAAGTGGAGAAAGCTATTTCAATAACATGATCTTGCTCGTCGTGGCGAAATCACGCGCCTGAAGTTTTACCAGATATAACCCCGAAGCCAGCCTCGAACCGTCGAAATCAACTTGATACGTTCCCACTTCTCTCCAACCCTCCACCAGAGTCGTTACCAACCTTCCGGTGTAATCGAAAATCATCAAATTCACCTGACTGGCCGTTTTCAGTTCATAACTGATGGTGGTGGAAAAATTAAAAGGATTGGGGGAGATATTAGTAGTCGGGGTCGCCCCTGACCCTGATGCGGACGAGACTAAGGACGTCCTTTCGACCTCCCCAGGGAAAAGTTCGCCGGAACATACCCAATCATCTTGTTCCAAATCCTGATTCCCGGATCCCAGCTTGGAAAACGTGAAACTGGAGCTATCCTGCGGTGCAGATGGATACGTCCCGGCCCAACCGCGATAAGTGTATAAACCCAAGGGCGCTGATCCTGGCACGTTTTGGAGACGCAACCGCGTCACGCTCTGGTTGCCGGGAAGTGTCAAGGATAAAGGTCCCAAGACCGGACCGTACCACGATAAATCCGGCAGGTGAACTTTGATCCAGACTTGGGTTGTGGCAGGGGAGGAACTATTGTTGGTCACGGTAGCGTTGAAACTGAACGATCCGCCGCCTGGCGGAATTACGATGGGAGGATTAATCGGCTCCAGAGTCACGGTAATTGTAGATCCTGCAGTTCGATAAATTTTCAGGATGTCTCCGCTGCCGGAGACAGCCAGAGCGCCTCCCTGCCCCAGCGCCGGCCCAGCGTAGGTTATCGCCATAATCGGATCTGACCATAATACCTGCAAGTCAGGAGAAAGTGCGTAAATCGCTCCATCGGCATAGCCGCCGTTGCATACATATAGCGTACCGTTCGCTCCGATGGTGACGCGCGCATTCAAGGTCGTAGAGGAGCTGATTAACGCCGGGGAGCGATTCAATTCGTTCCCGGTCGTCGCTTCCAGGCGAACAATTGAGACGCCATCAGGCACATAAACCGACCCATCCAAACCCACACCCCATTGACTGTACGTTTGCGCACCGATAGTACTGTGTGTCCATCGAATTGAGAAGCCGCTGCCATTATCAACAATGGCATACAGCAGGCCGCCGTCGCGCTTGAGATAGAGGGTCCCATCCGGTCCAACGATATGCGGGATTTCCTGGTCACCGTCGCCGGGCAAGGCAATGGAGTACAGCTCTGCTCCGGTCTCCATGTCCCAGGCGGTTAACTGCTTGTCCGTGTTGATGTACCCTTTCCAGCCGTACACTTTGTTTCCGAAGGATGCTAACGCCTCAGCCCCGGTGTTGGGGATAGGCCGATTCGTTGCCCAGATGGTCGCGCCATTTTGATGATTGACACGGATCAGTTGTGTATTCGATCCGGCCAGGATCAAATCACCGTTGGCTGTGTAAATTGCCGAAGCGATGATCCCTTGAGCAACCGTGTGTGCGGCGCGCCATATGATCGCCCCGGTTACCGGATTCAACGCATAAACCGTATCATGCTGGCTTTCCATGAAATTCAGGCCATAAACCTGGCCATCACGGAAACCTATAGGAACTGAACGGCTGCCAGGACCAGGAAAATCCACGCTCCAAAGTTCCGCGCCGAAGTTCAAATCATGACAGACAATGGGGGTGTAATCCAAACCCTGAAAACGCATCAGCACTAATTTGTCGCCTTCGATATAGACTTGGCCTCCAAACCAGCCCGATTGTGTCCCTTGCCAGAGAACTTGAGCTGAGGTTGGCCCGATGATAGGGGATTGCCCATGCCTGGCAGAACCGCCGCCTACCGTCGGCCAATTGGACTTCGCAAGGGATACGAATCCAAGCGCCACAAGGCCGGTGACGGTCGCTCTGTAAAGAGATTTAGAAGACATTGGATCTCCAGATTAGGGTATCTTAAAGTACTATAATATACATGAATAATTCCCATAATACAAGAAATTTCTTAATGCCCAAAATTATATGAGATTAATGAAGATTCTTCAATCCTATGGTGACTCTAAACAACCCCAAATTCAAAAATTTTTCCCTATATATAACCCTCCCCCCCTTAGGATGGATAAAAAGTTCTTGACTTTCCGTTCTTAAAGCGTTAGTTTAAAATATCCTGAAGCAATCTCAGTGCTTAGCGGTGGTTGGCGCAGATTTTTTGGGGGCATAGCCATGAGACAGATCATCATTCTGGCGGCGGCGCTGATCCTGGCGGGAGCGTCGCAGGCCGACATCATCTATCTGAATGCAGGCGAGGCGATTTCGGGCGTGATCACGCGCATGGATAGCGCCGAGATCGAAATCGCTCTACCCGATGGTCAGACGAGGGTCTTCCCGGCTGGGGAGGTTTTTCAGGCAACGGATGATGCCGGCGCAATCATCTTTCCTCTACCAGGAATGGCCGCGCCGGTTGTCATTCAACCCAGCCCAGGTGTGGCTTCGACGATTCGCGGTCCTGGAAATCTTCAATCTGCCTTAAGCGGCGGGTATCGCCGGATTTATCATTTCCCCTTCTGGCCGGTATTGGGTGGTACAGCTCTACTCGGATACGTTGGCATCAGCCAACTAACACAAAGCTCAGATACTTACCAGGAGTCGGTGGAACGGGAAAACAATGGTTTGGAATTCAACACTTTGCGCAACCGAAGCTTGAAGCAGCGCACCTGGGGGCAAATCGCCCTGGCGGGAGCAGTCGCCTGCCTGGTCGTGGGATTGACGCCCAAAATCGAAAAAGTGCCGCTTCAGCAAGCACTTAAAGTTATTCCCACGAAAAATGGATTGACGCTCTGTCTTAATCTGTAAATAATTCGACCGGCGCTACGGTCGGTCCCTCCAATCGAAATAATATGGTGCATAAACGACGAGACGGCCTGGGACAGGATCAGGAGATGATGCGCATGCGCCGTCGGCCATTGTTCATGGCGATGATGGCCGCCGTAGCTGCGGCGGTTTGTCTGTTAGCAGCTTTTTTACTCCTTCGCGAAGGTCATGGTTCGCTGCTGGTAATGGCCGATCAACCCGGAGCCATCGTGGTCTTGAACGGGGCGCAAATGCCCACTCCTACCGGCACTCTGATAAGGAACCTGCGCGCCGATACCTATAACGTTACCGTGAGCAAGCCGGGGTTTATCCCGCAGCCGGCTTCTCAGATCATTCAACTTAAATCCGGCGATTCCGCCAGATTATCATTCAGTTTGCTGCCTCAACCGTCGGCGCCAGTGGAAGTCCCCCGAAAAATAGTATCTGAATCGCCTCGGAAAATCACCTCTGCTTCTCCGCAAGAACATCCCCAACAAATGCCTGCAGCGGTAAAATCTGAGAAAACATACGCAAAAATAAAAATCGAATCCGCGCCCATCGGGAAAGAACCAGACCGCGTAACACCCAAAGAAATCAGCACACCCACCGGCTCATTGCATATAACTACTCAACCCGACCGCGGGGGAGTTTATGTGGACGACGTTTTTCGAGGAGCCGGGCGGGTGACCCTTGAAAACTTGAAATTAGGCGAAGTCGTGGTTCGATTTGGAGAAATTAGCGGCTATCGCTCCCCGGCACCGCAGAAGGTGTTTCTCGCCCTGGATAAACCCACCGTCGAGGTCGAGGGTATATACCTCCCCTTGATATTCATCGCTGCTTCACTGGATGTTTCGGGTCGTGTTTCCATGCAAAAAGCTACGCTGGAAACAGGGTATGTCATGGGTGATGGTCAACCGCATATTGATGCCGTCGCCGGCCCTGAGATCAAATATTTGGAAGAAACTCACACCTTCGTTTGGGAAATGGGCTATGCCTTTACCAATCGTAATCCTCCGGGGCAGGATGTCATTGAAATGACCTTTGATTTACCGGAACGCTTCGATGGCGTCAAGCCGTTGGAATTGCGTCTATACGGGTATGGATCGGACAAGCGATTCCCCTTTGTGGCTTCCGCCCGCTCCAGCTTTGACGTGATCGTGAACGACCGCGTCGCCCGGCAGGATATAGCCCCTGTATCACAATTAGGCAAAAGCGCGGCAGGATTTGATGCCGTTCCGATCAATAGCTATTTGCGCCCTGGAAAGAACAGTCTTCGCGTGCAAACCTCTGGTTCCAGTCGCTGTTATTATTATTTGTACAAGATTGTATTAATGTAAAATTTCTGATGTCCATCTCCCCACCGTTGTTCCCTCCGGTCGGTTACGCATTAGTTGGGTTCGGCCGCTTCTGTCGTAATAGATTGATTCCCGCCTTCCAGCAGATCCAGCATTCGCGTTTAGTCGCTCTGTACAAACGAGATCCAGTCCAGGCTCAGAAAACCGCCAAGGAGTTCGGGATCGCCGCCGGATACGGCGACTTTTCAGATCTTCTGAAAGATCCTCAAGTCGAAGCTGTGTACATCACCAGCGCTAACGGTGATCACGAATGGCAAGCCATCGCTGCGGCTCAGGCTGGCAAGCACGTTCTCTGCGAAAAACCCCTGGCGCCTACCGCTGCCGCCTGTCGCAATATCATCGAGTCTTGCCGACACGCCAAAATTAAGCTCATGGTGGCGCACACGCTGCGCTTCTCCCCGGCGGTAATACAAATGAAACAGTGGATAGACGAAGGCCGCGTCGGAAATATCCGACTGGCGCAGGCGCTTTTCACTTATGACGGAACGAAGTCGCCACGGCGCTGGTTATATGATCATAAAATTGCTGGCGGCGGCGCTCTGATGGATGTCGGCGTCCATTGTATTGACACGCTCAGGTTTTTACTGGGAGAAGTGAGCCAGTATTCCGGTATCATTGAACCAATCACCGAGTTGGTCGAGCAGACAGCGTTGGTGAGTCTGCGATTTGCATCGGGCGCCCTGGGAGGCGTTTTCTGCTCTTACCAGAGCCCATATCGGTCGCGTCTGGAAATCCTGGGCGATAAAGGCTGGGCTTGGGTGGATTCTTTCACTTTACCTTGGACTGAGGTCCCAGTTCATTTGGAAACGAGCGCTGAAATCGTTGACTTGAAGATAGCTACTGGCAATCCTTATGGCGCCCTCTTGGACTCTTTTTCACAAGCCATTCGGGATCTAGGACCCAATGCAATTCCCGGCGAAGAGGGCTTCACGAATCAAACCATCATTGATGGAATTTATTCACAAAGAAAAATCCAATGGACAGTATAATACCGGCTTCCTGGAAAACGTGGATGCTGCTTTCTATTGCAGCATGGGGTTTGTGGGGGTTTCTTGGAAAAATCGCTCTGGAACGCATCGGTTGGGGACCGGCATTCGCCTTGTTGGCCCTTTCCGATCTCTTATTTCTGCTCGCGATTAAGCCGCAGTCGTTTTTACTTCAGTTCAACGGCAACTATTTAATTGGAACCGCTATGGCGGTTGCCGGAACCCTGGGCGGCATCTTCTTCTATAAAGCTTTGGAAACCGGGCCGGCTACGGTGGTGATTCCGGGAACAGCTCTGTATATTGTTATTGCAGCCGTATTGGCGCTGATTTTTCTGGGGGAAGCCTTGACCTGGAATAGGGTGATGGGTTTAGCGTTCGGCGTCGCAGCAATCTACCTGCTTTCACGAGGGTAATTCATGCCTGACGATCTGAATTTGTCCGAAGATGAGTTGCTGGTAAAACTGGCGCAATCGGTGCTGGCCCTGGACGTGGAGGGCACCGGCCAACTTGCGCAGATCGTACTGGATCGCGATTATTCGGTCCGAAGAGCGATACTGGAGGGGCTTTCCGAAGGGATGCGACAGGTAGGTAAACGGTTCTGTTCGCACGAGTATTTCGTCCCCGAGGTTTTAGTGGCCGCGCGAGCCATGTATCGTGGTCTGAATTTGCTAAAACCGCGAATGCTGATCGAAAGTGGCGGTTCAACTCACGTCGGGCGAGGGCTTGTGGTCCTGGGAGTTGTGCAGGGAGATCTCCACGACATCGGAAAAAACATCGTCAAGCTGATGCTCGAAGCGGAGGGATTCGAGGTTTTAGACCTGGGCAAAAACGTACGAACGGATATCATTTTGCAGGAGCTGGGAAAAGAAGCATATTCGATTGTTGGGCTGTCAACTCTGATGACCAGTACGCTGGGATCCATGAAGGAGGCTGTCTATCAGATAAAAGCTTTCCACCCGAAGATTAGAGTTATGGTGGGCGGGGCTCCAGTTACGGACAGTTTTGCCAAAGAAATCGGTGCGGACGGCACCGCTTCAGATGCTACCGGTGCTGTGGCCCTGGCGTTAAAGTTGGCGAAAGTCTAATGAGCGAGTCCTGGGATAAATTCCATGCCACATTGGCAGGTACAAATACCGGGATGAGAGCGGTTGGCCCCCTCGTAGCCGCCGATCACGCGGCTCAGTTATCCAATGTGTCGGTATCGCAAGTGGTTCAATCCGCTAAAATGTTGATTGAGGTACTTGGGATGGCGCATGAACGGTATCGCGGAGATTTTCTCATTGTCTTCAGCGATGTAGCTATTGAGGCTGAAGCGATGGGTTGCCGGTTGGAATTCCCCCTGAATGCCCCACCGCACGTCATTAAATCTGTTGACCCTGAAAACCTGCTGAGCGTCATTCCCCATCTTGATGGACGGATGCCGATGATGATCGAGGCTTCTTCCGGCCTGGTGGAGAAATACGGTAAACAAATCCCCGTATTCGCTTCTCTAAAGGATCCGTTCTCCGCTGCTGCCCTGGCCTGTGGAGCCGAAGATTTCTTCACTTTGCTGGTATTGAATCCGCAAAAGGCAAAATATGCCGTTGATATTGCTCTTGAAAACCAGCAACGCTATCTCGAAGCCTTAATCGAAACCGGCGCCCAAATTGTCATTGGAGCCCCGCTGGCAACCGGAAGTCTACTGGGTTCGAAGCATTTTCGGGAATTCGCTTTCGAACCGATCTGCGATTTGATCGAACAGGCCAAGGACGAAGGCGTCATAGCAGGGGTTCATTCATGCGGAAACGCCAATCCTATTGTTGAAGATCTGGTAGCGATTCCGGCGGATTTTCTTTCCTTGGAAGAATTCGATGTAGATCGTTGGAAACAGCTTGCTGTACAACAGCGCCTACCGGCACTGATGGGCTTTTTCCCCACTGGGTTGCTATTGACGGGCCAACCGGATGAAATTGAATTTGAAGTCCAGCGGGAAATCGGTGTAATGCACGGTCATGCTCATATCATGGCTACAGCCTGCGATGTTCCCCAAACTGCCACTCCTGACCAAGTGCAGCGGTTTATCAGTGCCGCCAGGGTTCATTAGAAAACCGCTCGCTACGATCCAGTCGGTATACACAACATCAATTGGGGAAATCACTTGACAACAACCTATATTTTCGTTATATTGCTAAATTAATCCATCATGCGATTGTCCCCTTGGACGGCTGTCATTCCGGCATTTAACGCCGCCTCGACCATCCAGACTGTTATTATCGGGGTGAGTAAATATATCCCGATAGAAGCCATCCTGATAGTGGATGACGGTTCCCGCGATGATACTGCGCAACGGGTCAACGAAACCGGCGCCTCTCTTCTGAGACGCTCAACTAATGGAGGCAAAGGTCGCGCGCTGCGGGATGGTTTCGCAAAAATTCTGGATAGTCAGCCTGAATGGATTATATGCTTGGATGCCGATGGACAGCATGATCCGACAGTGGTTCCCCGCTTCCAAGAGGCAGCGGGTGTCGGCCCCTTCGATCTGCTTATTGGCGACCGCACTGGGGATTTGGCGACCATGCCTTTACCGCGCCGTTTTTCAAACCTTTTCAGTTCGACTCTTATTTCCTGGCGCACCGGAAACAGAATTCATGATGCCCAATGTGGCTTTCGCGCAGTTCGAGCCTCATTTTTAAGGGATCTGCGATTAAAGGCAGAAAACTACGAGATCGAAGTTGAAATGATTCTGAAAACCTGGCAGCGGGGCGGGAAAATTGGTTGGGTACCCATCCCCACCATCTATCAGGGTGAACCGAGCTTTATTCGTAAATTTCCGGAAACTATGCGTTTCCTCCGGCTATTAATTCGCTCTTATTATGAATAAGCTCGACGACGAAAAAATCGGGTTATGGCGAGCTCGGCAGAGGATGACTCGGCATCAATTATCAAGCCGGGGCATTCAGGATGAACGTGTACTGGAAGCGATCAGCCGCATCCCGCGCGAGGCCTTTGTACCTGAGGCGCTTAGGGATCGCGCTTACGATGATACCCCATTGCCCATCGGCGACGGCCAGACCATCAGTCAACCCTATATCGTGGCATTGATGACGCAGACTCTGGAATTGCATGGGGACGAAAAAGTGCTGGAAATCGGAACCGGATCCGGCTACCAGGCGGCGGTTCTGGCCCAGATTTGCCAAAAAGTCTTTTCCATCGAAAGGTCTTATTCTTTGTCAGCGCACGCGCGAAAGATTTTAGAGGATTTGGGTTACACTAATATATTACTGCGCGTGGGCGACGGTACGGTCGGATGGGCGGAATTTTCACCCTATGATCGCATTGTAGTAACTGCTGCCGCACCTTCCATTCCCAAGACGCTTTCAAACCAACTCAAAATCGGCGGCATGTTGATCGTGCCGGTGGGAGATCGTTTACAGCAGGAGTTAATGGTACTTCGCCGCACGGAAACTGATTTCACTATCCAGAGCGCCGGCCCGTGCGTTTTCGTACCCCTGATTGGTCGTGAAGGTTGGTCTAACTGATCAAATGCAGTGCTTTATTTCGGTTTTATATATATCGTCTGGCCTGGTTCGTTTAAACCTATCAACCATGCCGAATACGGGGCGTAGCGCAGCCTGGTAGCGCACATGGTTCGGGACCATGGAGTCGCTGGTTCAAATCCAGTCGCCCCGACAGAAGATGGAACCTCGCAGGGGACAGAGATTACCTTACGGTAGTATAATACAAAAGCACTATCTGAGGATATAATAGATTTCTCAAACAATCTTTCGAGTCCAGCGTTCGCCATTCACAGGATTCGGAAGTCTCACATGCAGCAAAACATCAACATTCTATTAAGAGGTGAATCGTGCGATGTGCTATTTTTGTTGACGGCGAGTATCTGGAGAAGGTTCGCGAAATTCGGCTGTCTAATATCCGCATAGACTTTAAAAAGCTATCGGAATTCCTATGGAGGAAAGTTCGCGAAACTTCGACTGAAAATGTGGCGTTGCTCAGAACCTACTACTATGGCGCTCTACCTTACCTACCTACCACCCCTAATCCTCAAGATCGCGAACGCTACGACAACAAGCATCGCTTCCTGAAGGCTCTGGAGTTTCATCCTCGGTTTGAAGTGCGCAAAGGAAAAGTCTTGCGAGTCTATGACGATCACGGCAACGCGGAATATGTGCAGAAGGGCGTAGACGTGCAATTGTCCATTGACCTGGTGGCATTGGCGGCTCGCAAGGAAATCCAACATGCCGTGCTCTTAGCTGCGGATGATGATTTTACCCCGGCGGTGCGCATTGCCAAGAATGAATCGGTAGTTGTCCATTTGGCTTACTGTCCCAAGATGCCGCGCGGTTTGGATCTCGAACGCGAGACGGACGAACGGATCATTTTGGATACCCCACTGATTGACACGATAAAGCAATACTGATCGAAGTTGACAGGTTAAATGTCATCGTACATTTTGCGCCCCTTTGATGCTTGAAGAACTGCGTTCAGGTATTGAATAGATGTTAGATAATCAGGAAAGCGAATTCCTGAAAGAAATTCGCTTTGAAACCTTCACTCCCGGCGGACCGGGAGGCCAACATGCCAATCGTACCTCGTCCGCGGTGCGGGCCGTACACGTCCCAACCGGCCTTACCGCCATAGCTCGGGATCACCGCTCGCAGCACCGAAATCGGGAATTGGCGACAGCAAGACTCTTGTGTAAATTAAAAGTTCATCATCGGCCGGCCCGACCTCGTATTTCCACATCCCCGCCTCCACTGGTAGCAATAGTGCGACGCCAGATCAAGGAACGAAGATCCCGTCTCAAGGCGACGCGGCGCAAAGTGACCGAAGATTCGTGAAAATGCCTGTAATACTTAGGCATTTTGACGTTATGGCAACTTTAACCATCCTAAATTCCACATGTTGCACCCCCCATAATTCCCCTGAAAATATATTGGCTGCTGCGTAAGGAAGAACTATATTGTAGGCGGTGAATTTTGCCTGGAAATACAGCAAGGAGATTCCCCGCATGTCCGACCTTCTGGCAACCAGTCATCCGTCTGTGACCGAACCGATGCGCAGTTTAACCTCGCGGCGCAAGGAGAGTCACCGCTCTGCAACAGAGCTGGATCGTTATAAAGTGGTAGTCAATTCCCTTGAAGCGGCCGTGGTTTACGCCGATTCCGATGGAATCATTCAGGAGGTCAATTCCCACGCCGAAAGGCATCTGGACGTTCACCAGGCGCAACTGCTGGGCCGATCTATATACGACCTTCACCCTCCCAAGATTGCCTATTCCATTCGACGCATTTTCCGCGATTTTCAGGCCGATGCCAGCAATGATCTAATCACTTTACGGCGGGAAATTAAGGGGAAGTGGGTGGTTCTGCGGTTTGCCGCAGTTCGAGATGAGGAATATCGTCTATTGGGAGTAAACTTGATTCTTTCGGACGAAACGGAAATTCATCAGGCGGAAGAGCAAAAAAAGGCCATGGAATCGCAACTTCAGCGGGAACAGAAATTGTCCGCAATCGGCATGCAGGCATCGGGGATTGCGCACAATCTCAACGGACCGCTGGCAGTGATCGTCGGCTATCTGGACATGATGGGTAGTTTGCATCCGGATTTAAAGGAAATTCCCCTGATCCTTTCACAGGCCGAGCGCATGAAGGAAATCATCGCCAATATGATGATTAAAAGCCGCCACGAGCAGGATACCCGCATGCGCAACGTAGATCTGAATTCACTCTTAGCAGAGGAATTAAAATTTCTGGAATCGAATATTGACTTCAAGAATAACGTTGCCAAGCAGTATGATTTCGCTCGGGACCTCCCCACTGTTTATGGTCTCTACAGCGACTTCTCGCAGATCTTTCTGAATCTAATCCATAATGCCCTAGATGCGATGGTGGATTCCCAGGTAAAAAAACTCCAGATATCCACTCGACGCAACCAGGAGTATATCTATGTTGAAATATCGGATTCCGGCCATGGACTGAATCCCAAAGATGCAGTCAAGCTTTTCTCGCCATTCTATACGACCAAACCGCCGATTGGGCAAGCTTGCGAAGGACGCCCGTGCGGAACCGGCCTGGGGCTCTCAAGCGCTGCTGAGATCAGCTCGAAATACGGCGGGCAAATTATGGTGGACGGCAGACCGGGAGAAGGAGCAAAGTTTACGGTGGTCATACCGATTAACTACCCCAACTCGGAATTGAAGAAAATCAACGATTAAGTGGATATTTCTCAATCCTTTGAATAAAAACGTCAGATCCTTTCAGCAGCTTGAGGGAACTGACGTTTTTCTTTTAACCTTTGATTTGCGAAGAGCCTCAACTCCCCTTCAATATTTTCTCGCTTTCCATCTGCCTGAAGGTATCGTGGAACATCGCTAAGAATACTTCTTCCCGTTTTCGATCCTCAGGATAGAACGGATAGGCGAACAGGAGCAGCAGCTCCACCCATTTTGTGAGAAAGGCTTGTCGGTGATAACTCGCCACTAACTTCCCGTTCGATGTAAACACCTCGGTTTCCATCCGATAGGATTGCCGGTAAGGAGCCGGAATCAGAGTAGCAGAGACCGTACTGGTCAATCCCGCGAAGAAACTGGATGCAAACCGCTTTTCTTCAATGATGCGTATTTTAATAGTATAATCGTGTAACGCTTTCAAGCTATCAAACGTGGCCCGGCGCTCGGAACGATTTACGTCTGAAGCCTCGTCCGTAAAGGTTGCATGCAATTTCAAATTACTGAATTCTTTAAGCGCATCGTTGAAAACATCGTCGAAACTGCGAATCATGGAAGTTTTACCGACAATTTTCGGCAGAGCGTCATACCCGAGCGTTTGGTGGATATGGGTGAAGGTAAATAATGCCTTTACCGGTTGATTCTCAAAGTTTCTTTGAGACTGGCCCAGATATTCGCCATTTAAATCCGATCTAAATGTCGCACAACCCATGAAGGTCATCAGGGTTGGGATAATTAAAGATTTGATGCATTGAAAAATTTTCATAATCGCCTCTCAGTAACAACGGTTAGTGCGGATAACTTTCACCATAGCCTTCGGTTTATTGAACTAACTTTTTAAACTCGCCATCATTCCACAGACTATTAAAATCCTCGTCCTGCGACGCCATAGCTTTGCAATTGGCATCAATTTCGATGGCCTTCTTCAGGTCGGCTAAGGCTTTGGCTTTGTCGCCTTTGATGGCATAAGCGCAGGCGCGATTGTAGACCGGGCCATAAAGGTCAGGCTGTAGCGTCATGGCCTTAGAGCAGGAAACAATGCCGTCGTCGTACCGTTTCTGTTTGATCAACACCAACCCCCGGATGCTCCAGGCATCCATGTTGTCGGGTTCCATCGCCACGGCTTTGTCCAACGCTTGTAGCGCCTCGTCATTGCGATTCATGGCTGCCAGACACTGACCTTTGCCGATCCACACGTAGGCGCTATCCGGCAACATTTCGCCCAATTTGTCGAAGGCTTTCAAGGCCACTTCCGGCCGTCCCGCTTCCGCGGATTCCAGGCCCTTGCGCAGCCAACGTTTGGGATCGTCGGGTTTCAGTTCGATTAACTTATCCAGAGCTTCCAGCATATCATCTACTCGACCCAATTCACGCAGCATGGCGAATTGTCCCATTAAAGCTTCCTCATCGTCGGGCATTAAGTTCGAAGCTGTCTGAAAAGTTTTCAGCGCCTCATCCATCTTCCCCATGCGCATGAAAATGCGGCCCTTGTTTTTCCAGGCTTTGAAATCATCCGGTTTGAGTTCCAGCGCCTTGTCGGTGGCGGCCATGGCTTCGTCCTGCCGATCCATGCGCCAGAGGACCGCGCCTTTGCCACGCCAGGCTTCCTCGAAGTCAGGTTTCAGCGTAATGGCGCGCTCAAACGACAGCAATGCTGCATCGAATTCAGTCGCTTGAAATAAGGCGCGCCCTTGTTCGAGATAAATCTGCGCGGAATCAGTTTCCACTACGCCGGTCGAGGAAGTATTCTGCCCCACCGCCGTAAGGCAAAGAATGGCGAGGGCAGCATTAATTGATAGAATCGGAATTTTCATTTTGTGACTCCTGAGACTATGATTGTATTTACCGTGACCAGTTTTGCCAGACGATAGCCGCCTTAAGCGTGCTTCTTCATCTCGAATCCTCGCACAATCACATAGGCGATCAGAGCGAAGAGGAAAAACACGAGCATCATCCAGGCAACGCTCTGCAGGGTGGCGATGACGGTATGGTAGACTTCCAGTATCCAGCGATCTTTCGTTAATTCCAAGATTATATTGTCCTTCCCGGAAGGGTTGATGTATTTTTCCAGATCCCAGACCCGCGTACCCCCGGATACTCCCACCACATAGATGGCAAAGGTGATGTATTTAGTCCAGGCTGAGTAGATGTCATCAGGGACGAGGCGTTGCATAATCTTGGAAACCGGTTTTTTAAACAGATACGCCACGATGACACAGATGAGGAAAGCCTCGATCAGGTTTACCAGTAGTAGACTCCAGAACATAGTGCCTCCTAAGATTAATTCTTTGACTTCACCCGCCCCTCAAGGATAAAGGCAACGCCGCACAAAATCAGGGGGATGGGAATTAGTGTCCACATGAGAATGCGTATGTAAACGTCGAAATTCGCCCAGCCGCGCATCATAATCAGCATGGTGGCGGCGATTAGAATTACGACGACTCCGGCGATTTTCGGTACGAACTTTGACAAGTATATCATTGCCGCCATGACCAGGAAGGGGAGCGCTTCCATGAATGCGCCAAGACTAAGGCCGTGCGAAAGCACTACAAATATGAAAAACAGCGAGGCGAGCGTTCCCAGGATGAAACGGGCTCCTTTGGCGGCATCATACGTCTGGAAATAACTGGAGTAGAGCTTCGCCAGCAGCGGAGTGAAAAGCAGCATATCCCAGATCGGATCAGGCTCCTGTCCACCATTCCGCACGTACTTGAAGAGCACGACGAACAGGGTCAGCGATAAGAAAACATAAAACGCCACGTGGCTGGAGAGATTTCCGATTTCGTTCTGGCGCTCGTCAATTTTGCGCGAAGGGAGGAGGCCGCGAAAAAAGAAATCCACGACATCGGAGAAACGCTTGACGCCGCCGTAATCCTGCAATTGACAGATGATGAATTTGATGATCAGCGGGGCGCAGATCAGAACGAAAAGCAGCGCCGAGGGAATTTCACTAGTAGTTAACCATTCGTGGACCGTGGCGAAGATCAGTAACGCCGTATAGACAAAATAGGCGAGGTGGCTGGATCGGTGGCTGATCTGGATTTGCCGCTCATCAAAGTCGGATTTCGAGAAGATTTCCCTCAAAATGGGTGCAGCCAGGGCAAGCGTAGATAGAGCTACCGCCAGAACAAAGTTCATGTCTCTGCCTACAAAGACCAAGCCGACGATCAACAGAAACCAGAGCGCTTTGAGTACCGGAAAGGACTTTTTCATGGTTTCTCCCTTTCATCCTTTTCCTCCAAGGCAAAAATCTCGTCGACTTTAACCCTGAAAAGCTTGGCCATTTTCAGAGCCAGCTTGACAGAGGGATTGAAAGCGCCTTTTTCGATAGCGATGATGGTTTGTCGGGTCACCCCTACCTTCTCGGCGAGATCCGCTTGCGTCATCTCGTTGTTCATGAAGCGGAAATATCTGATTTTATTTTCCATGTACTAATACATCACAGACGGACCAATTACAAGTCTCTTATTATAGACATAATGTAATATATAAATTACATTTTGTCAAGTAATATTTTTATTATTTTCGAGAAAAAAGCGCCAGATCACGCCCTTTTAGGGCTAATGCCTGACGCAACTGCATTCTGGAGTCTGGTTTTCGCTGGAATGTCACTCCCCAGAGGTACGTCCACATCAGTGGACCGAAAGAGAGTAGCCCAGCTTTTCAAGGCTGGGTCAGCGCTGCCTCAAACACCCTCCCAAAAACCCAATCCAATAACTCTTCCGGAACACCATCTGGAGTATGCATTTTGCTGCGCAAGTCGCAGGGGTCATTTAAATAATCCACAATGACAGGTTTGTTATCCTGGCGGTACACGATTTCAGTGGAAAAGAACTGCATAGGGAAACTGGATCCGATCTTCATGCCCAGCATTTCCAAATCATTGAATCCCAGGCGGTTGATTTCCCGATCATGCAGAAAGTGATATATGTGGGTGCGGTTATCCCACCAGCAGATGCGGATGTCCCCGAACAGATAGAAGACGCGAAACCAAGCTCTCCGCCCTTCGATGACAGCAGGTTCGATATGTTCTTGCAGCAGCCAGGTTTCACCGGGACGACTCTTCATCGTCGAGCGTAGAGAATCTTCCGACCAGTCCTGAATACGAACCCCCTCCCCACCCCCAGATCGTTCTGGTTTTAATACCAGAAACCGACCGCAACTCCAGTCGAGGTCTTCTGAGGGCGAATTATCGTGGATAAGCTTGGTGAAGGGAACCGGAAGGTTGTGTTGCACAAGGAGGTTGTGGAGATGAGCTTTGTTTCGAGCCAATAGAGCGCCTCGAACCGGATTGATGACGAGACTGCCCAGCGCTTCAACCCAATCGCTGAGGTGTCGAGCTTCTGGATAAATGTCTCCCGCCCTATCCCATAGAACAACCGGTGGTTGACCGTACAGCGCCTTCAGATCTAAATGGCTGAATTCGGCAAGAGTTAAGGTTTTGACGCGTAAGCCGGACAGTTTTGCCCGGCTTATAAAGTCGCTCACGAGAAGAGTATCCTCCGCCCATTCCCAAAGCAACCAGATATGATCTCTTCGCGACATCAATTTTACTCGATTCGCTTCGTGTAAATCAGTAAATCATCTCCGGGACGATAGTACTCCGGCAAGCGCGCAGCTAATTGGAAACCATTCCGTAGATAATAGTCACGAGCGGGCTGGTAGGGGGGTGTTCCGCTGGTGTTCAATACCAGCAGACGGGCATTATTCTTGCGGAGATCTTCCTCACAGATCTTCAGAAGTTGCGCTGCTACACCTTTGCTGGAGGCTCCTGGCGACCGCAAGATCCAGTACAAATCCCAAGTGCCTTCGGTTAAAGGCACTGAACCATAGCATATCACGCCCAGTAGTTTTCCTGCCTCTTCCGCCAGCACCCAGTGATACCCATCTTCCCCAGCCAGCGTTTGCTCGGCAAGTTCCACACCGACTTCTACTTCCTCCGGCGTAAAAACGCCGGTATCCTTCAAAAGCTGCCGCACCGGCTCCACATCATTGGTGTTAAGCTTGGTTCTTAAATTCATGTCCCCGTCTCTTGGCATTATTGAGGATCTGTTGCACGAATTCCTTAAATTCTATTCCCGCAGAAGCCAGGGCGCGATAAAAGCCGCCGCTATGCGAGATATCAGGATTGGGATTGACGTCTATGATATAGGGTTTCCCTGTTTTGGAATAACGAAAATCAATACGTACATAATCTCGTAACCCCAATTCTTTAACCGCTCCCACAGCTAAACGGCAAAGCTTTGCTTTTATCTCCGCATCCCCGGACATGGGATTGGTGTTGGTTCCCTCATAAGCCTGGGTTTCGTGAGCCCACTTGGCGTCATAGCAGAGCATGTGCGGCTGGTGATGATCCAAACCGCTGAAATCTACCTCAAAGAAAGCAACGGCATCCCAATCGTCTTCATTCTCCAGCAGGGTTAAGGAAAATTCCCGACCTTCGATAAACTTTTCCAGAAGCAGGGGCATGAAGCCGGCAGCGGCCAATTCTTCCACCTTACGTTCCAGGGAGTCGAGATCCCAGACCACACAGCTGGCATCTAAACCTTCTGAGGCATCGCGGCAGGCGGGTTTCACGATAGCTGGAAATGTAAAGCCGTCAACTTTAAGTGGACGGCCATCAATAGACAAGCCTGGTGTTACCGGAAAACCGGCTAATTTTAAAATCGCTCGAGCGCGGCGTTTATCCAAACATAAGGACAGAGCGATAGGTGGTGATCCAGTATAGGGAATTCGCAAGGCTTCGTAGAGGCCGGCGAGCCAGGACTCGCCCATGGAATCGCCATGGTAACTTTCTACTAAGTGAAAAACCAAACTATCCGGAAACGAGCTGATTTTCGCCAAAAATTCCGGCAAGTCGTACTCGGGCGCGATGACGGTATATGAGTATCCCAACTGTTCCAAGGCTTCGCGGACGGCGTGGACTTCATCTAATACACCCGCCTCAGAGGCCGGCGAGTCCGGGTTTACAGCCGTATGGGCGATCCAGATCATAAGTTCCTTAAACCTGTTCTGGTCAAAGCTGCCGATAATATATTTCCGATCAGGGTTTTATAGTTCAGGCCGACGGCTTTCGAAAGAATTACCAGGTCGGAGCTGATGGGGTTCAAACCTGCCAGTGGGTTGATTTCCAGGACGCTGGGTCGTCCTTGCCGATCCAGACGGAAGTCCACTCGTCCAAAATCGCGGCAACCGGTGAGCTGGTAAGTTTGCAAGGCCGCCGCCTCGGTTTCCTTCAGGATTTTAGCCGAAAGCCGCGGCGGCACGTGATAATCTACAAGCTTCAAGTATTGCTTCTTAGTCTGATAGGAATAAATACCCCCAGAACCGGGGAGAAATTCGATCTGCATGATTCCTATGGCGCGAGCGTCGTCATTCCCGACAATGCCTACAGTTAGTTCCATCCCGGGGAGAAATTCTTCCACGATAACCGGCCAGCCGTAGGTCGTCCCAACTCGCAGCGTCACCCGGCGTAAGGCCTCCAAGTTATCCACCCGACAGTCCGCCTTGATGCCCTTGCCTGATCCTTCCGCTGCCGGCTTCACGAACGCCGGTAAAGGGAATTCCAGTGATTCGGCATCGGTAATGGAAAGCACTTCCCGGAATTCCGGAGTTAAAATTCCTTCCGCCTTAAGCACCCGCTTGAACATCGCTTTGTCCAAACAGAGCGCCAAGGTCAGGGGATCAGCTCCGGTATAGGGGATGTTTAAAAGCTCCAGCAACGCCGGAACCTGAGACTCGCGGCTACGGCCGTGGAGACCTTCGGCGATGTTGAAAACCAGATCAACGCTCTCGCCTCCAGTCAAGAATTTGAGCAGATCCTGCCCATCACCGATGGGCAGAACCTCATGCCCTAACGAAGTAATGGTTTCCTGCAGAGCCTGTACGGTTTCCGGTGAATCCAGTTCTGCGGCCTTATCACGGGGTTCACCCGGTTGGGGCCGATGTTTTTCCGCCAAATCGAAGACCAGCCCGATGCGCAGGCGCCTCATTCCTGCTCCATACAGAACAGGTCTGGGATTTCCAGCTTATCACGATTGCGGGAAGATTCACGCGGGCGCGGTCCTTCACGCAAGCGGCGCAATTCACGAGGCATGCCCACCGGCGCCAGCGATTCCTGAGCACCTAGCGCCAGGGCCGCGACCCCAGTCACCCCTTCGGGTATGACATCCTGCGGCACCTCGCCGTTTTCCACGTACCGCACTAACATTCCCTCGAAGTTGCGTAATACCGCCCCTCCGGGAAAGGTTGTCAGAATGTAGTTGGGCATGACTGGAATTTTACCGGCGCCGTGAGGCGCGTCCACCACATAGGTGGGTACGGCCAAACCGGAAGTGTGTCCCAACAGGTACTCGATCAACTCCATCCCCCGCGAAATCGGCGTGCGGAAGTGGGCTGTGCCCTGCGCCGGATCGCAGTGATAGAGATAGTAGGGCTTTATCCGGAATGTCAGTAACTTCTGGAAGAGTTTCTTCAGAGTGATGGGATCATCGTTGATCCCCTTCAGCAGAACCGTCTGGCTGCCCAGAGGGATCCCAGCGCGAGTCAGGCGATCACAAGCTTCCTTGACTTCTGGAGTCAGCTCATCCGGATGATTCACATGGATATTCATGAAGATCGGATGGTGCTGCTCCAACATGCGGCAGAGTTCGTCGGTGATGCGATACGGCAGAGTTATGGGCATGCGGCTGCCGAGGCGGATGATCTCCACCGTGGGAACGGCCCGCAAACGGGTCAAAAAATCATTTAACTTGAGGTCTGTCTGGGTTAGAGGATCGCCGCCGGAAAGAATCACGTCGCGCACTTCCGGGTGGCGTTGGAGGTAAGCCAGATAGCGGTCAAGCTGATTACGGGAAGCGTCATGTTCGCGACTGCCCGCGAAACGCCGCCGGGTGCAGTGCCGGCAGTACATGGCGCAGCGATCAGTAAGGAGCATCAACACCCGGTCAGGGTAGCGATGCACCAGACCATGAACCGGACTGTCGTCTTCTTCGTTTAAGGGGTCCAGACGCAGAGCAGGTCGCTCCTCGAGTTCCGCAGAACTGACGACCGCTTGTTTCCAGAGTGGACCGCCGATGCCCTCACGGGCAATCAGCGACGCGAAGTATGGCGGGATAGCCATACGGAAGCGGTCCAGACAACGAGAGAGCTCCTCAGATTCATTTCCATTTAAGGGGAAAGCTTTGCGCAGGTCATCAACGGTGGTGAGACGATGGCCCATTTGCCATCGCCAATCGCGCCACTTTTCCTCGGAGACGGAACGCCAGATGTCCGGGCGTTCAGAGGGAGGGCGTTCAGAGGGAGGGCGTTCCGAGGGGGGTTTGTCAGTCATCAGAGCAGTTACCTCCTAACAGATGCAATTCAGGTGAACGGTGTATGTTGATTTTCGACCATGATGGTGGTCCGAGCAAGTAATGAATTATTCGCGGTAAAAATAATCAATTGAGAATCGGATGTCAAGCTTTTTTTTTAAAATGAACGACGGAGCATAAAAAAATCTTATCGTTTTATTTGATTGGATAACTTACTTTAAATTCGACAGGTTCCTTTATATTGTTGGAATTTTACGAGAAATATTTTATAAATAAAAGAGCCACTCGAAGGTGGCTCTTTTTTCTTGACGTTTTATTGGCCTCTACTGCTAATAATTAAGCTCTCCGTTGACGTGTAGAGTCGGGCCGATGATCGTCACGTTATCTGGGCTTACGACCGATCCATGACAGAGATTACAATTGCTGTTCTGGGGGTGATCCGGTTGAGTCGGCGGCATCCCGTGACAGGTCCCGCAAACGATTTGCGACCCATCCTGATTCGTCCAGATCGGCGAGGGATTGGCAGAGTTGCCGAATTCGAAGTTGCCGTGACAATAAGTGGCCGAGCAGGCGGCATTGTTGCGATTCCAGGTGGGATTGGCGTTGTCAGTTTTAGCCAGTGTCCCGAAAACGATCTCTGCGATGAATGGTGAATCGCCCAGGTGACCCACTGCCTCCACGGAATCCGCCAGTTGGTGACACTCAGTGCAGGAGAATGGATCACAGATCGTGGGAGAAAAGAGTTGCGGCGCGAGATGCTGGCGGTGAGCGCCCACCGTAACCAGAGATGATTCGCTAAGACCGCTCAGGCTATTGGGAGGAGCCCAGTTCACAGCCGCTCCGGCGTTTCCCGTAAACTGTCCGTGGCAGGTGTTGCAAGCCTCCGGTGTGTTGGAATGGCACAGAGTACAATTCACTCCGGCAACACCGCCAGAATAGTTCACGCCGTGACAGTTGCCGCACGTTCCCACCTGGTAATCTATGTCCCGAACAGCGCCCCCGTGTTTGAACCCCTCGATCCCCTGATTCGTATGCAGATGGGGATAATAGGAATGACACGACCAACAAGCCCAAGTCGTATCTTGAGCTATGGCCGTCACGTGGCAATTTCCGCAGGAGGCGACGGTATTGAAACTATCGGCGATAACCGCAGCGCCATGAAAACCGGGCGAACTCTGATCCAACCAACCTTGAGGGTGAGGACCGAGATTGCCGCTGGCGTCCTGAGTGGGGTCGGAGCAACCGTATCCCAGCATCATAACGGCAGCAAATATCGCCATGACAGCGACTATACCGGTAAGACGTTTATTCATCATCTCCTCCATTACCGTCATGGCAGCCAGGTTGCGTGCAAACCGGATCTTCGGTGCCCATATCATGGCAAGCCAGGCAGGATTCCAGATCGCCGGTGGCCTCATCTTTATGAGCGCCTCCTTCCTGCGGATTCGCCCAAAGCGAACCAACCGGATGGTTGATGGCTCGGCGGCCCGGTTGACGATGACAATCCAGGCAGAACTGGCGAGTTTCGTGACAGGTCAGGCATTCCGCTTCCTGGCCGCGAGCTTCAAATGGATGAGTCTGCGCGAAGTTCAACGGATGGATGCGCGCCTGCAAGTTGACGCCTTCATGGCAATCTTGACAAGAGCTCTGAGTATGGCACATACTGCACCGCTGATGATCCAGCTCTGCAGCGGGGCCGTGAGCCCGGCGGAAGTCATCCGCATGATCGCGCGGGCGCGGGACCATGCCTGGTATGGCTGCCTGCTCGTGAAACAGATTATAGTATCCGTCCACCTCGGCTGGGTCGTGGCAGTTGGCGCAAGATTCTGTCTTAATCATCAGTTGAGGAGCGTGACACTCCTCGCAGGCCAGATCCTGGTCTACGATATGTTGGGTATGAAGATTCCCATCCGGGTCTGCCGCCCAGGCTTGATGGGAATAATAATGAACGCCTACCATTAAAAGAGTGGCGCCGGCGGCTGTAGCGGCGATTTTCAGCAGCGGCCGGAGTTTCGAGATTAATTGGAAAAGGACCATTTTATCCTCAGCAATCCTCTGACGTCATGTTCAAATTGGGTATTCTTTAAGGCTTGGACGGAAGCATCCAGCATCAAAGCCTTTGCTGGAAACAAGCGTAACCCGGCTTGACCTTCAGCTTGATCTACGCGATCCGTCCAGTCTTCAAATTTGTAGTGGCTGAAATCGGCGCTGCCATAAATTTGCGCGGCGCTCGTAAAGTT
>JAGVQJ010000146.1 GCA_020051775.1 Calditrichota bacterium | reverse complement strand
TTGATTGGAATTGGAGGAACAAATCATGCTGAAGTCAACCCAAATTTCACGCCTGCTGACCCTGGCATTAACCCTGTTGGTCGTGGCCGGTATCGCCACGGCGATGGAACAGAGTCAGTCGCAGTCTGAACCTTCCCGGGTTCAGAACGCCAAAGCCGCCGTAAACCCCGCGGATCTCCCGCAAGCCGTCAGGCAAGCTCTTCAAGAAGCCGCTCCCAATGACACCTGGGACAGCATCGAGAAGGTCACCCGCGACGGTAAGGTCGGCTATATGGTGATGATGACCGGAGCTCGCGGCAAACATGTGGTTGTCGTGTCCGAAGATGGTAAAATCATCAAGTCGGATCTGAAGCCGGAAACGCCCACTGAGGCGACGAGAATAGAAAAGATCAAAGAGACGGTTAATCCCGCCGATCTGCCTCAGGCCGTTCGTCAGGCCCTCCAGAACTCCGCACCGGATGAAAATCCGGTGAGCGCCGAAAAAGTCACCCGCGACGGCAAGGTGGGCTATATGGTGGTGACGGCCGGCGCTCGCGGCAAGCATGTCATCGTGGTTTCGGAAGACGGCAAGGTCCTGAAAGATGACCGCAGACCGGCAGACGTGTCCCCTGGCACCAGAGTGCAGAATGCCAAAGATGCCGTTGATCCGGCAAATCTCCCTCCGGCAGTCCGGCGCGCCCTCAGTGAAGCCGCTCCCAACGAAACGATAGAGAGCGCCCAAAAAGTGAACCGTGATGGTAGAGTCGGTTATATGGTCATAACAACGGGCGTTCGTGGCAAGCACGTGATCGTGGTATCTGAAGATGGCAAAGTGCTCAAGAATGACGTAAAACTTGAGGGTCAATCTCTTGACCGCCAGGCAGAGAAAAAGGTGGATATGACCGGAGCCAAGTCGGAACAAAAGATCGAGAAAACCAAAGACCAAGCGCAGAGAAGAGCCAAAGAGAAAGATGCCGGCCGTAATCCGGACGACAATAAAAAGAAACCGTAAGCCAAAGAATCATCCAATCCTTAGTTGTCTGCAAGGCGATCCACAAGGATCGCCTTTTTGTTACTGACTCCTAATCCCTAAATCCTAAATCCTCCCTTGCAATTGCCGTGTGATATTGATATATTTTCAAGCGAGCGATAGATTTAGACTTCATCTGACCGCCGGAGCCTTCATGAGCCAGGACAAATCCGATCCCGCACCCCCCTCCAAACCCAAACGTTCCCCTTTGCCTCGTTCCTACTGGATCGCCAACACCATGGAGATCTTCGAGCGCATGGCCTGGTACGGATTCTTCACCATCAGCTCGCTCTACATCACCGGAGCCGTCGCTGAAGGCGGCTTAGGGTTCACCTCCGAACAACGCGGCACCCTGCAGGGGATTATCACTTTCATCCTCTACCTGTTGCCTGTGCTGACCGGGGCGCTGTCGGATCGTTTCGGCTACAAGAAGACCTTCATTCTGGCCTATGCCATCATGGTTCCTGCCTACTATTTGCTGGGACAGTTCACTTCTTACGGTACCTTCTTTATGGCCTTCCTGATGGTCGCCTTGGGTGCGGCCATATTCAAACCGGTAGTTACGGGCACCGTAGCACGCGCCACGGATTCCAGCAATTCGGCTATGGGCTGGGGGATCTTCTACATGATGGTCAACTTCGGAGGCTTAACCGGCACAGTGCTGGCCGGCATCCTGCGCGGCTGGTCCTGGAGTTACGTCTTTCTGGCCTCCTCCTTCTGGATCTCCATCAATTTTTTCTGGGTGCTGGTGCTGTATAAGGAACCCACCAGCGAAGCGATTTCGGCACAGAAACGTTCCATCAAGAAAGTGCTCACGGACATGGTGGAAGTGCTGGGAAACCTGCGCTTCTTTATCACGATTTTCGTCCTGCTGGTCGTGCTGATGGTGGCCAGCAAAGGGTGGCTCTCCTGGGCTAATGCCGCTTACGTTTGCCTGGGATGGCTTTTTGCCAACTTGTTGATTGACATCCCCTTACGACGAGGCTCATTCCGGCTTGCCCGGAATCTGCCCCCCATGAAGCTGGGTAATTGGCGTTTTGCCCTCTACCTGCTGATCCTCTCCGGCTTCTGGACTTCGTTCAATCAGATTTTCATCACCATGCCGGAATACATCCGCGACTTTGTGGACACCAGCGACATGCTGGGCAGCTTCGCGGGGCCGGTCTTTGCCTGGCTGTCGCCTATCAGGCCTGAGAATGTCGCTCGTATCCTGGGGGATTACCTGCCTCAGGCCGGAGCCATGCTTTCTTCAGCGCAGTTGCACGAATTGATGGAAGCGCTTTATTCCGCCCGCATCCGCGTGGAAGCGCACCAGATCGAGCAACTCATCGAACAGACCGTGACCTTCGGCCAGGCGGTGACTCCCCAGATGCTGACCTCCATGTCGGAACAACTGATCCACCTGGGGCGCCAGGTCAATCCCGAATACCTGATCAAGTTCGACGCCGGAAGCATCGTGGTCTTTCAGATCCTGGTCTCTTTCATCATCGCCCGCTGGCGGCCCTTCAATGCCATGGTCGGCGGCGTCATCATGGCCTCGATCGGATTAGGTTTAGCCTCCATCATGCACGAAGGCTGGCCGGTGGTGACCGCCATTGTGGTGTTCGCTTTCGGGGAAATGATGGCCTCGCCGAAGAGCCAGGAATACATCGGCCTGATCGCCCCGGATGACAAAAAGGCCATGTACATGGGCTATTACTTCTGGGCGGTGGCGTTGGGCAACCTGTTCGGAGGTCTTTTATCAGGACAACTTTACGGCCACTTCGCCCGCGACCTGCGCCGCCCCGACATCATGTGGATCATTTTCGCCGTCTTAGGGTTGATCACCGCCGTAGCGCTGGTCTTGTATGACCGCCTGATCATCCGCAAGACAGGAATGGAGAAGGGGATGAATAATGACAAATGACAAAAAGAATACAGGAGACAGGACACAGGATACAGGAGAAAACGTCGCGTAGGGGTCGGGCTTGCCCCGATCCGTGAATCCCGAAGGGATTATCCTTGAATAGCCGAGGGTGCAATCCCCGGAGGACGATCCACTTTCTCATCACCGATCCCGCAGGGGTCGAACGTGTGCTGCCACTGCCGTAGCCGGTGGGATGAATCAAATACCGCCGAGCAATCCTGAAGGGATCGAACCATGTCAATCACAAGATTGATCGTTTTAACCAAGGTGAAGAAATGCGAATCAGTCGCATCAAACTCGAAAATTGGAAAAACTTTAAACACGCTGATGTAGAGTTGACTACACGAACCTTCGTGGCAGGTCCCAACGCCTCAGGCAAATCCAATTTTCTCGATGTGTTCCGTTTCCTGCGGGACATTGTCGCCGACGGATTCCAAAAAGCAGTCGATGAAAACAGGGGGGGGGTCTCGAAAATCCGATGCCTGTCTGCTCGACGCTACCCTGACATCATGATTGAAGCAAGAATCTCTCGGCAGGAGTTAATAAATGAAAATGAAGACTGGCGCTACAGGATTTCTTTTAAACAGGATAATCAGGCAGTACCATTTATTGTCTCAGAAAAGGTGTGGCACGGGAATGCTTTGGTTCTTTCGAGACCCGATCAAAACGACAAAAATGATAAAGATCTTTTACGCCAAACGGCCTTGGAGCAACTCGCCGCCAACCGTGAATTTCGAGAGGTGGCTGAATTTTTCAGGACCATATCTTACCGTCATCTGGTGCCCCAAATCATCAAGAATCCACAAATGTACCAAATCACTAAGGTGGGACATGATCCCTTTGGAAGTGATTTCTTGGAACAACTTGCGACTACTACAGAAAAAACAAGAATTGCCCGCTTAAAGAAAATCGAAACTGCGCTAAAAACTGCTGTCCCGCAATTAAACGACTTGGAAATGGAAAAGGATCAGCGAGGGATTCCGCACTTGGTTGGCCGCTATACCCATTGGCGGCCTGGTGGAGCAATACAGCGAGAGGAACAATTTTCAGACGGCACGTTGCGATTAGTGGGGTTGCTTTGGTCACTTTTAGATGGCGATGGACCTCTTTTACTGGAAGAACCTGAACTTTCTTTGCACCCGGCTGTAATCAAACGCCTCGCACCTATCATCCATAAACTTCAAAAGAAAAAATCTGGCGCTCGGCAGGTCATTGTCAGCACACATAGCCCTGAGCTTCTTTCAAATCCCGGTATCGGTGGTGAAGAAACCTTATTGCTGATCCCCGGCACAGAAGGAACGGAAATAAAGATAGCTTCTTCCATCAACGAAGTGCGTGTCTTACTCGAAGCTGGTATGACAGTTGCAGAAGCAGCCCTGCCTTTGACGGAACCGGAAAACATACTGCAATTGGAGTTGTTTTCATGAAAAGTCGTTTAATCAATATTGCCGTTGAAGGCTACACCGATGAAGTCGTCGTAAGAAAGTTAATGACGGAAGCTGGTGAGGTTTTTAGGATTAATGCCTGCTACGGCAAACAAGGCAAGGACTATCTGCTTCAGAATCTCCCAAGATTCCATCACGCGGCCCAGGCAATGCCTTATTTTGTGCTTCTGGACCTTGATGATAAAGATGAATGCGCTCCTATTTTAATGAAGAAATTCCCAAATGTGGAATCTGGGAAACTTATAATTCGAATAGCCGTGCGAGAAATGGAAGCATGGCTCTTAGCTGACCGAGAAAACATGGCTCAATTTCTCGGTGTGCCTGTTAACAAGATTCCATTCCGGCCTGATGATGTCCTGAATCCAAAGCAGCTTATTGTCAATCTTGCGCGTAAATCTAAAAAAACGCGCACTATCATTCAAGATATGGTTCCCTCTGCAGGCAGCACAAGCAAAGTAGGTAAGAATTACACTGGGAAAATAATCGAATTTATAGCGAACCACTGGGATGTTAAAAATGCTGCACAGCATTCCACCAGTTTGCAAAAAGCTATTTCGGCAATATCTAAGTTTACAAGACAGAAATAATATGTCCTACGCCGCCCTCATCGCCGACGTCCGCGGGTCCCGCGACCTGGACAACTGGTCGGAAGTATTCAAATCCCTCAAGCACACTCTGACGCTTGCCAACAGGCGTTTCAAGGATGACCTCGTGGTGAAATTCCATCCCACCGTGGGCGACGAATTCCAGGGTGTGCTTACCCGCCCCGAAGTCGCCTTCGACGCTTACATCTTCCTGAAGAGCAGCCTGTCGCCGTTGCGATTATACTTCGGTCTGGGTGTGGGCGAATTGGAAAAGTCCGGCTCGGGCGACACCGGCTTACGGGGATCGGCGTTCTACCGCGCCCGAACAGCCTTAGAAGAGTGTAAAACTGAAAACGGACAGCTGAGGATTCACACTTCGGAAGATCCTAATCGTATTGATAATACTACCCGCACCCTGTTTATATTAACAGAAGCTGTTCAGGATATGTGGACGGAAAGACAAAGACAAATTGTCTGGTATTACTTTGGTAATCCACAACTTACACTCGCAAAAGTAGGCCATTATTTTAAGATCTCTCAACCTGCTGTAACCAAGACTCTGAAAAAAACAAACTTCGAGGCAATCGTACAGGCCTATCAGACAATTAAAGAGGTTATAATTGATAATTATAACTTTAATAGGTTATAATTTAGTGTTATAACCGGCTATGGTTAATTGATGATAATTAGCCGTTTGCGGTTAATGAATAAAGTGATTGCTCGAATTCTGTTATACTGCCCAGGCAGACTTCTCATGATGATCGTCATTTACCTTCTATCCTATCTCGTCACCCTCTTCGGCGGCCATGTTTTTACCCGTGCCCTGATGAAAAAATTCCGCCCGCATAACGCCTCCGGCATCGAAGGCGCCGGCGCCGTGATCGGCTTTCTGGAACGCGCGCTGACCTTAACCTTCGTGTTGGCCGGGCAGTACACCGCTCTGGGCCTGGTGCTGACGGCCAAGTCCATCGCCCGGCATGAAGAGCTGAAAGATCGCCATTTCGCCGAATACTACCTCATCGGCACGCTCTCCAGCGTGTTGTTCGCCGTGCTGGTGGGGATAGCGTTACGGGTTTTATTGGGGTCGGGGACGACCCCGATTACCAATATATTTCATTAATATTACCATCGTAGTCGGCTTCGCTCCTGACGCCGACATTTTACCACGAGGTCATTCATGACCACTGCCATCATCGCCGGAATCGTCGGAATCGCCGTGGGCGCGATATTCCTGTTTCTGTATATGCGTACACGAACGGTATCCTTGCAGCAGCAGTCAAAAACCGCAGAAACCAATCTGCAGCAACAGGCCCAAGCGTTCCAAACAACTCAAACTGAGCTGCGCACCGCCCTCGATTCCAAAGCCCGCGCCGAACAGTTGGCCGCCCGAATTCCCGATCTGGAGCGGCAGGTGGTCACCCTGACGGACGAGAAGACCAACCTCTTCTCGGAAGTGGCCGCCTTTAAAAAACAGTCGGAATCTGACGCTGAAAAAATCCTGTGGATTGAGGATGCTCAGAGTAAATTGCGCGAGGCCTTCTCGTCGCTGGCGGCAGCCTCCCTGAAAGATAATTCTCAAGGATTTCTCAATCTCGCACAAGAAAAATTTATCTCTCAGAGTAAACAACAGAGCCAGGAAATAGAATCGAAGAAATCCCTGATTGACCAGCAGTTGAAAAACATGACTGAGGAACTTGGAAAAGTAAAGGAATTGGTGAGTACTTTGGAGAAGGATCGCATCGAAAAATTCGGTCAATTGGATGAACAGTTAAAAGCCACCGGTCAGCAAACCTATCGCCTCCTGCAGACGACCAACCAGTTGAAGGAAGCCCTCGCCAGCACCAAGATTCGCGGCCAGTGGGGCGAACGCATGGCCGAAGACGTATTGCGTGTGGCTGGTTTCGTGGAAAATGTGAATTATCGTAAACAGTCAACTATAGCTTCCAGCGGCCAAAGACCGGATTATACATTTCTTTTGCCGCGCAATCTCATTATCAACATGGATGTTAAATTTCCTCTGGAAAACTATCTGCGATTTCTGGAATCCGAAGCCTCCGGCGATCACATGATGGCGGAAGGATTTCGGAAAAATTTCCTTCGCGATGTTAAAAGCCGCATCAAGGAAGTAGCCGGTAAAGAATATATCAATCCCGGTGAAAACACCTTGGATTACGTCCTGCTCTTCATCCCCAATGAACAGATTTATGCCTTCATTCATGAACAGGAAGCCGGCATTCTGGATGAAGGCTTGAAACAGCACGTGGTGTTCTGTTCCCCCATTACTTTGTTCGCGGTTCTGGCCGTCATTCGTCAGGCGGTAGACAACTTCAGTTTGGAAATGACCTCACGTAGAATTCAAAACCTGTTGCATGACTTCAGCAAGCAATGGTACGAGTTCAAAGCCAAGATGGACATGATGGGGAAACGTATCAAAGCTGCTCAGAATGAATACGACGAGTTGACCACCACGCGGACTAACAAGCTCGAAAAGCCGTTGCGTGCAATTGAAGCGCTTCGCCTGGAACAGGGCCTTGACCCAACCAGCGGGGAAATTCCACCGCCGCCCATCGAAGGATAATATTATGCTGAAGAATCTCATATTGGGATGCTTAACATTTTGCCTATTGGCTATCTCGCTTTACGCCCAACAATCCCCACCTCCTATCGCCATCCTCGGCGCGCTAAACGACGAAGTCGCCTGGCTGCGCGGGCAATTGCAGGATACCAGCAGCATAACTTTCACGGGAAGAACCTTTCTAACTGGCAATTTGGAAGGCCGCCCAGTGATCATCGCCGTAACTGGCGTCGGCAAGGTCAATGCCGCCATGACGATGGCGTTATTGGCCGACCACTTCACCCCTTCAGCCGTAATCTTCAGCGGTGTGGCCGGTGGCTTGAATCCCGATCTGCTGCCCGGCGATATCGTCATCGCTTCACGCACCTTCCAACATGATCTGGGCGAAGCGACCGCTGATTCCGTCCTCAACTGGGGCGTGCGCGATCCCCTAACACGACAGGAAATGCCAATCTTCCTGCCCGCCGATTCCCTTCTGTTGGCGTTGGCCCAGAGAGCTTCCTCCGAAGCCGGCTTCGAGAAAGTCCCTACTTCAGTCGGCCTCCGCGAACCGAAAGTGATCACCGGCCTAATTGCTACCGGCGATCTCTTTTTCTCCTCCACACCCAAAAAGGAGGAGCTGCGCTTCCGGCATTCCCCCGACGCCGTGGAAATGGAAGGCGCCGCCGTAGCCCAGGTCTGTTATGAGCTGGGTATCCCCTGCCTGGACATCCGCGCCCTAAGCGACCGCGCCGATGAGAATGCCATGCAGGATTTTGAGAAGTTCTTCCAGATTGCAGCACGTAATGCCAATCGGATCGTACTGGATATGATCATTCAATAAAAATCATGAAAATAGCGATTTTTTGACCGCCTTCTCGGCGGTTTTTTATTTTCACCCCAACCCGGCCCTCAAAAGTGACGAAAGCTTCGTATCATTTACTGCGCGATTTCAGGTTAAAGAGGCGGACGCCATCGCACCCTGGCGAAGCCTTCTCGCCTCCATACCTGTTTAGAGTTAGGATCTGTATGGCTTAAGTTGAAGTTGGATGAGTAACATTAACCGTGAAAGGAGTATCGCATGAAAAAAAAATTTTGGACTAAATCAAAACCCCGGAAGAACATCTTCACCCGCGTTTGGACCTATGTGATTCTGGCAGCCGTCGTGGGAGCGGTTGTCGTCGTGAAACGCAGCATGTTCGGCACCTAAGCAATTCAGGCATCCTTTTGTTCCGTAATGAAAGGCTTTAGCAATGTTACAACCGTAATCGGGAAAAGAGGTTCAAGGCCCATAATCCGATTACTTCAGAGTAACTCATCCAACTTCAGCACAGCAGCAATTTGACGGTTTTAATCCCTGTCGGTTGGTTAAATTACCGGCGGTGATAAATTTCGGCATCCCCCGCCATTCCTTTGGGATTTTATCGCTTTTAACGGAAATTGGCTAATTCGGCGGTTTCATTTGCGTATAATTTACCATAATAGACGTAATAGAATCTTCAGGAGAGACCATGCGCATAATCGGGTTTGTCATCACGGCGGGTGTTCTTCTTGCGGGCCTCATTTACTTTGGAATTGCGCCTCAGAACAGCGCCGTCGCTAAAACTGAATCAACCTCCTCCCTTGAAGCACAATTCGCTCAAAGCGACACCGGCAAGGTTGCCGAACCGGCCACCCAAAGTCATCAACACAAGAGTCATGTTACCGACAAGGGTATAGGCCCCGTTAAGGAACTCAAACTGGGGGCCCTGGATCCGAAAATGGTGAAGCAGGGCAAGACTTTGTTTGAAGCCAACTGTTCGACCTGCCATGAACTTGGCAAGAAAAAAATCGGGCCGCCCCTGGGTCGTATCACCAAGGAAAGGGCGCCGGAATTCGTTATGAATATGATGCTGAATCCCGTGGAAATGCAGCAGAAAAACGAACACATCAAAGCGTTGGTGAAGGAATATGGTGTGCTTATGTCGGACCTGAAGCTAAAACAACCTCAGGCCCGTGCCATTCTGGAATATCTGCGTTCCTCGGCTCAAATGGATACCGTAAACGCTAAATAATAACATCGCGTCGGAGAACCAACGCCGGTTCCGAAGTGAAATTCAACCTGTGTTGGCACCCGATCGTATAGATTAAATATCGCACTACTAATCAGATTAATCAGAGGAGGCTGCCATGAGAAGGAAAACAATATGGTGGATTATCGGGCTGGGAATCGTCAGCCTGCTGGCGTGGATCGGAATTCGTTCATACCTCAATCGCCGCCGCAGGGAAGAAGAAATGGGCGAATTCGAGGGCGATTCGGAATCCATCATTGAAAGCTCGCCCTCCAACGAACGAACTCCCAAGAAAGGTGTGGAGTCTGTCGCCGGTACACCCTAAACCGCTACACCAATTTAGCTCCTTTGTAGCACAAACCACCCCAGAGAAGGAGTAATATTACAGCCAGGAGGTTTTAATGCTTAATGTGAAATTTATCACTGTCCTTGCGGTCTTGTTCGTTTTTGGATTTGTGCTGGGGAAAGTAGCCATGTCCAAGGACGACAAGGTGACTATGACTGCGGCTGAAAGAGGCGAGCATATCGCGCTCTTGAGTGGCTGCGACGATTGCCATTCCCCTAAAGTTTTTGAAAATGGAATACCTCGAATTGCGCCTGGTAAAAGATTCTCCGGCCACCCCGCAGATGAAAAAATTCCCACTATACCGGCAGGCGTGATTGGTCCGCAAAAATGGGGCGCCTTGACCTCCGGTTCGTTTACCGCTTGGGCCGGTCCCTGGGGAGTCAGCTATGCCTTCAACTTAACCCCGGATAAGGCCACGGGAAT
>JAGVQJ010000098.1 GCA_020051775.1 Calditrichota bacterium | reverse complement strand
CGGCGGCGGCGATGGTAACCGGCCTGGTGCTGGGTAGGTTGATGTTCCACCCGGCGGCTCTGGTGCAAGGGCCTTTGGGTGGCGTATCGGAACAGATCCAACCCGCTACTTATCAAGAACAGCTTGACCAGGATCAAAACCACCTGCTGGAAGACGTACTGAAAGGGGATTCGCGCATCACCGACCTGCGGGTTCGACCGGCGTCAACACAGGAAGGATTGGTGCAGGTTAGTTTCAAGGCCGAAAAGGAGTTTGCTGTGCAAGGCAAGCCGGGTGACCGGATGATCCTGGAACTGCTGGGGTGGGCGGTTATGCACGAGGAAAATTCCGGTGTTAGGCTGCAATCGGTCGAGGAGCTGGCTCAAGCCTCCAGCCTGGACGCCCGGGCGCGGCAAGTATTGGCCTACGCGCTGGTAAATGATCGCAACGACGGTGTACGCTTGAAGGCGCTGGAAGCCTTGGGCACGGCGCAGCGGGACGAGTTGGTGGAAGACGCCATTCTGAACGCCCTGCTGAAAGATCCCAACCCGGCCGTGCGCATCCGGGCGATTGACGTCCTGTTAAGCTCTGGAACGGCGAATAAAGCCTTGTCAGCGCTGCTGGCGGTGGCGCAGGCCGATTCCAATGACTACGTGAGATCCCAGGCGCGCCGCGCCATCCGCGAAACCCATGATGATTATCGTATGCTGGACGGCCGGGGGCAGTTGCCGTCCGGAGTCAGGATGCAAGAGGTTGGAAAGGAGAATTGACGTGAGAATCGAAAAAATCAGTCTGCCGGTTCTGTCCATGATTCTGTTGCTGGCGGGAATGTCGCCGGCGCAGGTGACTTTCAAGAAGGAGCGGGGAGGGTACACCGCCACCGTTTCCGAGAAATTCGAAGTGTCCATCGGCGGCGATTTGCGCATGGATGACCTGGAGGGGGACATCACCATCAGCGGCGGGAAGAGCGGCGAAGTCGAGCTCATTCAGGAAGTTTACCTGGAAGCAGATGATGAGGCTGAAGCCCAGAAGATTTTCGAAGAACTTCGCGCTGCTATCAAGAAGGTTGGCAACAGCATCGAAGTCACCGGCCCGGGCGGTCTGGGCATGCACCGTGCTCCGAGAGCGGATCGAATTTACACTACCAAGCAAATGCTCGATGTGGAGAGAAAACTCGCGATTATACATCGAGGCGCCGATTATAGCGCTTCCTACACCGTGCATGTGCCTGAAAACTTCAATGTGGACGCTTCCACCAGCGGTGGAGATGTTAACTTGTCCGACTTGAAAGGCGAAGCTCGGTTGCGCACCGCCGGCGGCGACGTGGATGTTACGAATGTCACCGGTCCCACGGATGTTAAAACCTCAGGCGGCGACGTCACCGCGCGTAATCTGGAAGGGGTGATTGATCTGGAAACTTCCGGGGGAGACGTGCGCCTGAGTGACAGCCGCACCGGGCCATTTCGTCTGGAGACAGCCGGCGGCGATATCACCGTGCAGAGACTAACGGGTGAAGTTCGCGCGGCTACTTCCGGCGGTAATGTGGAGGCTCGCGACGTCGAAGGCGAATTGGATCTGCGCACTTCCGGCGGAGACATCACGCTGACCAACGTGAAGGGGGCCTATTCCCGTGCCTCCACTTCGGGGGGAGATGTGGAAGCTCGCACGGTGGTGGGCAATGTAGATTTGCGCACCTCAGGCGGCATGGTGATCGCCACGCAGGTGCAGGGGCGTGTCCTGGGACGAACCTCCGGCGGGGATGTAGAAGTTTCCGCGATCACCGGCGAAACGGACATCTCGACCTCCGGTGGCGACTTGGACATGAGCGGCATTCAGGGCGCGTTGACTGGCAAAACCTCCGGGGGTAACGTGCGCGCCCGGGTGGAAAAAGGCGGCAAGCTATCCGGACCCATCCGTCTGTCAACTTCGGGCGGTGAAATCGAACTGCGCCTGCCGGCAGACATTCAAGCCAGCGTGTCGGCTCGCATTCGCATTCAGACTAATTTGTTATCTTCCTATGGTATCGGTTCGGATGATTACGACATCATCAGCGATTTCAAATCCATCACGGTGAACGAGGAAGTCTTGCAGAAAGAAGGGCGCGGTCGCCTCTATGAGAAAATCGCTACCGGCGACCTCAACGGCGGTGGACTGCTTATTGAGCTGGAGACGGTCAATGGGGACATCAATATCGAAAGAGGAAATTAGTAACGAGCAGACGTTTAACTTGGAGTGGATGTGAAGATGCGATATACGATGATCCTGGCTGTGATGCTGCTGACGGCAGCTTTCGTCACCGCGCGAGCCGATGACGTGAAGATTCTGGGCGACAAGATTGTCGGGCGGGATATGCACATTACCGGAGACGTGATCGCGGTGTCGGGCGACTTGATCGTGCGCGGCCACGTTGGAGGATCCGCCATCGCCTATCTGGGCGACGTCATCCTGGATTCCACGGCGGTAGTGGATGGCGACGTAGTCGCGCGCCGTGGTCGAATTATCCAATCCCCGGGATCGCAAATAGCCGGCAACGTCGTTCAGGGGCGCATGCCGGGCTTGGAGATCGGACGCGATGAAGAAGAGCCGTTGGCGTTTCGCGCCACGGACGAGGAACCCGACCTGCTTTCCACGCGCCGCGAGGATGACGAAAACATCTCAGGCTCCCGCCACCGCAGGCATCGCGAACTGGACCTGGGCGAGGGAAGCGACCTCAAGCTGGCCTACAACAAGGTGGATGGTCTGTTCCTGGGATTGTCGGTGGACGAATTCCCATTCAGCGACTATGGCGTCCGTTTCCACACCTTTGGCTGGGGCGGATATGCCTTCTCTTCTCACAATTGGCAGGGTCAGGGAGGCATTGGTTTTGGGTTCCTGCCGCGCGGCCAACTGGAGTTGTCCTTGGACGCCTATCACCAGACGCAGACCGAAGATTCGTGGTACATGTCGGATACCGAGAATAGTCTGGCCGCGTTCTTCTTCCACGAAGATTTCCGCGATTATTACGAGCGCGATGGTTTCGGCACGACACTCAATTGGAAACCGTTCCGGGCTATGAGCTTGAGTGTCCGCTACCAGGCCGAGCAGCAGGCGACTTTGGACAACACCACCAATTGGGCGCTATTTGGCCCCAATAAAAACTTCCTCCCCAATTGGCCGATTCAGGAGGGCATGCTTCGGGAGTTCATGCTGGGCGCTGGCTTCGATAACCGCGATGATAAAGAAGAACCCATGCAGGGTTGGAGACTTGCCGCCGAGGCGGAGTTGACGGGTCCGGACATGAGCTCAGATTTCGATTATAACCGCTACACGCTGGACGCGCGCCGCTATCAACCGCTGGGTCGTTACATCAATTTCGATAATCGCGTGCGCCTGGGTAATTCCGAGGGAACGCTGCCCCCGCAGAAGCGGTTTTACCTGGGCGGGCCGTCCTCCTTACAGGGATATAGCCTAAAAGAGTTTTCGGGTCGGGAATTTGCTTTATGGAATGCGGAATTACGCCTGCACGACGAGAGCGATGGTCACGGTTGCTGCGGGGATCTGGGCCTGATCTTCTTCAGCGATCTGGGTTTGGCCGCGGACCAACCCCTGGGTGATTTCAGAATTCAAGACTGGAAGCATGACGCGGGAGTGGCGTTAAGCGGCGACTCCGGCAATTTACGCCTGCAAGTCGCTCGCCGTACCGACACATCCAAAGACCCCTACGTTTGGTTGTTGCGCATTCAGCGGCCCTTTTAACCGGAGGAATCATGATACCGAAATGGACCCTGCCATTGATCAGTCTGCTGCTGGTGGTTCCAGCCGCAGCTAAAGACCGCGAGGATTACCGCGATCTGGCCAAGATCATCCCTTACGAAGATCTCGATGAGCTCAAGGTTGACGTTGAAATCGGCGTAGCCAATATCATGGTCGCCAGGGCACAGGGAAACAATATAATGGAAGCCAAAATCCACTATAAAGTCAAACGAGGCGAACCGGTCATCAAATTCGACCGTTCTGGCAAGGTGGGTTATCTTACAATCAAGTCCGCCGAAGCCGAGGACGGCGATCACGAAGTTCACGGTCTACATGGTCTGAAATCAGGCGAGGAGCGATGGGATTTACGCTTCAGCTCGAAAATTCCCATTATTTTCACACTGGATTTAGGTCTGGTGGACGGTTCTCTGGATATGACCGGAATGAAAATCTCCGACCTGGAAGTCAGCAGCGGCCTGTCAGACTTGACCATGTATTTCGACGAACCTAATTCCGAGAAGATCCGGGACCTACGAATTGACTGTGGTTTGGGCGAGTTCACCGGCACGGGCTTCGGGAACGCCAACTTCCAGAAGATGCGAGTAGAAGGGGGATTGGGAACGGTCAAGCTCGATCTTTCCGGCCTCTGGAGACTGACGGATGTCGAACTCCGCGTGGAAGTGGGATTGGGATCAGCCCGCCTGGAGGTGCCGGAGGCGCTGGGGATCGAAGTCAATGCCGGCGACAATTTCCTCTCTTCCATTGACTTAGATCGCGGCTTCCTGCTAATCCGCGATGGCCGCCACCGGACTTCCAACTGGGAGAGT
>JAGVQJ010000159.1 GCA_020051775.1 Calditrichota bacterium | reverse complement strand
TAGACAAAACGATCAGAGAAAACCAGCGGAAATGATACAGAAAAGGAGGAATCTTGAATTTGCGGCTGCGGATCTTGTACATCCATTCCTGCAGCAATCCGAACCAACATAACCAGCCACAGACCGCTCGCCCGCCAATCACGCCCAGCAGGGCTAAGAATCCGGCCAGATAAATCGGAAATTGATGCGCCGCCGCAAAAAATTGCAACCCGCCGATGGGACAAGATGAGAGAGCCATAGGGCAGGCGTGGCAATTCAATCCCGGCACGCAACCCAATTTCAACGGCCCGTCATAAATGATTTTGGTGGTGAAGACTTTGGTATAACAGTTATACAGCAGAAAGCCCACGCCCACCTGCGTAAGACGTCGCGCTAAAAGAATTTTCTTTACAGCCATGGGATCATCCGAGCCCGATGCAGGCCAGTCAAAGCCCCGAAGTTTCCACGCGCAAGCCTCCGGGCTGCCCCATCGTAATGCCCAGATAGAGCAGTGTGCCGATGATCGTCGCGGCGATGAGATATCTAAGGATGATGCTAATGGTCATTGTTTATTCTGCTAACAATCTATCCAGCACTTGCTTGATTTTTGCAGCATCGAGAAACAGCTTGCTTTCCGCGATCACACCTTTGGCATCAATGATGAATAGATGCGGTAGTTTCGTGACTTTGTAATCGCGAATTACGCCGGTATCCCGGCACAGAAGGATATCATAAGGGATTTCGTATCGCTTGCCTTCAGCCGCCGCCAGGGGCGCCGGATTGATCGCATTCATGGACAGGATCTTGACTTTATCCGTAGGATATTGCTTGCTGATGATGTTAAGATGCGGAATCTCCGCATGGCACTGGCGTCAGTCGCTTTTCCAGAAGGCCAGAATCACCACCTGTCCCTTGAATTGCGAGAGTGTCAACTTCGCGCCCGCGGTGGTGGGCAGATTAAAATCAGGTGCAATCGTCCCGGGCGAAAGGGCAGCCGAAGCCATCAGCGTCAATCCAGTTACCAAGAGCAGTAGCGCCAGGGCGAAGTATCTCTTTTTCAGCATAAGTGATCTCAAATTTGTCTCACTGTATTAGTGCGTTGGTGGATTTTCCAGCAGTACTCGGATTTCCGTCATGATCAGGTCAAATTCCGGCCAGAAGGTGGCGGCCGTGCTGGCGCCATAGCTGGCGATGCGGATGTAGCCGGTCTGGTCAACCAGAAAGATGGCCGGCAGCAGGTTGGGCGTCAATCCATAAGCCTCGAATGTCGTCGTCAGCGGATCCCAGATCACGGGATAAGTCAGCGTGTCCGCTTTGTAACTGGTACCGATGTAGCCAATATAGTTAACGAGGTAGTCGCGCACAAAGTTCGCATTGGGAGCGTCGTGATTCAGGCCGATGGCCATCACCAACGTGTCGGGATAGACTTCCCCGATACTGTCCTGAAAGCATGGCATCTCCACGCCTTTGCAGTAGGTTCAGGTGAACGAGAAGAAATAAAGCAGACGAATTCTTCCGGTCAGATCATCCATGATGATCGTGTTCCCTGACACATCCATCAGCGAGAAGTTGGGCGCCAAACCTAACATCCTGACTTCCGTCTCTGCGACGGTATTTCCCGATACTGCCACGATCTGTGAACCCGCGTAATGAACCACAGTCCCCGATTCCGAAACCTGAGCGCTGGTGATCACCTGGTGATTTCCGGCCAAGATGCCATGCAGGGTCGCGGGATTATGGAAAACCATAAGTGTATCGCCGGTCAAAAGATCTACAACGGCTGTATCGCCAACCAAGGTATCACCGTCCAATACAAGGCGCATGTAAGCAGCCAGCGAGCTATCAGGTAGAAAGGCCATGACCACGAGATCGCCCTTGAGCTGATCCGGTGGGGCGCTCGGCGGGTCGCCGCAGCCCCCGATTATCAGAACAATCGCGATCAATCCCAGCAGGATGGCGAGGGATTCCTGCTTTCGCGGGAATGACAAGGAAATGCGCAGGAATGACAAGGTAGCTTTCATAGTATGTACTGCAAACCGAGGAGATACGTGTTCATCTCGATGTCCTGATCGCTCACGTAGTAGCGGTACTTCAGCATGACGATGGTTTCGGCAAAGAGATGGTGCGATAGAATTGCTGATAGGGAATAGCTGTTAAAGGATGTTTTTCCATTCAATCCCTGTATCGCTAAGGGATCCGTCGGCAAGCCCTGGTAGAAACGCCCTTTGAGCGTCAAGGTGCTGGACCAGTTCAAATACTGATCAATTTCCAAGCCTGAGGACCAGGAGCGATACTTGTTACCGTTCCAGTTCTCCCGGTATTCAGCGTGAACAGCCGTTTTGGTGGGCAGATATTGAGACACCCAGAAGGTCAGAGTGTTGGAAAAGAAGTCGGCTCGATCCCCTGCGGCAAAGAAATAATCGTATTTAACTTGAAACGCGGTGGATTTACTCAAAGCCTGGCGCAACTTCAAACTCAGGGAATGGGCGTCGCTGGGTAATTCCTTGGTCTGTTGTACGCCCAGGTTGTCCATCCAGACGCTATCAGAAGTATTGGAATAATAACCGTAGGATCCATCCGCTAAGATGAATCCGGCGAAATCAACTTTACCGCCCACCTCAACGGATTTCCCCATGAAACCACCGCGGCCGCGAGTGAATTGACCGGCGATATGGGCTTCCGTGGAACTGGAGAGATTACGTACATATTTGGCGTTGAATAAATCCTGCCAGTTCGTATCGGAAAGATCGGAATACTGATATTTGACGTGGAGAACGTCATTAATCCCCAAACCTTGTGAAACCTTGGCCAGGACGCGGTTTTCAGGGAAATCGTTGATATAAGGAGCCGGTTGCCGATAATCGTGACTATTATATTCAAAAAGTATGGGATTGGGGTAGGCGAATTTAAGGTAGTCGGTATATTGGTATTCCAGCTTGACTTGCGTGAAACCCCCAACACTCAAGGCGCCCGCGTGCAGGATAGATACCCCGCCCAGCAGACACAGTAAAATACCGGCAAGATGTTTGGATAACGTCATGGTAACTCGTGGCTGAGTACGTGAAAAAACCCTACTGAAGGTGTTGAAAAGCCCGCTCCGGGCCGTACTGGGTCATCACGTAGGGCACTCTCCAGACGAACCGGAATACCCGCCATCTTCCACCTTGCACAGATCGCTGTCCTGGCCATCATCAGCGTACATAATGGGATCGCTTACCGGCTGATCCAGAAGGTACACCATGCCGGCCGACCGCGCACACCCGCTCAGATTCAAGACCAATCCAGCACAAATTGCCAGCAGAACGACTGCCAATATGAAATGTCGCACCACGATTGAAAGTCCTATCTGTAAGATCCGTATATAATTTAAGGAAGAATTATTTTCAAGTCAAGGCATTTTAGCAGCGAGTTATATTACCCCCGAGGGGGGAATTACCACCCGGCAGAACTTATATGTCAACCGGGGAAAGGGAAAAAGGGGAAAATCATCATGCTCATTAAGAAAATGCTTGACTTTGACGTAAAAATGGATTATACTAATATAGATCAAGACTGAACCTGAAATTCCCATTCCTCCGAGGTGCGCCATGCTGAAAAACGGAATTGCTCGAGTCCTGTTGACAGGCACTGCTCTGGTTCTTCTAACTTGTTTGATAACACCACAGGCTCATGCGGTTTGGCACTCGGTGCTGACAGAACATTTTGAAGAACAACCTCAGCAATTTCCCATGTCTCCCTGGGTCATAAATCCCTTCCGGGCCTACGGAGGTCAGGGCGCGCCATGGACTTGGGGCATTCAGAATTACATCTTCAAACCCAACGAAACGGACAATCATAGTATCTGGTGTGTGGGCCTTCCCGGCGACCTGGATCCGGAATACGATCCCTATCCCAACAACATCAACTGCTGGGCCAAATGCGGGCCTTTCAACTTTTCCCAGGCCGTAGCGGCTAAAGCTACTTTTTGGTATTATTACCAGACGGGTAGCAATCAAGATTACCTGCGCTGGGGAGCTTACAATCAAAACGCTTGGAACATGTTGGAAGTCAATCGCAAATTCGGCTTGAGTTCACAGTGGTGGAGCACGACGATTAATCTGGATAGCTTGCCCAGCGGCTCAAGTTGGGTCAGTTACATCGGGCAGAGCAGCGTCTATATCCTCTTCCAGTTCGTCAGCAACAGCTTTATGGAAGACTCGCTGATGGGCTGTTTCGTGGATGAAGTTCACGTCGGCTGGGATGACGGTTTGTATGATCTGTTCGCCCAAATACCCGGTCTGGCTCATACGGACTCCAGTTCGATCAGCCAGGCGATCACGGGAGATTCCCTGCGCTTTTCCCTGATCTGGTCAGCCGAAGGAACGGGAGTAACACCACTGTTTAATATAACCGCCCGCCTGGATGGCCAGCCGTTCTATACGGAAAGGCGCAATATTGATCTCGGTTTACTGGAATCGGTGGTTTGTACTACCTATACCGATATTTATCATGTTTCAGATACTCTAAGTCATACCGTCTCATGGATGGTTGACGCCGGCTTTGAAATTGATGAGGGTCCATACGAAGCGAACAACGATACGTTCATGGTTTTCCAACCGGAAATGCCCAACATATCACCCACCCTGATGATCACCCGCCCCGCCTGGGGCGATACCGCCAATCAGCAGTTCACAATCCAGTACGAAGCCCATGATCCTAATGATGAAGCGTTGATCAGCTTCTATTGGACGGCAGATACCTCCACCGGGTACGGAACTCAGATACCCGGTGCTTTGGCCATTCCGGAAGCCGACACCACAGACACTTTTCTGTGGAATACCGCCAGCGTTACGCCCGGCGCCATTTGGGTCCGCGGTATCATCAGCGACGGCATGGAGATGGCGGTAGCCTACAGCCAGGGCCCGGTAATCATCAATCATACCTGGGGTTTAGCTTATATAACGCTCACCTCGCCGGCGGTCATGGATTCCGCCGATACGGAATTTTTAATCACCTGGACGGATTCCGATCCCACGGACAGCGCACTCATCAGCTTGTATTGGGACAATAACAACGTCGGTTATAACGGCACACCGATAGCTGGTGGATCCGGCATTCCCGCCTCCGATACCACCGATAGCTTCCTTTGGAACACCACATCCATGTCCAATGGCGTGCAAGTCTGGCTTTTAGCTAAAATCCAGACTCCAAACGGCACAATTTGGGATTACGCGCCGGCGCCGCTCGTCATCGTGCATAACTACGGCCTGGGTCCCTGGGCCAGTCCAGAGGAAATTCCAAAAGAATTCACGCTGGAGAACATCTACCCCAATCCCTTCAACAACAGCACGACCATACGCGTCGCCTTACCGCATCAATCGCACGCGCAGATCCGCATTTTCGATTCCCTGGGCCGTTGGGTGGCTACACCCTTCACGGGAATGCTCTCGCCGGGACTTCACGAAATCCCCTGGACACCCGCTAATCTGACCTCGGGTATTTACCTGGTGAAATTCAATACCCCAGGAGTTGAGTTGCAATCACGGGCGGTCTATCTCAAATAGTGGTTAATCCCCCACAATCCTTTACGAATGAGGCTGTCCCTAAGTATAGGGACAGCCTCATTTTTAAACCTTGCAGTTATCTTCAAAAAATGAAGGTTAGTAAAATAATTATTTAGTGATCCCAACTTATTGCTGAGAAGTTTCGTTTATTTCTTTGCGAGAGGAAATGTTGCGTGAATCGTGAAAGGTTTCACTCTCCTTCCAGGCATCAATGTACTCATTAATATAAATATCACATTGAACCAATTAATTTGGAGGTTGTTATGAAGAGGCGAAACTTAGTCCCAAAGATTCAATTCTCGATCGCGTTGATCATCACGTTAACGTTTCTCCCTGGCATGGTATTGGCCTTCTCCGGCGGGCCGCCGGATCACGTGTGCGCGGATCCCCCGGATTACACCAACTGCACCATGTGCCACAGTAGTTTTACCGTAAACAGCGGAGCGGGGTACGTTGCGCTGACGGGATTGCCGACGGCCTATACACCCGGGACGACCTACCCCATCTCGGTGACTACAGCCATGACCGGGCAATTGCGCTGGGGTTTTGAACTCACCGCCATCAAAGCTGATGGCAGTCGCGGTGGGCAGTTGGTGGTTACTGATCCAACCAACACGCAACTTTCGGTGAATGTGACTTACAATCGGGATTTTATGAAACATACCTCGGCAGGTTCTTTCCCCGGCACACCCAACAGTCATACCTGGACGGCGAGCTGGACAGCGCCGATCGCCGGCACAGGCACTGTGACCTTTTTTCTGGCCGGTAACGCCGCCAACAATAGCAGCACTAATGCAGGCGATTACATCTTTATCATGAACACCAACGTTCATCAGGCGGGTGCTTTGCCGTCATTGGACGTCACCTTGTCGCCCATCAGTCCGCCGATCATGGTCCCCATGGCTGGAGGATCGTTCAGTTTCAACGCCTCAGTGCAGAGAACTGTCGGGCCGCAGGCTCCCTTCACCGTCTGGGCCAGAGCCAAAAATCCGAATGGCACTTATACCGGTCCACTGCTGGGCCCGGTGAGCATCAATCCGCCGGTGGGCACCAATGTGACTCGTCTCCGCAATCAGAATATCCCCGGATCTTGGGTCACAGGATTTTATAGCTACCTGGGTTATGCCAATACCAGTTTCACCTATCCGGCCATTGATTCCAGCACCTTCACCTTTACCAAGCTGGCGACGCTGGTGGATGGACCGATGGTCTGGGATTTCAACTGCTACGGCGAACCGTTCCCCTTTGAAATGGAAGAAACGTCAGCTCTCGCCTCTGAGTTCCGGATGATGGGTGCCAATCCCAATCCATTCAACCCCACTACCGCCATCAGCTACAAGCTTCAAGCTTCAAGAAACGTCAGTCTGAAGGTTTTCGATGCTACCGGAAGACTGGTGACCGAGTTAGTGAACGGTTGGCGCGAGGCGGGCACGCACGAGGTCACCTTTGATGGGTCAAATCTATCTTCCGGCGTCTATCTCTACAGTATACAGGCTGGTCCGCAGACCGCAACGGGCAAGATGGTTCTCATGAAGTAATATGATTACTGGAAATAAATGGAAAAGGCGCCTATCCGGGCGCCTTTTTGTTTTGTCGAACTCCTTGGCGACCATCACTTGACCAATGCCAGCTTTTGCACCGCCAGGAAATCTCCCGCCTGCAGGCGTACAAAGTATAACCCTGAAGGTAGATTTTGACCATCGAAAGTAACCCGGTGAGTACCTGGTTCCTGCCAACCGTTCGTCAGCATTGTCACTAATCTCCCGCCGATATCATACACACTTAGATTGACGTGACTGAAATCAGGCAGTTGGTAACTGATGGCCGTTTTCGGATTGAACGGATTTGGGGTGGCCTGATTCAGTCGGTAAACAGCCGGCGTCATAGCCTGTGCAGTCTGGCTCCAATCCTCGAAAGGGTCGCCGGAGTTGGATAATGTCATTTGCACCGGTCCCGGTTGCGAGGTGGTTAGCTTGGTGAAGGGGAAATTGGATTCGTCCCAGATATTGTCAGGGTATTCTCCCAGGTAGGCACAATAAAGGTAATCTCCTGCCGGGAAATTACTGGGAACCGCCTGCACGCGGTTGCGATTGCCGTTAAAATTAGCCGGAAGTGATAGCGTGATCGGCCCCAATACCGGCCCGAAATACATCCCGCTGGGCAGCCGCATTTTAAACCAGATGGTCGTCGTGAGGGGATTCTGTTCCAGGTTCGACACCTGCACGTTAAAGCCGAAACTGCCTCCATTGGCCGGAATCTGAATGGGTGGATTCTGGGGAGTAAGGGTTACATTCATTTGCGGAATGCCGGGTGCGTAGATGAAATCGGTGCTGAATTTCAACGCTGTACCGGCTACGATCGGAGCGGATCCCAAGCTCCAGAGATTGGCATAAGTCACCTTTACGCCGTCGGATTGCAATTGGTTTTCGATGCCGACGGTACAGTAGTTTTCATTATAGTCCGTGTTGTTGAACGTGTGGTACTGGAAGACAATCTCGCCGTCGCCGGAGGCAGTGGGATAGTAAGCCGGATCATACAGGATGGCTTCAAAGCGATTTAAGGCCTGGTTGATCGCTAAACGCACGTCCTTCCATTCGACGACCACACGGTGATTGGTGGCGTCATACCAGTAATTAATGGACGCCGGACTATTGTTGCGTAAATCATCCCAGAAAGGGGCGATCATGGCTGACGGCCCCAACGCGCCGGGGATGTTCCAATTGCGGAAGTTGCTCATCGTGGTGCTGCCCATGGACAACCAGCCATTGGAACAAATCGTTATCTGCGTATAATTTTGTCCATAGTAGCGGAAAGTGAACGGCAGGGTTTGATAAACGACACAATCTCCTTCGTCGTAAGTATCAGGTAAATTTAATGTTACCTGACCAGACTGGGTCGAGGCTTCGATCCAATTGTACACCGGCGCCTGCGAGTAGGCAGCATCGCGGGAATCGAAGCAGCGGTAGCCATATTCATCCGGGCCAGCCGGGTCTGTAGGCGTAATCTGCCCCACTTGGAAGGGAACGATCAAGGTGTCGCAGTAATTCCCCGAAGTGACAACCAACCGCAGGTTGACCATCCATCCCGGCGCGCTATTGGAAGTCGCCGTCAGGTTGAAAGGATTAGCGTCGTTATACCCGGCTTGTCCAGGTATAAGGGTGCTCCAGGAACCGTTGGCATCATTCACCACTACATGCGGATCTAAGGATGTCAACAGTCCCACCGCGTTGGTCAAGGGATCGCCACCGGAATTTTGCAAGTTCAGTGTGAAATTGGCGGTTTGACCGGGATCTAATATCCCGCTGGCATTCACGATGTGATAGGTCAGGCATTCCGCCAGAGGCGCTACCACCGGTAGGCTAACTAAATTGTTCCATGATCCTTGCGCGCTGCCGGTTATCATCGGTACCTGCACAACGTGACTGTGAGGCGCCTCAGTAGAGAGGTGCATGACGAAGTCGTTGGTTAGCAACGAGAAAGCTCCCGGCGGAGCGTCGGGACCGCCGGAAATGCTTTGCGTGATCGTCAAGTAGGGATCTGAAGAGGATACTGTCGCTGTAATGTTGGTGGCGGTCTGGCTGGAACCGGTGTTTTGCAGCCGGCCTCGCAATTGTATCGTCTCGCCGGGATTAAATTGACCGTCATTGTCGCCCGATGAAGGGGCGATCAAATCGTCGTCCAGATGCAAGCTGTCAATAGCTAAAGAGACACTACTCTGAGCGTATGTCAAGGTTCCGTTATAAGTTAGCAGGTTGTGGCCGGATACCGTGACATTGTAAATCCCCGCCACCGCTCCTGATAGGTTCAGCAGAGCCGCGCCTGCGGCATCTGTCCAGGCGGTGCGCTGAAATGATCCCGCAGATCCACTGACGCACACCAGCGCGTTCTCCACGCCTGATCCACCGGTGGTTACCGTCACCGGGAACGAATTGATTCCCAGAGCCAGGCTCGTAGAGTGAGTTACAGCCAGGGTTGCTGGAGTGTACGTCCATATCTCCAGCCCAGGGTCCCCCAGAATATTGTAAATATTGAAATAACACTCAACCGAATTGAGTGTCCCGCCTCCGCCCTGATTATTGGGCATGCCGAAGTACAGCTCCATCTTGCCGCGCAGTAGCGCCGATCCCAGATCGCCCAAGCTATCCACGAAGATGCCCTGATAGATACCGGCATCAACGCAGTTGTTCCAACGAGTATGAGTGTGCAGGGAAGATGGTCCGATAAAGCTCACAGCCCCTTTGGGGGTTGAGGGAGTCCCATAACGGATCCACGCCTCCCCGAAGCAGGGATCGGTGCTAACAGTGAAACAACCTCCTCCACACACAATGGAGGTGATCACCGGCAACTTGAAGCCATTAACCAGTTGTGATATGTTGTAGGAGTTGTAATTGGGTGGAGTCCAACCGGAGTATTCGCCGAAACCACGGTAATTGACGAAGGTGACGCCGGCATTGATGAAATTGTTGATCTGCGTCCAGGTACCGCCGCCCGGATTGGTTTGCGCATCCACCTGGAGATAGCCATGTTCCAACATTAAGTCGCGGCAGCGATCCTTGGTGGTCTTGCAGGAATAAGAACCCCAAGTCCCGTAGTCGTAAACGACCAAACCCCGCCGAAACCAGTTGGGATCATCCATGACTGGATTCTTCTCATAATTGCGGATCTTGCTGGACAGCGTGCGCAATTCGTACTCGCTGTCTACGGATAATCGCCCCGCCAGCATATCGGGGAAATAATCGGTCCCTTCCAACAAGGTGTAGGGGAGGTCGGTTCCGCATTGTTCACTCTGATAGGAGGTGTTGGTGTAGTAGAAAGTGGGCATCCCCTGATCGTGGTCGCCCACGAAGACGACGTAATCGGGCGGAACCGGCCATGTATTGTAAATGTTCTGAATGGCGGCCTTGATGGCGGTTGTGGAAACTCCCGTCTGGGTGGTGGATAAAACCGTGCAGGGGAATCCTTTCTGCTGCTTCCATTCCACCAAATTGGTCTTCAAGGTATCCAGGAAATTCGGTGGGGTGATGAACAGATAACCGCCCAGAACTCCGCCGGTGCTGATCATATCCGGATTCAGCACGATAGATTTAAGCAAGCGGGAATATACGAGGGATTTCTGCCGGTCTGTATTTACAACCGGGTTGGCGCCTTCGCCCCCGAAGCGTAAGCTAATCGTCATGGAACGGCAGACGCGCAGGATACCCAGGGCGGGATTGTATTGTATCGGCCTCAGTTCGATCCGACCGAAGCGGAAACCACGGGCGACAATGGGAGTTTCGAGAGCAACAGGATCGCCAGGTAGCCAGCGATTCTGCTGATAAGCGAAATCATCATATTGAAACGTATGAAGCACGGGACCGGAAGGTGATTCTTCCATCTCTGCTTGCAGAGGTGCAGGCATGTATCCAGGTAGTTCGATCCAATCCGCGTCGATAACCTGCCAACGCCAATCGGCACGGTCGGGTAAAGCTATCAATTTGCGCAGCACGGGCAATTCCGGGCCGCCAAGTTCCCCCCAACTGCCATAATCATCGAATCTCAAGGCCGTGAAAGCATGCCCCAAGGTATCTGCAGCGAGTGCTTCAAAGCCGGGGAATTCAAGGGTGAGCAACAGGCCGGATTCGTCGGCTGCCTCCACAACGAGACGCGGGGCCTCACCCGGCCCCACAGCTACCCAGGCGCTACGCCCTGGCGAAACGATTGCGCAGATAATCCCCACGACGGCGAGCAGCAGTGTGACCTTCCTCATGCCGACTCCTTATCAATTTTACCTTGAATGGTCAGGAATCTATCGTGATACGTAAATTGCACCCTTATAAGTTAGTAATTTCCCGACCCCGTGTCAAGGAAAATCTTGCCAAGGCATGATTTATCCGGCCAAGATCATCTTCCTGACCTTTGTTTTACCATTCATGACCATGCGGGCGAAGTACACACCCGAGGCTAATCCTACCCCATCGAAGACAACTCCGTGCGTTCCCATCGCCTTCCAGCCGTCTACCAAAGTCGAGACCAGCCGCCCGGCGCTATTATAAACATTCAAAGTGACATGACCTGAGACGTGCAACTCGTAACTCAGAGAAGTGGTCGGGTTAAATGGGTTGGGCTGGTTCTGTCGCAAATCAAATCGAAGCACACCGGCTTCGTTTTCCGGATTAAATGACATCACGTCAATTTCGTGAATTTCGACTTGTTCCAGATTGGCCGTGCCCAATCCCAATTCCTGGGCGCGCTGCAGGGTTGGTTGAATCAGGTCGGCATCGAAGGTGTCCGTCTGTGACATCAACCAGGCGCAGTAGGCGTCGGTGGCGACCGGGTCGCCGCAGAGGATGAGACGATGCAACGGGCAGACCTCCCCACCCCAACTCTGGAAAGGGCCGGTAACGGTCATGATCTCCCGCGCATCTACCACGTGCAGTTCGGAATTGACAACACCGGCGATTTCGGCCACGGTCTGGAGAAATTCGTCGGTGTAGGCATCGAAACTGTGAAGATAATCGCGCGTACCGATGAAACCCGGACCATTCACGGTGCCCACATGGCTCTTCAATGCGCAAGAAAAATATGCAGAATTGTGGCGCTTCATATTGCAGAAGTTGATGATGATGGGCGCATCGTACACTTCTGTGAAGACCTCGAAATCCGGGACGTTGGGGAGCCAGGTGGATCGCCGCACCGGGTAGAAACTGGAAAATTCCACCAGTTGGCCGCCAGCATTGGGAATCGCTGGATCAAATCCCGTGGAAGCATAATATGACGTCAATACTCCGTCGCCAACTTTAATCTGGCCGGAACTGACCTGCTGGATAGCCTGCATGGTGGAGAGAACAGAATCCAGGCTGGAAATCGTCGGATAGTCCTCCGTATCAGTAACCAGGTTGGGTTTGATAAGCACCGTCTGATTGTTGGTAATCAGCCGATCCAGACCTCCCAGGATGGATAGGCCCGTCGCCAGCATGTCGGCGAAATCCGTTCCCTGAACGCTCACCAGCAGTGGGTGCCCGGCGGTGTTGACATAGGGATTGGGCACGCGCACCCGGGGTTCCAGGCGATCCGTTCCGGCGTAAAGGGTTCTTGCCAGCGGGTGGAGCGAGGCCAGGGCCGCCGTTCCCTTGGCCAGGCTACCCATAAACTCTCTACGAGTTTGGTGGTTTTGCGGCATGTGGCTCCTTATCTGACCAAACACAACTTCGTTGTCCGCACGACTTGCCCGGCTTGAAGCCGGCAGAAATAGATGCCGGAAGCCGTTCCAGCAGCCTCCCAAGCAAGGCGGTGGGTTCCAGCCTGACGGTTACCTTCGCCCAGACAGATAATCTCGCGTCCCGACACATCATGGATTGTCACGCGCACAAAGCCGGCCACAGGGATCTGATAGTCCAGACTGACCACAGCATTGAAGGGGTTGGGAGATCCCGGGCTTAAGCAAACTTGATCAGGAATCGGCTGTGGCATGATGAAGGGATTGCTGTTGGCAGGGCTCCAAGCCCAACCGAAGTTGATCACTGTTGGACCGGCCGTCGGACTTTTGAAGAAAGAAAAACTATCGGTGTAGAAGGTTTCCAAGGTGGAGTAATCTCCCGTGTGAGCTCGAAACCAGTAGAGCCCCGCGATAGCGGTATCGGGCACCCATTGCACATAGGATTGTTCCTGAAAGCCTCCCCCGGGCAAGGTTAGGTTTTGAACAATTTCGCCGGTCTGCTGCACTACGCCGCTGGGATGAACCATATCGCACCAGGCGTCACATTCGCCGATCGAAGGAAGCGGATTGATGATGCGTCTGAGATAATTGAAACTGCCGCCCGTGGCGGGGATCACTATCGAAGAACTATCGGGGGTGAGCACCACCGCCGGAGGCGTGGGTGTGAGTTCGTAGACCACGTTCAGGCAAAACGGCGCATCGCTCAGATGCCAGTAGCTGGCTAAGCCATGATCATCCCAAGCAGTAATGAACATCATCAATCCTTCACGTTCGGCGATTTCTATCCCCGGCACGGTGGCCTTGTAGAGATCATTCCCCAGCGACGTCATGGGCAGAGGGGTATAGAAGAAGTCTTCGGGATTGCGGTAGTATAGGGTCGCTTGCGTCACATTATTGGTGGCGTCGTTGATGGTGGCGTAAACGTCCATCGTTCGGCGAATCAGCCACTCGTCGGGCGGCTCATAGGAGATGACCGGTGGAGTATTAGGCAGCACTGCGATGAAGTACGGTAAATTGCCCGGCTCGTACTTTGGGGAGGTGACCGTAGCGCCCCGCGTGTCCGTCACCTGAAAGTAGAATTCCACTCCCGGGTTCTGCACGACAGATCCAGGGATGTTGTAATAGTAGTTGTGGCCGCCTCCCTGGATCAAGTCCGCCTGGCTGAAGTAAAAAGCGCCCAGAGTTTTGTAGTAGATGCGAGCATCGTCAACGCCGTTGGCGGTCGTAACCGAACAGGAAACGTTCAAGGGAGAACCCGGTGTTTGCGCCACCCCCAACAATTGTTGTGTGCTGGAGCTCAATGTAATTACCGGTGGAGGCACCGAGGGCGCTATATAGCTGATGGTGTCCCAATCCGATTCGCCCCAATATTCGCAGGTTAGTTCCAGCGCGCGCAGAGAGCCGTTGGTGGCGGTGTCCGGACTGACGTAATAGATATCGTAAAGGTTGCCGATATCATTGCGGATATCGGTTAACACCGCCTGCATCTGGCTGACCGAATCTATGGCCAGAAAAAAACCTCCGGTTTGCTCGGCGATATAGATCAGAGAATCCTCGTCCACGTTCCCGATGCCGATAGTGTAGATGGCGATGTCGGTCCCGGCGCTATCCGGCAATTGACCGGCGGGCATACCCGGCATGTTATCCTGGCCATCGGTGAAGGCGATAACCGCCTTTTTTTCCGCTTCGTAATAGCAGGCTGCGATACCCAGGCCGATGCCGTCCCACAGGTCGGTGCTGCCATTGGCATTATAGGCATTGATGCCTTGCAGCAGAGTGGTTTTGTTGTAGGTCATGGGGACGGCGAGAGTGGGATAATCCGCAAAGCGGACAATCGCGCCCTTGTCAAGGTCGTCCATCCCATTGACGAAGTAAGTACAGGAACTGATCACTTGCTGAGTAAAATTGGTCATGCTGCCACTGGCATCCATCACCAGAGCGACGGCCATGTAGCCAAACTGAGCTTCGACCGCCAGATTCACCAGAGTTCCGTTTTCCCGCAGATCAAAGTTGGAAGGTCCCAAATCTTCCAGGTAATTACCTGAATCGTCTGTGGCGCGAGCGAAAACGTGGATGCCGGGGAAATTGTCGAAATTAATGTTGGTGATCTCGATATTTATCGCCCTGCCGGGTGTCAACCCTCCCGCCACCAGAATGATTGCCGCCGTTGCCAGAGCAATTCCGATTCTGTCCCTAAGGGGTCTCATTCGACCTCCAAGTTGTAGTCTGCCTTTGGTTTGTACCATCATTAGCTCTATTTAACCAGCAGAAGTTTTTGCGTCTGTGCAATTTCATCAGCTTGTAAGTGTGCGAAATAAATTCCCGAAGCGAGATCCTTGGCTTCAAATGAAAGCGAATGAGTTCCCGGATCAAAGGAGCCTTCTCGCAAGTCCAGCACTTTTCGGCCTTCAAGATCGAACACCGATAACTTGACCTTGACCTGCCTCTGCAACGTGAAGGAAAGCATGGTTGTGGAATTGAAGGGGTTGGGACATGCGGGATTCAGGACTACCGGGCTGTGCGGTAGCATTTCTTCAGATTCCGGGGGAATTCCCGGCGGAGAATAAAGATCAATGACCGCAATGTCGAACATATCCGCCAGAATAACATGCTGTCCGTCGCTCCAGGCTTTCCAGGCATTTCCAGGAGTTTCACAACGCCCGACTTCACTGATGTTGGTGGGGTCAGAGACGTCAACCACCGCAACACCTTTAGTCCAGTCGGATAACAACACATGGTCGTTGTCAATCAGCGTCACGGCGGCTCCCGCATCCTGCGCCGGAAGTGAGTCTACCTTGAAAATGTATGCAGGATTGGCGATGTTCAGTACGTAAAGTCCCTTTTCAAGATCTGCGACGTAAGCGAAGTTGCCTTTGATCTGTATATCGTATGGATGGTTGACACAATGAGTCGTGTACTGGTAGGTGATGGAATCAGAACCGTAAATTGAATATACCATCAGGCCGTTCTCTTCGGCCACAGCGAAGAGGTATTGCCCGTTTTCCGATAAGGCCAGTTCACGATAATATTCCGTGGTGTCGGAGGAGTGCCAGGTCAGTTGCGGATTCGTCGGATCAGTCAGATCAAAGACATTCAATCCAGCGTTGTAGACGGTAACATAAAGTACCCCATTGTGCAAATCAAGGGAATGGCAACCGTCTCCCGGTACTGTGGTGACCGTGCGGATCCAAACAGGGTGAAGAGGATCGGCAAGGCTGAAAACGTTGATACCCGCCTGAAAATCCGCCACATAAAGATAATTCCCATCGTCGGAGACCAGGGCGTCTTTGCCCCACCCTCCGGTGGGAATGACCTCCACCAGGCTGGGTGACTGCAGATTGGAAACATCCAGCACCGTCAATCCCTCGTCCAGGCTGGCCACATAGGCGATATTGTCACGCACGTCCAAAGAAACAACGCCACTGGCGCTGGGAAGATCAGTTTCCACGAACAAATTTGAGGGCGACTGGCAATTCACGACTCGCAAGCCGGCGTTGCCCAGGGTGACATAAATGTAATCTCCGATTTTAAAAGCTCCCAGACAATCTTCGCCTATCGTCAAGTAGCCCAATTGTGCGCCGGAAAAATCGAACGTCTGGACGCCTTGACCATACCAACCACACACTCCGTAATACAATCCGCCGCTGACATTGGTGGCAAGATAGTTTGCCAGAGTGTCAGTGGCGTACCAGGTGGGGACTTCAGGATATTGCAAATCCAAAATATAGACGCCATTCTGGAAGTCGGCCAGAGCCAGGTAATTCCCTGTTGGAAAAATGAATAGATCATGGCAATTGCCACCGGTGGTGTTCCAGATCAAGGAACAGAGCGGATTTTCCGGATCGGTGAGGTTATACACTCCCATTCCAGCGCTACCCTGCGCTACATAAAGCCAGTTACCGTAGGCATACGATCCCCAGACCTCACCGCCGAGATAGGCGGTCGTCACTAATTCCAGATTGTTGGGATCGCTGTAATCCACAATCATCAAGCCCTCTTCTTCCACTGCGGCATAGAGATAGCTCCCGCGCGGGTAGATCGAACGGATGTTCTGGGCGCTCTCAAGATTGTCTAACAGCGTGGGGTTGTAAATGTCGGCGAGGTCATAAATCAGTAGGCCATTGCCCTGATCCGCTACGAAGAGATAATCGCCGTCTGTGCAGAGACTTTTGGTGATTCCGGGTGTCGGCACATCGGTGATTTCGAGGGGATTGGAGGCGTCGCTGATGTCGTAGATCTTGAACCCAAAGGAGGTTGCCGCGAATGCATAGTCGCCATAACTGGTCACGGTGGCGTAAATCCCGCTTTCCAAACTGTAGGAAATGATTTGAGGGTTGACCTGAGCTCGAGTCTGCCCCACCCCAATCAGGATTAGAGCAAGGAGAAATATCTTCGAAAACGCGAAATAGTACCGACGCATTGGACCTCCTGCAATTAACGACCGTTGGGATAAGATAAACAATAATGCACTATAAATCAAGTGCAATTTTTTGCATATACTATAAATCTGCCCATTTCACCCTTTCTACCCCCTACAGATTTTCCCACTTGCCGCTCTTTTATCTGAAAGCCCCTATAAAATTTGATGAATACTTGTTTTCGAACCATGACTGAGCTATTTTTGTGCTTGGGCCTATCCGGGATGTTATGCAACCAGCCGTTTCAACAAAAAGCGAGTTCCTTAACGGACGTTACCATCTTATCCGCCTATTGGGGCAGGGCGGCATGGGATCGGTTTATCTGGTCGAGGATATCTTCGACAGGGGCCGGCAATACGCCTTAAAAGTACTCCCGCCGGGATCTTCCGAGGAAGCAGCCGCCTTTCGCCGGGAATTCGCGTTGTTGGCGGAGTTTAGCCATCCCAACATAGCACGTGTCTACAGTTATGGTGTTTTGCCCGAAACCGGCGCCAGTTTCTATACAACAGAATACATTCGCGGGTGCGATTTTTATCAGGTGGTGCGTGATCAGGACTGGCAAACCTTATTGGATCTTACCGTACAGGTCTGTCGAGCACTCTCATACTTGCATGGACGAGGCATCTTACACCGCGACCTGAAACCGGATAATATTCTGGTCGAAAAAGATAGCTCGGGTCAGTTGACAGCCAAGTTGTGCGATTTTGGGCTGGCGCTGCGAGGCGAGTCCGCCGGTGAAGGATTTTCCGGGTCACTGGATTACGCGGCTCCGGAGTTGTTGAAAGGCGCTTCCTCCGATCAGCGTGCGGATCTCTATGCCCTGGGGGTGACCCTATATCAGTCCGCCACCGGTAAGTTGCCCTTTCCGTCTGAAAATATAGCTGAAACGCTGAAAAAGCGTCTGGAAATTCGGCCTGTTCGCCCCTCTAAATTCAATCCCCACCTGCCTGTGGTTCTGGAAGAAATCATTCTGGCACTCCTGGAACCGAGGGTGGAAGAGCGTCCTGCCAGTGCTCGTCAGGTTGTGGAAAGGCTATTCGCCGGCTTGAATCTACCACTCGCTTTTGAAACGGCTGATACCATGCGAGCTGTGGTCCATAGCGGTAGGTATGTCGAACAGGCGGGGGAGTATAAAACACTTCGAGATTTGGCGACATGCTTTTGTTTGAGAGGCGAAAGTGATACAGTTTTGATTCGTGGTTCCTTTGGGTGTGGTAAGAGTCGTTTGTTAGAAGAATGGCGCACGGCTTGCCAACTTGAAGGGTTGCCCTTCGTTCTGGCTCGTGCCAACCAGGGTGAACCGTTCTCAGTCTTGAAATCCTGGCTGCAGCAGCTTCTGGGGGATCCCTCACAGTCCGAAAACCTGCCTCGTCACGCCGACATTCTGGCAAATTACGAAAACACGTTAAGTCTGTTACTGCCGGCATACTTTGGGTCTCAACATAAATCTCAACCAGCCCCCGCTCCTCCGCAGATTCAGCGGCTTAAAATATTCGAGGACCTATACCACGTTTTTTACGATTTATTAGGACAAAGCACGGGAGTCCTGGCGGTTGATGATTTACATCTGGCGGACCAAGGCACGTTGGAAGCTTTGCGTTACATGTTGCAGGCGTCCCAACCGCCGCGCGCACTTTGGGCATTTGCTTTGGAGGATGGGCCTGACTCGCAGACTATTTTAGCCCAGCTTCGTTTGCCCCTCAATCGAGAAATCGTCCTTTCGGGATTTCAACCGGAACAACTCGCTGAGTACCTACGGAACATTTTTGGCGGTCAACTTCCGGAAATGTCCTTTTACGAAAGTCTGTCTAAAAATACCGGCGGTATACCGCTGTTTATCGAAGAATCTTTATTTGATTTGATGACGCGCGGCCAGATCAAATCGCAATTGGGCGCGTGGAGTTTCCCCTCAAGTTTGGACAATCTAAGTGTGGCGCAGGGTTTTGCTGATTTTTTAATTCGACGTCGGAAATCTATTTCCTCCGAAGAATGTGCACTTTTACGGATCGTTTCGCTGGCAGATGGCCACTTACCATCGAATGTTTTGGCCTCTCTCATTGGTCAGAAAGATGAGAGGGTGAACAACTTGCTACAGGGTCTCAAAAACGCCGGACTGATTTTTACAGAGAAGACCGGCGGGATCACTCGCGTGCGACTGCGGCATCCCAGCCTGGCGGAATCTTTGCGTGCCGAAATCCCTGCGACGGAAAGCAAAATACTGCGGCTGAAACTTGCCAGGCTATTGCAATCCGAAGGATCAGACAGCGAATGGACCGGAGAAATCTCGCGACTGCTCTATGATGCTGGAAGACTCAAGCTCGCCGCCGACTGGGGAATTCGAGCAGCAGATCGAGCCAAAGCCGCATTTCATAACGACGGCGCCTTGGCATTTTATTCTCTAAGCCTTGCAGCTATGGAGAAATCCGGCGCTTCTTTAGAAGCTCAAGCAAAGTTGCGTCTCAATATCAGCGAATTGGAGGCCTTGAACGGGCGTATTCCTGAAGCTATTGACGCGCTGAAGGAATTCTTTGAAAAATGGCAACATGAGTTGAATCCGGCGCAGCGAGCGTTGATCTGTGAGAAACTGGCGGCTGTTTATGAACGCAAAGGCGACATTGCGGAGGCCCTGGCTTGCTGGCATATTGCCTACAAACTACAGACGCATCCAGCGAATCGCTTGCCTATTCTGGCCAACTTAGGCTGGGTTCATTACCTGAAAGGAGACGTCCAAACTGCCCTCGACTTATGCCGGAAAGCTCTTCAGGAGATCGAAGCCGAGGATGACATCGCCAACCAGGCGTTGATCCACAATACGCTGGGACGAATCCATTTCTTTTCCGGAGACCTGGATCAAGCCAGGGACCATTGGGGACACTGTTTGCAATTGCGTCAATCAGGCACTGACCACAGGAGTCTCGCGGACAGTTACAACAACATGGGCGTCGTGCTTTCCTCCGCCGGGGAGGTCGAGGAGGCGCGCCGCCACTTCGAGATGGCGCTGAAACTTTCGGCTGAAGTTGGGGATGCGCTGCGTAGAAATGGCCTTTTGATTAATCTGGGTATTATGGCTTATGAAGCGGGTGATTTAGATCTGGCTCAACGCCGGTATGGCGAAGCCCTTGAATTTTTACGCCGCAGCGGCAGTGATCGCGAACTGCTGGATTGTCTGAATAACCTGGGGGAGATCAGCTTGCTGCGAGCGGACTACGGTTCAGCTCGTGAGTACTGGCAAGAATGCCTGAAAATCTGTTTAACCTCCGGGTTTCAGCAAGGATCCATTGAACCTCTGACTTATTTGGGAGCTTTACATATAGCCTGCAATGATATTGTTCAGGGTCAACACTTTTTAGATCAGGCCTGGCAGAAGGCCGTGGATACACAATCACTGAAGGAACAGGCTCTGATTGAAGAGCAACGTGGAATTCTCGCGCTCCGCAAGCGACAATTTGAGGAAGCTAAAATTCTCTTCCACCACGCCCAATTAATTTTAGAAGAACAAAAACAGAGCCTTCTCGTGTCACGATTATCTCTGCGTTGCGCTGAACTGGCCTGGTACTCTGGAGACAAGTCCGGGTATGAATCTATCATGACGAATCTTGCCAATCAGGATTCCCGCTGGTTCGAAGCAGAGTTGAATCGCTTGAAAGGCTTCGACTTACGTAACAATCGGTGTGAACCTTCATTGGATTTGGCGGTAGATAAAAGCCAGACGTTCCCAGATTTACTCTGGAGGGCCTATTGGTTGCGGGGACGTTTCTACCACCATCGGCGTCGTTTCGGGCACGCCGGGGAAAATTATCAAAAAGCCATCGAGGTTTTAAGGAATATCATCACGCGGATGCCTGCAGACCTGAAGAATAGTTACGCCGACCATCCGGACATTGTGCTGCTGAAGGACAATTCCACCAAGTTGAAAATTGAGATTATGAACGCACGGAGTCAGAACCATGGATGATTTATTTACGGGATTGACCGACCTGGAGGAACTGGGCCGCGAACAGGACGCTCTGGACATGGGCGCCGATCCTTTAGCCGGCGAGTGGCGGCGTTTGCTGGAAATCAGCACCCGCATCGTGGGGCAGTTAGACCCTGACGGTTTAGCGCGCACTGTCATGGATGCGGCCATCGAGATTACCGGAGCTGAACGCGGTTTTCTCATCCTGCTCAATACAGCCGAAGAGCCGGAGGTTAAAATCGCTCATAACCTCGACAAGGAAGAGATACAGGACATACAAGGATCCATAAGCCGGACAGTCATTGACAAGATATTATTCGACCGAGAACCGCTGCTCATCAATGACGTAGAGAATAACGCTCTGCTCTCCCGTCAGGTATCCGTTCGCAATCTGCAATTGAAATCGGTCATGGGCGCTCCCATCATGTGCCGCGACCAACTTCTGGGCATGGCTTACGTGGACAACTCCTCGATTTCGGGCATTTTTAGTCAGAAGGATCTGGCCATCTTTGTCACTTTCACTAATCTGGCGGCAGTGGCATTCGATAATGCCGCCCTGTTCGGATCATTACGTGACAGCAGTGAAAAATTCCGCGCCTTGCAAGAATACCATGAGAACATCTTGCGCACTGTGCCCAATGGCATTATGGTATTGAACGGGGAGAATCGTGTGGAGTACGCCAATCCGGTGGCCAAGGAAGTTTACAACTCCGCTCGGAGCAGCGAGGAAGGCCTACGTCTTCATATTGAGAATCTTAGCGATCACTTGGAGAAGGTGCGTCACGGGATAAAACCCAAACCTATTCCCGTTGAAATCAATCAACGTTATTATGAAGTGGATTTCTTCTCGGTTCTACAGCGCGAAGGCAAAGTGGGTCTATTGATGGCCGAAGTTACAGATCGCAAAGAATTGGAGCGCCAGCTTTACGAACAGGAGAAGCGATCCTTGATGATGCAACTGGCCGGCGGCATCGCGCATGAAATTTCCAATCAACTATTCCCCATTCAAGGTCGGTCTCAATTAATTTCTATGATGCTCCAGCAATCCGGTAATGTTCTGAATCCGGAAATACTAAATTCCTTCAAGGTAATCGAAGACCAGGTGCAGAAAATTGCCCGCATCGTAGACAACTTGCATAGCCTGTCCAAACCGGCCGATCCCAAACTCCAGAACGTAAACCTGACCGACATCCTAAAATGCTCCATCGAAGTGCTCTCATCTACAGCCGGGAAGATCAAACGGTTCCGTCAGGATGACGAAATAACTCCCTTCCACCTTAAGACCGACTATGCAACCCAACCGATTTTCATCCGTGGCGATTCCGACCAACTTCAACAGGTGGTCATGAATCTGATCATTAACGCGGCGCATGCCTTAGAAGAGGTGGGCAAGGGACGACTCTCTGTAGGTACGATAAACCAGCATGGTCGGGGCATCATCTATGTGGATGATGACGGTCCAGGTATCCCCGAAAATGTGCGGAGAAATATATTCGAACCGTACTTTACCACGAAAGGCGAAGGTAAAGGAACTGGGTTGGGTTTAACCATCGTACAAAACATCGTGAGGGCGCACGAGGGTGAATTGTCCCTACAAACAGAGCTGGGTAAGGGCACGCGCTTCGAAATAAGTTTTCCACTGTTCAATTCGTGATCCTGCGGTTTTTACTTGCATCTGACCCCGCGCTCTCCTATATTATTCCCTGAAATGCACCTGCCGCACCGCCGTGAGTACTGTTTCCCGGCGGTCGGTGTTTTGTACGGAGGGCATGAAGCGCTGAAGGTCACGAAATTTAAAAATTACCTCATCCAGTTCTTCCCCGGCGGCGTAAAGGTAGAGGTTGAAGAAGGCAGTTCACTACTGGAAGCCGCCCGGCGTGCGGGATATTTACTCCGCACCGAATGTGGCGGTCGGGGAACTTGCCGGCGTTGCAAGGTTCAAATCCAAGCCGGGGAAGTCTTCACCGCAGGGATACCCAACCTTTCTGTTAAAGAGAGAGCACAGAACTACACTCTGGCCTGTCTGGCTCGCATTACCGGTGATCTGGAAGTCCGCATCCCGTCTAAATCCGAATTCTCCTTCTCCCCTGAAGCGCTGCCAACTGAACTGTCTCCCGGCGAACACCCCGGCCGCGAGATAACCTCGCTAAGCCTACCCGTGGATCCGTTGGTTCGCGTTCTGCAGGTACAAGTACCCGTCGCCACACAGCAAGATAATGCCTCCGATTTCGACCGCCTATGTCGCGCGCTGACCAAGTCTGGATTATCCGAACCGATCCAGGCAGATCTTAGTGTGCTGCGCCGTCTGCCATCTTTTCTCCGCGAAAACAAGGGTACCCTTCGACTTTTACTGAAACCCGGTCCCGAGGGAACGGAGATTTTGGATTTGTGGCAGGATTCCAAAATAAATCCCTACGGCATGGCTTTAGACATTGGCACGACCACGCTTTTTGCTCGTCTGCTGGAGCTCTCTTCCGGCGAGGTGGCAGCCGAAACCAGTGATTTCAATTGGCAGATCCCCTGTGGCACAGATATTATCCATCGAATCGTCCATGCCGGTAAACCCGACGGCTTGAAAGAGCTGCGCCGATTGGTGGTGGACGCCACCGAGAGTCTGGTTGACCAAATGGTGAAGGATACGCATACCACCAGGGATCAGATAGTGGCAGTAGTGTTGGCAGGCAATGCTACCATGGAGCATTTGTTCCTGGGAATCGAACCACGCTTTATTCGTGAAGACCCTTATACGCCCGCCGTGACGCGTTTTCCCTCACTCACCGCAGCGCAGATTGGATTGAACCTGCCACCTTTCGCTCCTGTGGTGATCAGTCCGTGCGTAGCCAGTTACGTGGGCGGTGACATCACCGCGGGATTGCTGGCGGCGGGGGTGCATCGCGACGAGCGACTAACCCTGTACGTGGATCTCGGCACCAACGGCGAAGTGGCCTTGGGTAATCGAGATTTCCTAACAGCCTGCGCCTGTTCTGCCGGACCGGCTTTCGAGGGGAGCGGCGTCCGCAGCGGAATGCGCGCCCTTCTCGGAGCTATTGATCAAGTACAATCAGACCCGAAGGGACAGCTGCTCTTCCGCGTCATAGGTGGGGGCAGCCCCCAGGGCATCTGCGGATCGGGGTTGATTGATTTGCTGGCGCAACTTCATGCCACCGGGCGCATCACCGCGCGCGGCAAGTTCAATCGCGAAGCTGATCCTGAGCGCATCCGGGGGGCCGGTCGTCGGGCGGAGCTGTTGTTGGTGAACACCGGCCAGATGGATGATTCCAGCGAAATCGTTATCAGCGAGACGGATTTGGACAACTTGATCCGTACTAAAGGTGCCATCTTCGCCGGTATAATGACTCTGCTAAAGGGTGTTGGCTTGGAAGCTTCCGCTATCCAAAGGGTGGTCATCGCCGGAGGCTTCGGTCGTTACCTGGACGTTGAGAGCGCCATTCGCATCGGTATGTTACCCGACCTGCCCCGTAACCGATTCGAGTACATCGGCAATGGATCGCTGCGCGGAGCCGGCTTGGCGCTGCTCTCGGGTCGCCTGCGCCAAGAGCTGGACGAAATATCCCGCCGCATCACTTATTTCGAGCTGTCCACCTGGCCTGGTTACATGGACGAATTTATGGCAGCGCTGTTCCTGCCGCATACGGATATCTCGTTGTTTCCGTCGGTGCAGGGGCGTCAATAAAATTGGGTCGGGACAAGCCCGACCCCCACGCAATCTCTTACAAATTGTCTGGTGATTACTTTAGTAACATCAACTTCTGCACCGCCAGGGAATTCCCCGCCTGCATTTTAACGAAGTACAGTCCCGACGCCAGCTTCGATCCATCGAACGAAACTTGATGAGTTCCCGCCTCCTGCACACCATCTACCAAGGTTGCTACCAGCCTTCCCTGTACGTCATACACTTGCATGATTACACGACTGAAGGCTGACAACTGATAGCTGATCGCGGTCGTGGGGTTGAAGGGATTGGGATATGAGGGATGAAGAATGAAGGAGGAAGGAAGAATTTCTCCGGACGCGGATTCCTCTCCCGGAAAGGCTTCTCCAGTGCACGGCCAGCTCCCAAATCCGATCTCCTGTATGCCAACTCCCGACTTTGAAAACCCGAAGCTGGAACTGTCCACTTTCACATTGGGGTAATCGCCCAGGTAACCGCGATAAGTATACAACCCCGGCGGTGCGGAACCCGGGACATTTTGCACTCGCAGCCGCACGAGACTGGCATTGCCCGGCACAGTCAGCGCGAGCGGCCCCAATAGCGGACCATACCAGCTTAAGTTTGGAAATTGCACCATCGCCCAAACCTCAGCCGATTGTGCAATGGAAGTGTCATTGACCACGGTGGCGGTATATGAGAAAGCTCCGCCGCCTGGGGGTATGATAATGGGCATCATTGGGTTCAGGCTCAGATTCAAATACGAACTGACCGGAGTGGTGATGGCTACAGCGTACGCATCACCGCCATTACCGAAGATGCGGTTGTGCACGTGCTTGCCACCGGCAAAAATTTTCGATCCATCGGTGGACATCGCTACGGAGTTGATCGAGCCGGGGCTGTTCAAAGTGAAGAATGGCGTGGAGGAGTTGCGCTCGTAAACGCGGAAATCCGGTGAGGCGTTGTTGAGATCTCCCCAGGAACCGAAGGCGATGAGGGCACCGTCATCGGTCAGAGCCGAAGTCCCCACCAGGTCTCCGAACGAGGAGCTGACCCAGAGCGGCGTGCCCGAACCCCAGGTGTCGAAAACAGCGGCGTTGCCGTCGTAACTGTTCAAGGTCAGGAATACCAACGAACCAGCTCCGATGGTGTTGCCATCGGTGGAAACCGCCACAGTCGAACACCAGCGACTCATGCCTCCGCTGAAGTAGTATTGCCAGAGAGTCTCATAGGCTAAGGTGCCGGGATTCCAGCGCAGCACTTTGACCGACCCGTCATTGTTCGATCCGATGGCGATGATATCCCCATTAGCTGACATGGGGACAGCGCACTCGGAGTTGTTGGTGGAACCAGTCCAAATAGTATTGCCGTTGGCTGCGTCCAGAATCCACACGGTGTACTTGCCATTGACCGATATGCGGTTGTTGTCTATGCTAATGCGCAAGCCGTACCAGCCGAAATCCGGCGGCTGCTGAAACTGTTGATGCCAGATCGGCGTCGAACTGCCCGGATGGAAGGCGTACACGTGCCCCATAGTGCCGACCATGCTGGTGGCCACGATCAAATTGCCGTCGCGGCTAACCGCCACGGGGAAAGCCCAGGCGCTGGCGCCGTAATCGAAGGTCCACAGTGGAGTGCTGGAACTGGCGTTGAAAATGCTCAGGTAGTGCAGGTAGTTAAAGGCGAACACGTTGCAATTCTGCGATAAAGCCACCTTGGCGGCTCCGTCCCCGGCGGTGAACTGCCACAATGGGGTTGAAGAACTCGATTGATATAACTCGGCGCGCTGATTATTCAAGGAAATGCCCAGGCCGAAAAAGTTGCCTTCCGGCGAAGTTGCGCAGTCATTGCACATGCCGTACATATCGCCGGTCTGCCACAGAAGTTGACCGGAGTAGTCGTCGGTTTCATCGCCGAACCCGGCATAGTACACGGTGTGGGCCTGGTCGGTGGTTTGGTAAGATCCGGGATCGGTATCCAGGCGAATTTCAGTTTTACCCGAAACTTCCCTGCTGATCTTTCGAATCCCAGGTTGACTCGAGGCGACCGGGATTTCTCCCGGGAACAGCTCACCGGTGCAGGTAGCCTCCGTCACGATGGGTCCGGAGCCTCCCGCAGCATTCTTGGTGAAGGTAAAGTAAGTGGAATCCACTATAGTCCCACCGATCATGGCGTAGCCTACGTAATAATACAAACCGGCTGGGTAGCTGCCTGGAATGGTCTGGGTGCGCAGGCGGGAGATCATCACGTTTAGAGGCGGGTCAATTCCCACGGGACCCAGGACGTAGCCCGTCCAGGTTCCATCGGGATATCTAATGCGAGCAAATACGGTGAACCCTTGAGGTACCGGGCCGCTATCCACGACGGCGGCAGTGAAAGTGAAACTTCCTCCCTGCGGAGGCACAATAACCGGCGGAGTCGTCGGAGTTAAATAGATTTGAACGTTCGGCAGCCCACCGCCAGGAAAACCGGTTCCTTTATAGGTAACATTCGTCCAGGGTGGAGCCCAACCACCGCCGCTGATGACCTCACCCGCGCCGATCCAGGCGGCGCTGTTACAGCCTCGGGCTGCAGGCAAGGTGGTCTCCTGAGTCCACTGACCGGTCGCGGCGCTGTAAATCTGCACAGCGTTCGTGGCAGGCCAACTGGCGTACCCGCCACCGCCACCCACGGAAAATATGTACGCATCATTACAGGTAACGCTGGAAGTGGCAAAATAGATGGGCACCGGGACGGGAGCCTCGGGTGACCAGGTATTATCCCCGGGATTGTACGAAAAATGATCCGTGGCGGTGGAATTTCCGCCCATTACGTGGAACCGCCCCTGGATCCAAGCCGCTCCCGCAAACCCCATCGGTTCCGGCATGTCGGCGATCCGATCCCACTGGTTGGCGGCGATGTCATAGCGGTAAGCGTAGATGAGATCCTGAACCTGAGTGAATCCACCTGAAGCGTAGATATAGTTTCCGCCATCCCAAACTCCACAGATTCCGTAGGCCTGGTGCGGATAATGAGCCATGTATGCCCAGGTTCCCGTCGGGCCGCCACCGGTGGGAGTGAACCGCTGCACTTCGTCTCCCATTTCGATGAAACCACTGCGACCGATCAGGTAAATGGCGTTATCAGTGGCCACCGCAGGCCAGTTGTCATTTCCCAGCAGGGGAGGCGTAGACAGTTCCCACTGTTCAGTGGTGAGGTTAAACGCCTGCGAGTAGTTCAAACCTTCCGTCCCAATACAGTACAGATAATTACCGAGAACTGCCGTGCCGGCTCGCCCGAATGTATGCAGCGCGGATGGCACCGGTGTCCAGGCAACAATGTCTATTTCGCGAGACCCAAAGATTGGCGCAGTTTGGGGTCCGGTCGTAGCGGCCGGATTTGGTTTCTGGGCTTGTGCAGGCAAAACAATCATAAGGCTAATCATTACCCAACCGATAAGCTTTGTCATGGCTACCTCCGCAGTTCGGATAAGTTATAAATTCGTGGAATCGGGTAGAATTTTCAGAGCCAAACATTATAATATACATCAATTCCGTGAGAATGTCAATAGGTATAATTTCAAGTCATGTAAATTCTAGGATAAAAATTTACAATTATTGCGATTGATTATCGTGAAAATATTCTTTAGATTGATTCCCACGACAGGATGGTCGTTTCCGTACCGTTCTATGAACCAGTAATATCATTAATTCAGGTTTGAAGAGGCTGCTTGATATTTCCCAATTCGGTCTCACAAACTTTAAGCTACAGAACTATGGAGGTGTGTATGCGGAAAGTTTTCCTACTTATCTGCGCCGTCTGTATTGTGGGGATTCTGATGAGCACAGTTAGAGCACAAATGAAGGGTCAGGGGCTGGAAGTCGGCATTGCCGGCGGCGCCAGCATTGGCCAGAACGAAGCCAAAACGCAGGACACTGAGCTGAATGCGCGAGCGTTGATCGGCATCCCAGTGTTTGATTTTCTCGGAATAGACATCAGTGGAGGCATGACCCGTAATTCCAATAAAGACTATGACACCGAGTTAATTCCGGTGGATTTAAGGCTACGTTTGGGCTGGCCGAATACTCGTTTGACTCCGTATGTTTACGGCGGTATCGGTATGGTGCATCGGGATGTGGTCACAGAACCACCGGCCTTGCGCCCCGACTACGTTTCAGCAGACGACGCTGACGCTTGGAGCGGGTACGCTCCTCTTGGGGCCGGACTGCAATATCGCTTCAGCCCCGCCTTCGCCATGGAACTATCCGGCGGCACCAACCTCATGTTCACTGACTTTGTTTACCCCGCTGCCGAAACCGAAAAGGAGAACGGCGACAGTTTCTTAAGCTTTCTGCTGGGATTGCGCTTCGCCCCCGGCGCCGAGGCTCCCGATTACGACCATGACGGTCTGAGCACCAAAGACGAGAAGGCCTTGGGCTCCGATCCTCGCAATGCCGACACCGACGGAGACGGACTGGATGACGGCGCGGAAGTAAGCAACTATAAGACTTCGCCCCTAATGGCCGACACCGACAATGACGGACTGGACGATTATGCCGAAGTAAACACTCACAAAACGGATCCTCTGGCAGCGGATTCCGATCAAGACAAACTAACCGATGGCGATGAAGTCACCACTCGCCATACCAATCCCTTAAAGGCCGATACGGATGCCGACGGTCTGAACGATTACGCTGAAGTTATAACCTACAAGACCGATCCCTTAAAGACCGATACGGATGGCGAAGGGTTAACCGACGGCGACGAAGTTCAAAAGCATCACACCGATCCGCTGAAAGCCGACACGGATGGCGGCACAGTGTCGGATAAGGTTGAAGTGGCCCGTAATTCAGATCCTTTGAAGGCCTCAGACGACATTCCCAAGAAGGAAGTCATACAAATGGAAACAGGCAAGGCGATTGTCCTGGAAGGCATTGTCTTTAAGACCGGAAGCGCCGACATTCTTCCTGAATCGGAGAAAATTCTGACGTTGGCGTTAAATACAATGGAGGAAAATCCGACACTTAAGGTGGAAATCCAAGGATTCACGGATAATGTGGGATCACGCAGCAGCAACATGAAGTTGTCACAGAAGCGCGCGGATTCCGTCAAGGCGTGGTTAGTGGCCAAAAACATAGACGCCAGGCGCATTTCCACTATCGGGAAGGGGCCTGATAATCCCATTGCTGATAACTCCACACCGGAAGGCCGGCAGCAGAATCGCCGTATCCAATTTGTGAAGATGCCATAAAGTCGAAGCTAAGGGCTCGGTAAAGAATCTTTAACTGCAACTTCCTTAGCTTCGTCAAGAAAGAACAGCAGCGTTTGCACCGCCGCCTGTCCTGTTAACGCTTTCCACCCTTGCGCATAAAGTTGAAGTTGCGCCTGGTAAGCGGCAAAGCGCTCATCGGACAGGCGGCGGTCGCTTTTGTAATCCACCAGCGTCCACCCAGAAGCATCCTCAAACGCCAGATCCAGCTTGCCTTTCAGCAACACTCCCTGAGCTTCGAATAGGAACGGGAATTCGCGCAGGACGCGGTTCGCAGCCCTGGCTCGATCAGCCAGTGGCGATCGCAGGAAGTTGGCCGTAAGCCTTAATGCCTCCGTAATTTCGGCCTGCGTGGCTTCGCGGCGGAATAATATTTTCGCTTCTTTGCGGGCACACTCTTGCCAGTCGGATTTGGACAAATTCCAAGGCAGGATTTCCAACAGGTGGTGCACCCAGCGACCCAGAGCAATCCCCCCTTCGGTCTCTTCGTCAGACAGCAGCGACCCATCATCCGCCACTTGGAAATCCACCGGGAATTTACCGCGTTCCTTCAAGTAGGCCACGATCGGCACCGGTTCCACTCCGGGTCCAGGGGTAACCGGAAAGCCTGCGGGCGGTGAAACTGCTGGAAGGGCTACTTCAAAAGACATATCTGGTAATGGTTGTTGATCCTGCGCTCGCAACAAACGATACTGCATCGGCACGCCCTGGTCATCCCCAACTTGAAAATACCCGGAAGGGATCACCGTCGGATCGAAGAGTTGATCGGGATTCAAATTGTAGCGACTCAGAAACAGCTTGAACCAACCGTTCGTTTGACGTGTTTCATTCTTGCCCATCGAACAGGACGCCGATAGGATGAGCTTTTCACGCGCGCGTGTCATAGCGACATAGAGCACACGTTGGGATTCCTCGCTCTGATGCTGAGTTTTATTTTGATATATCTCCCGATATGGCGTTGCTTTAAAGGTTTCATCTTCAGATTGGTAGTCCTGTAGGGTGAAGGCTGCCCCGCGATTTAGCTCATAAGCGAATGCTCCGGTGAAATTCGGAAGTTTATGATTCATATCGAAGATGGCTACAAGAGGCGCTTCCAGGCCTTTGGCGCTATGCACGGTCATCACTCGCACCGTTCCGGATCCGACCAGTTGGGAAGGAGCCTCACCTTCGTGCGCTTCGCGCAGGCGAATTTCTTCGAAGACGGCGCGTAACCGTGCCAGGGATTGTCCCGCTTGACCGTCGCACAGCCGCAGGAATTTGCGCAGGTTGTTGATCTTCAAACGCCCATTCCGCTGACCCGACCATAACAGCTCCAGCCCTGTTTCGCTGATCCACATATCCAGCAGGTGGCGCAGGGGTATACGATCCTTCAATTGGTATAACCGCTCAAACAGATCGAGGAAGGCCGCAACCCGATGGTTTAAGTTGGCCAAAGAGTTTGATTGATCAGCTAGCGTCTTCAAGCGTAGGTAGAGTGGGCGCACTCGCCATTCGGTATCTCCTTGATCGGGTTCGGAAAGTTCCAGCCTGAGTTCGATCAGATCATCATCGCTGAAACCTACGGCGGGTGATTTTAATACGCAGGCCAAACTGAAGGAATCACCGGGATCTTCCAGACAGCGAAGCAAGGCCATCAGATCAGCGATCTCCAGTGTGTCCCAGAAGCCTCGCCCGGCCTGTATCAAATAGGGCACCTCCAGCTCGCGAAAGGCTCGTTCAAGCGGTTCGAAGGCATTGCTGGTTCTGACTAAGACAAGAACATCACTCCATCGAGGCGCTCGCGGTAAAATGGCTTGATAGCCGTCAACCATCGTCTCTTCGTGCACCACAAATTGCCCCCCACGCACCAATTCCGCCAGACGGTGAACCAATAGCTCGGCTTCAGCTTCGCGAGCCTTCTCACGGTCGGAGCCTTCGGCCAGCAAGAGTTCGGGGTGGTCGTCAACCTGGTGAGGGTAGGGATAATGCGCTTCCAATCTCAGAAACGAGTTGGGGTTGTCACCAACCCACAAGCCTTCGAACAAGCTGTTGACCGCTCCTATCACCGCATTGCGGCTGCGGAAATTCTCGCCCATCAAGATAACTCGACCGCCCTTCTCCTCAGCGGCTGTCACTAAATTTCGATACAACTCAACTTCGGCGTGGCGGAAACCGTAAAGAGACTGCTGAGCATCCCCGACGGCGAACAACGGCGCTTGACCGGTCAAATGAGTTATGAGACGCCATTGCACAGGATTTAAGTCCTGTGCTTCGTCTATTAATACGACTTGTACTGGTCGTGGCTGGTCATCCCAACTCAGAATCTCCAGCGCTTTCTCCTCCAGATCGAGAAAGTCGGCGACGCCTAAACGCATCTTCTCGGCTTGATAGCTCTTTAGGAATTCCTCGAAAAGGGCATTAAGCGAATCGCTTAAAGCGTTGTATCTCGGGCGATGGAACTGGTCCATAATCTGGGGGCAGAGGTCAACTTTCAGAGATTTCAGGATAGGGCCTAAATCGCTCTTGCCTTTCAGGCTCATCCCGATCAAATCATTTACGATGCGGGGAATTTCCGCATGACAAGGGTCGTTGAGATTTAAATAGCGATCCAGGCAAGAGCAAGCCAGATGGGCATTCATCTGCGCCGCCGGAGCTTTGTTCCCCATCGCCTCCAACTTATCATGCAATTGATTGATCATCATCCGGACATTGCGCTGGAGTTCCACCCCACTCTCCGGTAGGGTAGCGAAAGGAGCATTATCCGACTGACCCGCACAGCGCACTGCCTCGACCAGTTCCAGAAATTGCCGCGAAAATCCTCGCGACGACGGCGGTCGTCCCGATCTGATCTTAAAATCCGCTGACCAGTGCAGGTCGGATATGATGTTCTGCAAACGATCCGGCCAAAGTTTCCGCCAGCGCGTGAAGAGGCCGGTGAGAACCTCTTCCTGCAACAGTGTAGCGTCGTGTGGTTCCAGGATGCGATAGGCGGGATCCAAGCCTAAAGCCAGGACGTGCGGAGTGATCAGTCGGGAACAAAAACCGTGCAAAGTACTGATGGGCGCAGCATTCAATTCGGCTACTAAATCGGATCGCCCGGCGCGAGTTAGCTCCCGAGCGACACGCTCCTTCATTTCAGACGCGGCCTTTTCCGTGAAAGTCGCCGCTAAAATGGCTTTGGGTGATAATCCGTTCTCACCCAAGACCAGCCGCAGATAGCGATCCACTAGCACGCGGGTTTTGCCGCTTCCGGCTCCCGCGCGCACAACCAGCAGAGTGGCGTCTACGTTCACAGCGTCACGCTGGGACGGAGTCAGGTCTAGCTTTGGCGATGAACTCATCACGCCTCCCGAAACCGGCAAAGATCGGCATAATCACAGGCGCCCGGACCACAACGAGTGAAATCGCGCGGCTTCGCCGTCAGATCTCCGGAGGCCAGCGCCAGGGCTTTGTCCCGAAGCTTGTTCCGAGCGTTCGCCAGCATCTGTTCAATTCCTGCAATATCCACCGCACGCACCTCGGTGTTCTTATCGTCTTCTCCTGGGAAAACCGGCGCCTCCGGCAGTTTCAGGATGCGCGTGACCTCTGAGCGCAGATAGATTTGCATAAGAGCCACGGGACGAAGATCCATGACATCGCGGGCCACGAGCCAATACAGCGGCAGTTGCGGTTGGTCGCCGGAGATAATTTCATCGAAGAAATCATTTTGGCTTTCACCGTCAGCCTTGCGGTACTTATATTCCACCACCAGGGTGCGGTTGTCGGCGGCTCTATCCAGGCGGTCTATTTTACCTTCCAAACGCACTTGCAGCGAACCGAAATCGAAGGCCAGCGCCTCGAATCCATTATCTTTCTTTTTCCCAAAGATCACTTCCAGGGAATGATTATGCGGCGCAAATCCTTCGGCCAGGTGAATCAGTTGCGGTGCGGTCACTTCCAGGCAACGCCTCAGTTCCGCGCCGGCCCGGTCAATCTCCAGATGCGGATCGAAGCGCGCAGTCTCGCGCTCGAACTTGGCACGAATCTGTCCACTCAAATCGAAGACTTTCCCCTGGCAAGCCGCCGCGATATACCCTTCTAAAACCTGGTGAGCGATATTGCCGAGAATCAGGTTTGTAACGGCCTCAATTAGAGAATCGGCGCGAGGCTTCAGAGCGAGAACATCATGAGCGAAATGGAGATATTGGCATTGCAGGGAGTGGTTCAGGCTCGTAGGGCTCCAACGAGCGCTTTTTTGCGTTAACAAGTCCAGCGAATTCCGGGTGACCGCGCGGTGCTTAGGGGGCGATCTCAAAACCGCAGTATTTTCACGCAGTGATTTCGGACGGACAACCTCCGGGGACCAGCCTTCTGCCTGAAAAAGCAATTCAGCGCCGGCGATTCTCATCCTGTCGCCGTTTGGGCCGAGCATTAGATCATTCAGGAAGGGTGAAAGGGCGAGTTCATCGCCTTTTTCGTTGAAACGCGGGCAGGAAAGCACTAAAATTTTCTGCGCATTGACGCAGACCTGCCGGAACCGCCCCAGCTTTTCATCATAAGAAACTGCGGACTGCACAGCCAAGAAAGGATTATGACGATCAGGCGACGGCACCTTCGAGTCCAACCCTAAATAAACATGGACTGGAATCGGCAGAAAATCGTCGCGGTGGGCGGGCACAATTTCAACGGCGTCATGGCGAGGATCAGGGGATAAAAAATGGCACAAAGATAAGGCTCTATCGAACTCGGCCAGCAAACGCCCTCGAGACATAGGTCGGCTGAACTGGTGTGTCAAGTCGTCAAATACCGCGTCCAGCGCTTCCCAGGCAGACTGTTCCTCGGCCAAATCCTGCTCAGTAAATACTGCCGCCTCAATGTTCTTGTGGCTCCTCTGAATAATTTTGGCCAGCTTGCGCATCCAGGAAGCAAAGGCAGCGCCAGTCTGTTTTCCGCTACCAATGTCATCGAGATCAGCAAGTTTTGTCAAACATTGACTTACTCGAGGCGCGTTATGGTCACGTGCCTTTTCCAGCCACCCGGCCCAGGGAGGGTGAGTGCGAGGGTCGGGACTTTTAAGAACGGCCTCGATGAGCCTGGATTTCTCGATGATCATCATGGAGGGATCTTCAGACAACGCCTCCAACAGGTGCGATCGCAGGACGTCAAGGAAGTCGCGACGCTGCCATCCCGATTCGAAAAAAACCAGCAGCTTCCGCAAAGAGATGACGCCGGGAAAGCCCCTGAGATCGCGACCGAAACTGGCCCTGACCGGCACCTGAAACCGGCGGGCAACGCTTAAGATATGCGGCAACGCCTCCTGCGCGTGCGGATGCGCCAACCGAATCCCACCATAGCGACAGCGACCTTCAGCCACCCAGCAGGCGATCATGGCAAAAGCGGCGTCCAACTCGGCGTCTGGTGTCGAGGGACGAAGGAAATAATACTCCGCCGCGGGGGCGTGGAACGGATAGGCGGGTGAATCAGAGGACCCCGAGGGGGTATCTGACAGTATCGCCCGCGGAGAAACCCCCTGCGCCGGAGCCAGTAGGACTTGTTCGGCTCTTTGAACCAGTCGGTTGAGAAATTCTCGGTTCAGGGGATCGCAGCTCAGCAGGGGGCCAATGAATAAAGGCGAGGAAATCTTGAAATCAAAATCTGCATCGTCTAGTTGTTTCAGAGCGCGAAGCAGGAATTGCCCTGGTGTGCAACGATCTGAAGCTTCCAGCCGTTTGTGCAGACGATCTTGTAAACATAAGAAGGCCTCAGGAGGAGCAGGACCTGTAGCGCTCTTGAGTATTTCATCTGGGAAAAACCCTCGCGACTCCGCGTCGCCCAACGATTCCCAGAAAGCTTGAGTAAAACCCGGCTTATCCGAGGAGGCACGGTAAACTTCGGGACAGTCTTCGGCCAGAAGTTCCGCCAGGATCAAGGACGCGGCGGCGGCCGTAACCACGAGGTTCTGTTGATGATGATGCAGAACTTCACCGGCCAGTGACGCTGGAGTGCAGATACTTTTTGTGGGTAAGGCGGATATCCCCAGGGCACGCATCAGGGCGACTTCAGCAGCGCGGCGATGGCGGGAATCGCCTAAAACCCAGCAGGGTAGAGCCCAGAGACGATGGCGTGAAGCTTCCGCCACGCGGATCAGAACCTCATCCCATAGGCTTCGGTTCGCTGATGTAGATATTATTTCGACTTTATGAGTCATGATGGAAGTGAACGATTGTATCCTATAATATAGGAGGGTGAACTCAAATTTCAAACTTTTTTCAGCGGCAAATCTTGAATGAAAAAGGCGACCGCCGGTCGCCTTCTACGTCCCAATATTTTTTTTAATCAATAATTACACCAGATCCAGTTCTAACACCACCGATGATTTTAGATCCTTTTCCGCGCGTCGCATCAGATCCCGGCTGTTCAAACCGTGTTCGGGAAAAATCGCCACACTGACGTTGATCGGTCCCCAATTTTGCTCCTGGGCTGTTTGCAGGAGGCGATCTTTCACGACATGCGCAGACTCGCTCTGGTCCAAGTGCGGCAGGATGACGGTATACCGCCGCAATTGAGTCTTGATCACCACATCATATTCCCGGAGCAGATTGCGCACGCGCTTGACATTCACCGTCAATCCCGGCAAGTGGTCATGTACCCCGCGCGGCGTGGTATCACTGACGTCCAGTATTAATACTCCGACGTGATAACTGAAACGCCGGGCTCGGTTGATCTCGGCATCCAACGCTCGGCGAATGCGCCCACCTGGTGATCCAAACATTTTTTTCCTCCCATACACCTTTCACCCCGCCTTATGGGGCGGAGTTAAATATTCCTAAGCCCCTGCAGTATGGCAATCTCATTAGAGAGGGAAGCTCCCCTACTGAGCATTGTTCCAGCAATATAGTCTTTGAAACCTTGTCTGTCAAGCGTAAGTACAAGAAATTGCCCCTTATAGCGCCTATCGGGGATTGAGGCGCAGCATTTACCCCACCTTGTTCAAACAAGTTCACCAGAAAAGGGTTGACTTTTACGATAAATCATGATATATTTATTATTTTGTGAAAACCCGGCACAACCAGGATTAACTCTTGATATGTCATAACACCGGTCGCCTGAATCCAAGAGAACCAAAATGAAAAATCGCAACATTATGTTTCGCCTTGCGTTGACTCTGTTTTTCTTCGCTTTGGCGATTTACTACCTTTACCCCACCTTTCGCTTTACCGACCTGAAAAAGCAGGAGGAGAAGGAGCTCATCTCCCTGGCGCAGCTTACTGGTTCCTCGGCCTCCGACTTGCAGCGAGCTGCAGCGGAAGGGCGCAGCGACTATGTCCTGGATCAGGTTTCGGCGGCACAGAACTTAACACCGGAGAATCGCGCCCTGGCACGGGGAAAAGCGGATCTGGTCATGGGCGAATTGGCCGAAAAGCTTGAAAAAAGCCAACGCAAAGCGTTGAAATTGGGATTGGACCTGCAGGGCGGCATTCACTTGGTTTTAGAGGTGGATCTGCCTCAATTGATGAAACAGATGGCCAATAATCCCGATCCCCGCTTTGATTCTCTCATGGCTCAGATTTCCACCCGGTTGAAAGATCCCAAGACGGATTTTGAGCAGGCCGTCACTGAGACATTCGAAGGCGCCGGTGTACGCCTGTCCCGGTACTTTTTGGAAACCCAAGCCTCCAACCGCCAGGTACTGGATTACTTGTCCGAGCAGGCGGATGACGCCATCGCCCGGTCGCTGGAAATTATGCGCAATCGCATTGACCAATTCGGCGTGGCTGAGCCAACCATCGTGCGTCAGGGCGCCCGGCGCATCATCGTGGAATTACCCGGTGTTCAAGATCCCATGCGCGCGCGCGCCTTGATTGGCAAGACTGCACTGCTCGAATTCAAGCTCGTCATCGAACCTGTCCAGGCCCAAAAAGTATTGGAAGCGATTGACACCGAACTGCGCCGCGAAGGCGGCAAGCTCCCGCAGGATACGACGCTGGCTCAAACGCCGGTATCAGATTCGCTATTAGCCCAAGGTTCGCCCCAGACGGATACAACTATTGCTGATACCGGCGCCGGCGTAGCCAAGGACAAGGCCATCGAGGCTTCCAAACTGTTCAATGAACCAGGAGAGAGAGCCGCTCTGGGCGAAGATACTTCGCTGGTTGTGGCTGAAGGACTGGAATCCGATCATCCTTTTTACGCCTTACTGCGGAATATGGGTGAAGAAATCGCCGTCATCAAACAAAACCGCCGGGCTGTTGAACTTATCCTTTCCAAGCCGGAAATTCGCCAGGTGATCCCCAAGGATGTGGAACTTCTCTGGTCCAATGAAGCAATCACGGGTCCTGACAGTAAGGAATATTGGAATATTTTCTTAGTGAAGTCCACTCCGGAAATTACCGGCAAATACCTCACCAAAGCGGACGTTCAAATCGGTTCCGGGTCCTCCAGCCCCGGCCGCGAAGGCCAACCCATCGTCACCCTGGCGATGAACCGCGAAGGAGGACGAATCTTTTCACGCGTAACCGGCGCCAATGTGAACCGCAAGTTGGCCATTGTGCTGGATCGGCATGTTTACATGGCTCCCGTTATCAAGGTCAAGATTCCAGACGGCCGCGCCATCATCGAGGGCACTGATAATATGGAAGAGGCACGCGACCTGGCCATCGTGTTGCGCGCCGGCGCTCTGCCTGCCCCCGTACAGATTATCGAAGAGCAAACTGTAGGCCCGTCTTTAGGAGCTGACTCCGTATCCAAGGGCACACTGGCAGCCATCGTAAGTTTCCTGATCGTGACTCTGTTCATGATCTGGTATTACAAAATGGCCGGCGCAGTAGCGGATCTGGCCTTGGTGCTGAATCTCGGTTTCATGGTGGCCATTCTGGCGGGTTTTCAAGCCACCCTGACCTTGCCGGGTATCGCCGGCATCATTCTCACCATCGGTATGGCGGTGGACGCCAACGTGCTGGTCTACGAGCGCATCAGAGAAGAGTTGCGCATCGGCAAGACGGTGCGGGCGGCTATTGATGCTGGGTACACGCGCGCCACCGTTACCATTTTGGATGCAAACATTACGACGATCATCGCGGCTGTGGTGCTGTACCAGTTCGGGACTGGACCTATCCGCGGTTTTGCCTTGACCTTGATGATCGGTGTCGCTGTGTCCATTTACACTGCCATTGTCGCTTCGCGCCTGATATTTGACCTCTACACCCAGAAATTTACTCCTACTCGGCTCAGCATCTAACCAATTGATGGACAAGCTATGGAATGGTTTAAGAATACCAATTATAACTTCCTGAGGATTCGCCGCGTGGCTATGAGTATCTCGGCCGCGGTCATTCTGATCGGGTTGCTGAGTATGGTCTTGCGCGGCGGGCCGAACTGGTCCATTGACTTCACCGGCGGCATTTCGATGAGAATTCGCTTCGAGAAACCGGCCTCCGAAGGGGAAGTACGATCTACCATGAGCCGCATCGGTCTTGGAGACGCTGAGATCAAGAGTATCAGCGAACTCGGTAGTGTGCCGGACATTCTGATTCAATTCAAAAAATCGGCTGTGGAGGGCGACGCTCCAGAAAAGATCCAGGCCGCTTTGCGGGAAGCCTTCCCCAACAACCGCTTCGAAGTGCGTCAGGTCGAGAATATCGGCCCGAAGATCGGATCCGAGCTGCGCGGCAAGGCCATCATTGCTTCAATTCTGGCGTTGGCGGGAATTTTAATCTACGTCACGGCGCGATTCGAATTCCTGTTTTCGCTGGCAGGAATCATCGCACTGTTCCACGACGTTTTGGTAGTGGTGGGCATCTTCGCCATACTGAACAAGGAGATTTCTCTGACCATCGTCGCGGCTCTGCTGACCATTATCGGGTATTCGATCAACGATACCATTGTGATCTTCGACCGTATCCGCGAAAATTTGAAAAAGATGCGCACCAAAGGTTTGGAAGAGATTATCAACGTTTCGATTAATCAAACCCTATCGCGCACCATCGTGACCAACCTGACCGTTTTCCTGGTATTGTGGGTGCTCTTTTTCCTGGGAGGCTCGGTCATTCGCGACTTCGCATTGGCGCTGTTAATCGGCAGCTTTGCGGGGACGTATTCCACAGTTTACATCGCCAGCCCCATTCTGGTCGAATGGAACGCGCGAGCGGAAAAACTGCAAAAGCAGCGTCGTCCCACCAAGAAGTAAGGCAAAATTCCCGCTCTTGAGGGCATTCTGGAGACGGATCTAAAGAAACGAGGAATTATTCCATGCCTGTGGTGGTGGTGATTGGCGCCCAATGGGGTGATGAGGGTAAGGGTAAAATAGTGGATCTGCTGGCTGCCAGGGCTCAGGTCGTGGCGCGTACCCAGGGCGGTGCCAATGCCGGTCATACCATCCGGCGTGGTGAAAGCAAGATCATTCTCCACCTTCTGCCATCGGGTGTATTAAGTCTTCAAACTCAATGCTTGATTGGCCCCGGCGTCGTAATGGATCCGGAAGGACTCCTCAACGAACTGACTGAGATCGAAGCTCTGGGCATTTCCTTAAGAGGCAGGTTGACGATTGATCTGCGCACGCACTTGGTGCTGCCCACGCACAAACTGTTGGACGGCTTTTACGAAAGCGCCCTGGGTGAAAACAAGATCGGCACTACCAGCCGGGGCATCGGCCCTGCATATAGCGACAAAGCCGGAAGGCGCGGCGTGCGTTTGGGAGATTTGCTGGATAAACCCAGGCGCTTGAAAAGTTTCGGAGCCTTGTACGACCAACATGCCCTTATCTTAGAAAAGATCTACCAAACGACAGCACCTGATCGCGTGCAATTCTTGGAAACAGCGGAACACTGGGCGGAAACCTTGGCGCCTTATGCCGGTGATACCGTCCATAAATTGCATGAAGCTTTAGGTCTCGGGCAGATGATCCTGCTGGAGGGCGCTCAAGGCACTTTTCTGGATCTGGATTTGGGGACTTATCCCTTCGTCACCTCCTCGCACCCCACTGTCGGTGGCCCGATCGTTGGAATCGGCTTGCCTCCTTCAAAGGTAGATTTCGTATTGGGAGTGCTGAAAGCGTACTGCACGAGAGTGGGTAGCGGGCCTTTCCCCACCGAAATGGATCTCGCCGGAGCCGAGATGATCAGACTGCGCGGCGGCGAATTTGGAGCTACCACCGGCCGCCCACGCCGTATTGGTTGGCTGGATTTGGTGGCCGCTCGAGATGCTGCTCGCTGGAACGGCATCAACGGCTGGGCAGTGACAAAGTTAGATGTGTTGGAAAGCGTAAAACCGTTGCAGGTGTGCAGCGCCTATCGCATCGGTGAACAGATTCTGCCCGGTGTGCCACCCACCATTCAGGGATGGGAAGAAGTGCAACCGGTATATGAGGAAGCGCCGCATTGGGTGGGAGGCAGCGCAGCGAGAACGCTGAGTGATCTGCCTGAAGGCGCCCGATCCTACTTGCGAAAGATCGAATCCTTCACCGGGGTGCCCGTGCACATGATCTCGTTGGGCGCCGGACAGGAAGAGACCATTATGCCTCGCGGCGATCTGGTCTGATTTATTAATATTTAAAGAGAATGTAGCTCAGCCGGTAGAGCAGCGGCCTTTTAAGCCGTTGGTCGCGGGTTCGATTCCCGCCATTCTCACGCACATAATGCTTATATTTTAATAAGTTAGCTCGACTCCCTCAATTGCTCAATGTGGAGATTTCGGGCTATTTTCGTTGGCGGTTATTGCACGGCCCTTGCAAGCGATTAACCTGTACAACTAAGGGTTTCAGCGACAATCCGCAGTTCTTCAGATAGACCCCGTTCCCGCGCCGGCGGAGCCGGGATTATTTTATTACTTGACTTTGACGCGGTTTTGTGGTATATTCTT
>JAGVQJ010000090.1 GCA_020051775.1 Calditrichota bacterium | reverse complement strand
TCGGCGTTAATCCAGCCCAGCTTGTATATGTCTTCACCGAAGAGGGCGTCGAAAAATTCCCGGTCATAGAACTGGGAGGGTCCATTGGTGCTGGGCGGCGATCCCCAACCGAAGCGAGAGTTGGCAATGACCGCGACGGCACCATTCGCGATGTTGGTGAAATTCTCGCTTATGCAGTCACTGGTGTAGGTGAAATTGGTGGTGCGGTTATCATAACTGCCTGAATAACAAGCTTGACTGTACGCAAGGTAGAAGTTGTGATCCACGCCGTTGTTGGTGCAGTTCTGGTCGGTAATCTGGCCGCTCGAGAATTTCAACATCCAATCTACGTTGCCATGTCCCATGTGGTTGATCAAGTGTTCGCCGCCATTCAGCATGGGCAGCAGTGTGGTCATCGCGGTGAAATGATAGGAGGGGGTTTCGTACAGGGTGTCCACTTGGAAGCTGGCGGGGAAACCCACGGTCGTGTAGCCTCCCGTGCTGCTGCCCAGCCGAATCTCGTTCTTGATCTGGCTCCCCCACACAGACCAATTCAAGTCTTCACCCACCATCAGGCCGTGCTGCAATTCTAAGCCGACCGGAGCGGTTTCGTAAGCGATGGTCTTGGCGATCAAGTGCTGAGCTTGCGAAACGTTTCCGGCTGACATGCGGCCTATGGCAACATCAAAATAGAGATCCGGAAGGTCGTTAGTTTCACCGTAGAGGTTGTCGCCGTCGGCATTCCAATTTCCATCGAGGTTGGAATAGTAAAGGTCCGCTGCAATGTCGGGATCGGGATCGTTGGAAGAACCACCGTTCATCTGCGCCCATAATCCACGCTTGGGAACCAGATCGGTATCGCCGCCCAGGAGCACATACTGCAGCCAGTTGTTCTGATAAACGCTGAGGATGCAGTTGCGGATTTTATCCGGAGTATCCACGCCGGAATATTGGGTGATAATGTCCTCGACCAGCATGATTTCTGCTTGCAGGCCATGCGAGGTGCGATAGGCCGCCAACTCCTCAAACGCGGATTGCAGCGCGGCGGAGGTGATGATCAGGTAATTGCAGGTTACCTCATCGGTTTCATCAGGACTGCCATACGCCGAGGCCGCTTCGATATTCTCTACTTGACGAGCCAGACGCTGAAGAGTCTCGGGATTCTGATTCAGCATGGAACTCACAGCGACCTGGGCACGGGAAGTAGGATGAGTACCAACGATGAGCTCGTAAGCGGTTAGAGCTTCTACACGACCGGAAACGGGTTGATACCGCAGGGCGCAGAGCGATATAGATCCCAGGCTGTAGCCACAGAAGAAGTCCGTACGGGACATTTCCACGGGATTCTGCGGATAGACTCTTTCTGAAGCATAGATTGCGGGATCGGGCGGCGTAAATGCCGGAATTTCCTTCTGGCTTAAGGGCACCGGAGATTGCGCTGGATAAAGATGGTAACTACTCGGAAGTGGCGTCCAGACGGCGTTCCGGAGGGTGACGGATTGGATCTCCTCGCCCGGTGGCAGGAGCAGGGTGTGCCCGATGAACGGTAGTTCCGGAGCTCCGGGCTGACCGTAAACCGGACCGGGTGAGAAGGTGATATGATGAAAACCGTCTACTCCTGATTCCAAGCTGGAAAGAGCAGCGGTATGATGTGTGGTGATATCTCCTGCATAGGCCGAGCCGGCGATCAGCAAAAGTACCGCAGTAAACAGCAGTGTAGTCCGTACCATGAAGCGCACCTTTCGAGGAGTTATATTTACCCTGTCAGATTATTTTTCACCGAACACTTCGGCGCTGAATATTTCGATTTCGGTTTCTTCATCCTGCCAGGCATTAATAGGCAGGCCCGCCTTGCGGCAGGTATGTTCCAGGAACGTCTTGCGATCCCAGCCATATTCCGTGGCAACTTGCGGCAGCAGCAACCCCTGCCGATAACCCCGACGGATGATGATTCCGTGCGTTCCCACTTGGATTTCGCTGATGTCACTGACGCGCCGGGGTATGGATAGCGCCGATATCTCCAAATGCAAGTCGGGCAACTCGGCGGGCAGTACCGGATCAAAACGAGGATCGCGCAACGCAGCAGCTTCCGCCACTTCGCACACCGTCTGGTATAGCGGTTTTACGCCGATAATGTAGCCAATACAGCCGCGTAAATCTTCCTTCTTGTGGATCGTGACAAAGGCGCCGCGATCTTCCAGCAGTAGGGGCGAGGTCGCCTCGAACGCGGGAACTCGCTCGCCTCGAACGACCGCCTCGATCGTCGCGCGGGCAATGCGCAGCAGAGCTTGCCGATCTTCGGGCGATATGAGCGTCGTGTCGCGGTGCAATGCCTGGGAGATTTTCTTCGTTTCACCCACCGGATCAACGTAGAATGCGGCCGCAGTGTATCCTACCACGCGCGAGCGGTCACCGGTCACATCGCCGGAATTGGCGTATTTCAGCAGCCGGGATCGGTTGGCTCCCAGCAAACGACAAGCTTCCATAACCGCACAGATCGGCCCACCACCGCAAGCTTCCACCTTCTCGTAACGCAGATCGGTCAGAAACGCCTGCGAATTGTAATCCGCCAAGCGTCGGTTCAGGGCGGAGTCCAGGCGATTCGCTTCATCATAGGGGTGGAAGTGTGATAGATCGCTGGAAGCCACCAGCAGAGCCTTCTTTCCCTTAAGAGCGTGCGCCAGAGAAGCTGCCAGATCATTGATCACCGAATCCGACTGATCGCCCATGACGATGGGAACCAACTTGAAGTCACCCAGAGCAATCTGCAGAAAGGGAAGTTGCATTTCCAGGGAATGTTCCTGGCGGCTCTGGGTTTCCTGGCGATGGCCTTTATCGCTGATCTTGACTCGTTTGTGACCTTCCGTGAGACGAAGGGCTAATTCGACTTCTACGGGGATTTGCCCGAAAGGAGTCTGATAAGCACCCCGGCCATAAACGGCGGCAAAGGGGAAGGCTTCCACATGGCTGGGAGCCACAACAACGACCACATCGTAATGACGGCCTTCGATCTGACGATAAGCGTAAGCCGCCACAGGGCCGGAATAGATATAACCGGCATGAGGGCTTACCAGGCCGATGATCTCGGGAAGCTTAAAATCCTGAGCTTCGGAAAGATAATTTTCGAGCTGGTCCTTCAATTCCAGAGAATCGCTTGAATACCAGCTTCCCGCCACTGCCGGGCGGCGGATATCCTGTGAGGAGACTGCATGCTGCATAGTCGGATCCCCTTCCGATTTAGAACCCCGGCAGGCGCACAAGATGAGCAATAGGCTGAGCAATACAATAGCGCCCGGTTTGATGGCACCCGCATTCATTCGGGTGCTCGCTGATAATGAGATGGATGAAAGCACTGATCGGTAAACCTTGTCGAACTAAACCCAAACCCCGGGTATCTTCTGTCTGCACTTTTTACACGCGCCGTGCGCGAAACCATCCAATTCCACTCGAAAACCCGAACGGTGAATGACCACCGCCTGGCAGGACGGGCAGTAGGTGTGTTCGCCCGGATGGCCGGGCACGTTACCAACGTAGGCGTAATGCAACCCTTCAGCCAGAGCGATCTCTCGCGCTTGTTCCAGAGTAGCTACGGGAGTAGGCGGCAGTGTTTTCAACATGTATTCAGGATGAAAGCGGGTGAAATGCACCGGCACGTCCCGGCCCAACTTCTCTCCCACCCAGCGGCACATCGAACGGATCTCAGCCGCGTCGTCATTTTGCGTGGGGATGACCAGGTAGACGAGCTCGGTCCACATCCCCGCCTTGACTAGCCGTTCCAAGGTATCCAAAACCGGCTTCAGCTCACCGCCGACAATTTCCTTATAAAACCGCTCGGTGAAGGCTTTCAAATCAATCTTGACGGCGCTTAAATACGGCAGCAGCTCCAGCAGTGGCTTTTCCTGGATATAGCCGTTGGATATGATGACGTTCTTCAAGCCCTGCTGCAAGGCGATCCGGCCAATATCCTTGACGTACTCATAAAAGACCACGGGTTCCGTGTAAGTGGAGGCAATGGCCGGAGAACCGCTCTGCTTTGCCATCTCGATGATCTTCTGCGGCGAAGCGTCATAGCTGCGTTCCTGTTCAGGCCGCACTTGGGAAATCTGCCAGTTCTGGCAGAATTTGCAATTGACGTTACAACCCACCGTAGCCAGAGAAAATATCTTAGTGCCGGGTAGAAAATGATTGAGCGGCTTCTTTTCCACCGGGTCAATATTCAGGGTGCAGGGATTGCCCCAAACCAGAGTGAAGTAATCGCCACCACGATTTTCGCGCACGCCGCAATATCCTCGTTCCCGGTCGTCCACCAGGCACTCGCGAGGACATAGAGTACACTTTATTCTGCGCCCGGATTGTTTCTCCCAGTGCAGCGCCGGGTGCGGTGTGACCCGCGCTTCCGGCAAGTTTTCCTGCGCCGAGGCTGGCGTCAACAAGCTTGTAAATGGGCAGAGGGCTAGGGCGCAGGTCCCACCGGCAGTGGCCAGAAAGGATCGGCGATTCAACCCAGCCATCAGACCTCCCGGAAACGTATGGAGGCTACCTCGTCTTCCCCCAATCCCAACAACGCTGCCGTGTGAATGTACTTCGGTTCGCGTTTGGCTTCGGCCAGAGTTGGCAGGCCTTTTTGGGCGCGCAAGTCTTCGATCAGCTTCCACCCCACCCTATCTAAGGCGACAGGGTCGGCGGAAGTCATCATGCCGCCGTAGTCCATGCACCAGTTGGGTTGGAAAGGCGGGCCGCCTTCGGGTTGCACTTCCAGCGCATCCACGATGGTCAACCGCACTTTTCCACCAATATCCGGGTGCGAATAGAGATCCGCCACGTAGGGGTCGCCGCCGTTGGGATGGTATTTGTTGGGGTTGTGGATGGCTCCGAAGAAGTTCTTCATCCCCAGCGTAAGGCCGACCACACCGTGATCTTTCAGCACGGGCACGTTAATTTGGATCGTACACAGCTCTGTGACAGGTTTGCCGAACAAACTGCCGATGGAACGGTGCATAGTCAATTCAGATTCGTAGCCCAGGCCATTGCAACCGGCACAGGCCACCGGCTTGCCCCAGGCGTTAAGCGTGAATCCGGCTTCGCGCAGTTCCGAGTTCAACCGATCCCAAATCAGGAGGTTGCGCGGCGGCACACCGGCTTGAATCAGCCGCTGAACCAGGGCGTCCACCAGTTCCACATGAGTGGACATGCGCCGCCCGGAGAGGCAGTTGACTTTGATCCCGATGCGGTCGCGCGGTGAAAACAGAGTTCGCAGGATTTCCACCGGGTTAGCCGCGTTGAAATGCTCGCGCAACAGGCGATCCAAGAGCATTCCGGCGCGTGGCACGTCCACAACGCCCCGGTTGACGCAGGCGGGATCACGCACCAGAGTGACCGACACTTCGACCGGCAATGCCCGCGTATACCGGCTGGCGAAGAAAAGCCCAGCGGCGCCAACTGCGCCTTTGATAAAATCCCGGCGATCCATTGATTCACTTAGTAAGAATATAGCCAAATTATTCACAAAAGTCAAGAGAAAGTTTGAAGGTCTAAAAAATTAAGGGGGTTAAAAATGCGAAAGACGCTCGATGGAGCGCCATTCGCTTGTAATTGTGGTACCAGCAGACGTTACTTGAGCAGCAGCGTCTTCGTTGATGCGGTGAATTCACCTGCTTGCAGTCTGATGAAATAGAGGCCGGTTGAAAGTTTCGACCCATCGAAATACACCTGGTGCGTTCCAGCCTGCTGCCAGCCACCCACCAGCGTACTGATCAATCGGCCCGAAGTATCGAACACATGCAAAATTGCGTAGCTCCCCACTCGCAGATTGTAGGTTATGGCGGTGGTGGCATTAAAGGGGTTGGGGTGAGCGGGATATAAGGCGAATTCCTCCGGAGTAGTCCCTGATCCAGGTTCTGGGATTAATCCGTCAGGTTCGTAGTATTTCACGGTAGCGTAATCGTAATTTTGAGGCGGAACGAAGATGCTGCTCATGCTTTGACCGGTTACCGCGTATTCCAGGCTATTCTGGCTGACGGCCACGGCGAGCGCTTCATCAGAATAGTTAGCAGGGCCGTCGTAGGTCGTAATCCAATACCAGCTCCCATCCCACTGATATTTAATCATCAGGTAATCGCCGGGAATGAAGTTACCCCACCCCTCCGTCGAACCGCAAACGACCGGGGTATCGAAACGATCCAATTCAATATCCCGGCCGTAATCCTGGCCGTGGGAAGGGCCGTCATAGCGAGAGGCCCATTCCTGTTGGCCGCCGGAGGTGTATTTTATAGTGAGGCAATCGTACAGCGTCCCCACGCCGTAACTTCCTCCCGTGATGACAACGCCGCCGTAATTACAAACAACCAAAGCTGTCGGGACGTCAATGCTGTCCGCGGGTCCGTCGTATGTGTTCACCCACTGTGGTTGACCTTGATTATCGTATTTGATCGTGGTACAAGCTACATCGAGATCAGCCTGTGCACTGGTGCCTGTGACGTAGACATTGCCCTCGTGATCCACGCCCAGATCCACGGCGTCATCGAACATGCGGCCGGGGCCGTCGTAGATGGCTTCCCACTGGAACACTCCTTGAGAATCGTATTTCACCGTGGCGTAATCAGTTTGGGTTTGGGCAGAAGATACACTTCCAGTGGCATAGACGTTCCCCGTTTCGTCAACCGCCACGGCGGTCGCTCGAGCGTTATTGCCATAGGTCGCCGTCCACCGCCTGACGCCGTCGGGGTTGTACTTGATCACGATGAATTGAGTGGAGTTGAGAATCGTATCGGCAGTGCTGGTGTACCCGACGACCAGAATGTTCCCTTGCGAATCCAGGGCCATGTCCCAGGCCAGATCGTTGCCGCCTGCTGGTCCATCATACACATCAGCCCAGAGTGGATTCCCGGCCGGATCGTACTTTAATGTGGCGATATCAGCACTCTCTCCGTCCGTCCAATTTATCCAACCCGTAACGTAAACATTGTGCTCGGCGTCTACGGCAATATTACCCGCTGAAGCAGTGGAATTGGGCACCGTGCCGCCGTAATTCGCCGACCAGACCTCTTGCCCCACAGCGTTGTACTTGATGGTATGATACTGAATGTCCAGAAATCCTAGCATCGAAGTTCGGCCGGTGACGTAGACGTTTCCTTCATTGTCCATGGCAATTTCGCGCGCGGCATCGCTCGATTGCGCCGGGCCGTCGTACCGCGAGACCCACCACTCTACCGGCTGTGCTGGAATGTCTCCGGCGGTCACGAGTACGGCTGTGATTAAAATCAGGATTGCGCGGATCATTGTAATTCCTCCATAAATAACGCCACTAATATACGTAACTTTTCTGTGCATGTCAAGTGCAATCTTTTGCACATGAAAAAAAGTTGGCGTCGGCCTTTTTATTTCCACCCTTTCTGCTTAACTTTTGGAACCGCCCGCAAATTCGATCATTTGAAGGATATATTCGGGTTATAGAGACAATATGGATATCCGCGCTGAAGACCTTACTTTTCGTTACGATGATAATCGTGAGACTGCGCCGGTCTTAGAGCAGGTGAGTTTCGAGTTAAAAAGCGGCGAATGCGCGGCGCTGGTGGGGCCGTCGGGTTCGGGCAAGTCCACGTTGGCACAATTGTTGAACGGACTGCTTTCCCCGGCCTCCGGCCATCTGCTTTTCGATGGTCACCTTAGGGATGACCGCTTTCCGAACCGTCGCGACCTGCGGAGGAGAGTGGCGCTGGTGTTTCAGCTCCCCGAAGCGCAAATATTCGAGACAACGGTTTTCGAGGAGGTCTCATTCGCGGCGCGACAGTGGGGTACACCGAAAGATGAAATCCCACGTCTTGTCGAATCGGCATTGGAAGCAGTAGGCCTGGATCCGGAGATATTTCAGAACCGCAATCCACTGAATTTGTCCGGTGGAGAAAGCCGGTTGGTGACCATCGCCTCCCTGCTGGTGATCCAACCCGATTGGCTGATCCTGGATGAACCGACTTTGGGATTGGATTATCCGCACAAAGTGAAAATCAAGGCGGTGATCCAGAATCGCAGACCTGAGAGTGGAATTTTGCTGATCACCCATGACCTGGATTTAGCAATGGCGATTTGCCCTCGCATGCTCGCTTTGGACCAGGGTCGGTTAGTTTGGGATGGCTCCTCGAGTGACCTTTTGACAAGACGTGCTATCTTTTCGGAATTCGACCTGGCGGAGGCTGAATCAGTGCGCATTTGGCAGCGGCTTAAGACGGCTGCACCGGAGGTGACTCTTCCAGAGCCGTTGGAACTGGAAACCTGGGCAGCCGGGTTGAAGGGCGAGGCGCGCACGAAAGTCAATAACGCCTTAAAAGAGATACAAAAGACTCTGATAAAACTTTAGGACTTTTAGATAGATCTTGAACTTGACTATGATCATGGCAAACAGCGGTGATTGGGGATATTATTGGGCGGTGTTCAAGCAGGCGGCTCCGCTGGGATTTTCTTTCTCGTTTATCCTCGGAGCGGTACTGGGGTCGTTCGCCAATGTCGTGATCTGGCGGCTACCGCGAGGCGAATCGTTGCTTAAGCCGGGGTCGCGCTGTCCGCACTGCGGAAAACCGATCCCGCTCTGGCGCAACGTCCCCATCCTGAGCTTTTATTTCCTAAAAGGCCGAGCGGCATGCTGCGGCTATGCCATTGCCTTGCGATACCCGCTGATCGAACTCTTGTGCGGATTGATCTTCGCCACATTGTACCTCAATATCGGCTGGACGCCGGACTTCCCTTTCCTGGGCGCGTGGATGATCCTATTGGTCATCCTGGGGTTGATTGATCTGGATCACTACCGCTTGCCCAATCCCTTGGTAATATTGGGCGTATTTTTAAGTGTGCTGTGGATGATTCTGGCGCCACCGCACACTTGGATGCAAGCAGGGCTTGGATTCGCGTTGGGATTATTCCTGGCAGTAGTCATGATGCTGGCAGGAAAAATAGCCGCGGGGCGGTGGAGCGGGTTCGGCGATTTCAAGTTGACGTTGGTATTGGGCTTCACCTTCGGACCCGGGCAATTTCTAATTCTGTTTTTAAGCGCGACCATTGCTGCGATGTTGTACGGCCTCTATCGCCGAAAAAAAACCAGCGAAAAACGCATCCCCATGGGGCCCTTTTTCGCGCTGGGCGCCTGGGTGACGATCTGGGTCGGGCAGGCGTTAATGGATTGGTATCTGGGGATGTTCAATCTTTTTTGGTAGCTGGTAGCTAGTCGCTAGTGGCTGGGAAAACAGACGAGGTAAAACATGGATAGACAACAACTTCTGGAATCGTTGTGCCAGGCCTTTGGGCCGCCAGGCTTTGAGGATGAGGTGCGCGACATGATCCGGTTGACGGTGACGCCGCTGGCCGACCGTGTGGAAGAAGATCCCGCCGGCAATCTGACCGCCTGGCGAGAAGGAACTTCCGACAAGATTGTGATGCTGGACGCGCATACGGACGAGGTAGGTTTGATCATTTCGCATGTGGATGAACGGGGCTACTTGCGGTTCGCTCCGCTGGGGGGATGGGACGGAAGGCTGTTTCCGGGATCGCGGGTCACCTTGAAAGGCAAGGAAGGCTACCTCGCCGCGGCGGTGGGATTCGCGCCCCCGCACATTACTCCGCCGGAAAAACGAGACAAAGCCGTGCCGGTGGAAGATTTGTTCCTGGATGCGGGTTGCCGCAGCAAAGCCGACGCCGCCGATCTGGGGATCGCTCCCGGCATTCCGGGTGTGTTGGATGGCCCTTACCGGAAGCTATCGGACAGTCTGATCCTGAGCAAAGCTTTCGATGATCGCGCCGGGTGCACAGCCGCTATCGAGATCCTGACACGCTTACAGGGGCGTGAGCTGCCCTACAAACTCGCGGTGAATTTCGCCTCTGGCGAGGAGCTGGGGTTGCGCGGGGCTCGCGTCGCCGGACGGCGGATCGCGCCGAATGCAGCGTTGGTTCTGGAAGCCACCACTGCGGGGGATTTCCCCGGTGTGCCCGGCCATTTAAGCCCCTGCCAGGTTGGTCAAGGCGTGGCTATCACGGTGGCCGACCGCACCATGGTCACGTCGCCGAAAATGCTGCGCTTCCTGCAGGAAGTAGCGCGGGATCGTCAAATCATATACCAGTTGAAACAGCCTCTCTTTGGCGGCACTGACGCGGGGGAAATCCATCTAGCCGCAGGCGGGGTATTGACGGGTGTGCTGGCCGTCCCCTGCCGCTATCTGCACAGCCCCTCTTCGGTTATGGATCTGAATGATTTGGACAGCCTGATCAACCTAGCGATGGCCGCGCTGGAGGCTATGCCGGGGAAACTGGTGTAAATTATACTGCCTTCAAGTACTCCCTCTCCTGCATGAACACATGCCGAACGATGCACTGACGTTCCGAGGGGCGCAGGTCGTCGAAGCGCACCGAGATTCCCCAGGAGGAGAGCCCGCTGCGGCGAGTTGATCGAATGACTGTCGCCTTGACGAGGGGCAACCCGTACGTCTGTGAAGGATCGAGATTGACGTACAAACGTTGATTGACCGGCAGCTCGCGCTGGTAGATGAGGGAAGCTCCACCACCGGAAATATCATCCAGTGAGGCGCGTTCGGGAATCATATCTTCGATGCGGGAACGGTCGTCTACGCTGTCCTGGGATCCATCCATTACCCATAGGCAGATGGCGCGGTTCTCGTCCACGCGGAAATCGCGGCGCCGCTGATCCCGGCGCAGGTCGTCGGCGTGGCTTAAGGTCAGGTAAACCTCCTCCTCGTCCGAGGATGATTTCAATATAAATGCCGATCCAGCGTAGCGGGCATCTCCGGCGCGGTTTAAGTGAATCATCACCGGCGATCCGGAAAACATGGGCAACCGGTGTGGGATTCTGCCGATGACCGTGACGACTAACTTGGTCTCGTCTACCTCGTCAACGATGGCTTCGAGGAATTGGTCGTTGGGGAACACCAGGTAAACGAACTGCCCATGGCTCAGTTCGCGGGACGATACCAGCGATAGCCCTCGCGGCGGAGGCCGGAATCCCAGCTTGCCGCGAATGCCGGTCAGGATCGAGTTCAGCCGGGTGATCTGGTCAATGTTGGCGCGGAGCATCAGGTCGCGGGCGAAGCGGTCGAAGCTGACATTCGACTGCAGCAACCCCAACGCCACTTCAGGATCAAAGGGGCCTGCGCCGGTAGCCAACAGCGTGATCTCCTCTTTCAGCAGGCTGCGTTCCCGGCAGCCCGCCAGAAAATCAGCACGCGCCCGCCGTTTCTTCAGGTGCAATGCCATGGCTCGCTGCCAGCGGTTGCGATACACCAGGTAGACGACCAGCGCCGTCAGTCCCAGCAGGACCATCAAGATATCGGTGGTGGAAGCGCGATAATCGCGCAACGCTTCCAGGAATTGCTGCATCTGCATTGAGGACTAATCCCCCCTGCCCCACATGGTGAGAGCGCTTTGAAATATTCCCGAATTGTCATTCCGGACGGGCTTCAGCCCGATCCGGAATCCATTTCCTGGGCCGTCATGGTCCATACCATGACGGCTTGAATGCGCGTCACGGAGTGGTCCGTAACACCCCAGAAAAAGGTCTCTTGATAAGGGGGGGTATGTGGATGACCTTGTTTGATCCCCCCTGCCCCCCTTGATAAGGGGGGGGTATAAGGAATTCTGATTATTATATCGGCAGAGGTGGAAGGAAAGTTGAGGGGGAAGGTGAAGAAAAGTCGTTAGTCGTTGGGGGTTTGGGGGTTGGGGGTTGGGGGGGGGCAGGGATTGATCCAGAATCCATAGTCGGGGTCGCCCCTGACCCCGACGGTGATACGTCATATATTAAATATTTATACAAATATCCCAATCGGGCGAAATTTCGCGGCCTACGCACACGAAAATTCGCTGGGGCGCGAGAAGTCGCGCCGGGGAAACAGGAGACAGGAGTTGGTAGGGCCGGCGTCCCTGCCGGTCATCATAGTCGGGGTCGCCCCTGACCCCGACAGTAAAAACAACGAAGGCGCTCGCGAGAGTGCCTCTTCAGGATAAACCCGGTTTGCGAGCAAACCGGGCCACCCGCCCGCATAGGCACCCATTGTTTTTCACTATTACTTTATAGTTTTTACTTGAGAAGCATCATCTTCTGCACTGCCGTGAATTCCCCCGACTGCATCCGCGCAAAGTAGAGCCCTGAGGAATATTTCGATCCGGTGAACGTGATTTCATGCGATCCTGCTTCCTGCCACCCGTCCAGCAGCGTTGCTACTAACCTCCCGGCAGTATCCCAAACTGTCAATCTCACAGGGCTAAAAGCTGGCAGCTGATAACTGATGACGGTGGAGGAGTTGAACGGATTGGGATGTGGTGATTTCAGACCGAATTGAAGCGGAACCTGGATCTGGCCCGGTGTTGCGGCCAGAGCGTCTTCCCACTCGATCACTTTGCAGAAAATGTCCCCTTGATGGTAGGCAATGCGGTAATCGGTCCATGAGATGTAGAGCTGATCATTGGGTCCAAACGCGACCGCTGGCTCCTTTTGTAGTGCATTGCCACTGTCACTGTTGACGCGGTAGGCATAGTCGCCGTAGAAGCTGCCATCGGCGTTAAACTGCCGGGCGAGTATGTCGCCGGGATCGCCGCTTGACGAGTCCCGCCAGGCGATGACGAAGTTGCCGGAGGAAGCTGAAACCGCCAGTGACGGAATACCCATTGACATCAAACCTGCTCCTGTAATCGGAATCACATTCCCGACCGGACTGCCTAGGTTGTTGACCTGGCGCAGGTAAACTCTTCGGTTATTAGGGCTGGCATATTGTATCCAGGTGATCCAATACCCAGACGGAGATTTCCTGAGCACTGGATGACTGCAAGCTCCTCCATTGCTATCCTCTGAGATCTGGACAATATCTCCTTGCAAAGTGGAATAATTATAACCCGCCTGTATTTGGATCGGCCCCACATAAGATTGCCATTTGTTCCAGCAGACCAGAAAATGACCATCATCCCTCAACCCCACATCCGGCTGACCCGGCTGGCCGGTCCCTGTCGGGGGAATCAGCGCGAGGGCGGTAAACGGTGAGCCGAATAATTGCGGAAAATACTGATAGTACATTCTACCAGTGATTACGCCGGGAGTACATACACGCCAGGCCACAGCCGTTTTGTTATTCACATTGATATCAAAATTAGGGACTTTACTGGTACTATCAAGATCTGGGGCCATAATATAGTGCTGTATGCCCCCACTCCAGACGGCTCCACTAAATAAAGTTCCCCAAATATCTCCGCCAAAGGACCAGGCTATCAGGGTTTTATCGTCAGCTGTCAGTCTCATCCTGGCGGTACCGGGATAAATCAACTGACCTAGATTCATGGATATCTGGGTATCCGGAGCAGAGGGCGTTCCATCCGCACTGAAGTAACGAGTGAAAATACCTAATCCCGAATCCGTCTGAGTCGTATAGGAGAAGCGAAATCCACCGTTCTGATGAACGCAGATATTGGACGTTTTCTGGGCGAGATCGAAACCGGGCTCATAGATGCCAACTCGCGCCGATAGTGAATCCAAAGTGGCAATTGAATATTTCTGCAGTATTACAGACGACGGCTGTGCGGGCATATAGCTGACCAGCAATTGCTGCGAATTAAGAAAGCAGATATCATAATCGGTTGTTGTACCCCATATATGTTTAAATGTATCCAGGGTAGTAGAGCACAGAAAATTGTATATGGTATTTATGCTCCCGCCCCACATATCCATCCAATGATACTCATAGCGGGAGATATTCAGAAAACTCGCCCCGCCCGAATATTCCAAATCAGGAAATGAATAGGTCCAATACCAGGAATAATAAACCGGTTCACTTCCTCCGCCTGACTGATGCCAGTAACCATGATAATAATGCGAATCGACCTGCTCGCCCATTGAATCAAGATTTGCAGTAAAAATAGAATCCCCGGCATACTGATACAAGATACCTGTACCGTCTTCTGCGAAGCGGACTAAAGATTTACTAATACTGCTGAATGTGTCTGCCATGTCGAATACATTGCTTGAAAAAGCACCCGTGTTATCCAGCCAGCGACCTCGGCTGTAATTGCCATCGGCCACCCATGACACCAGCACCCGCCCATCGGGGTGATTCTGGGTTTCCAAGCCGATGATGTTGCCGGTGCTATCCGGCTGGATAGGGAAATTCGATCCGATCAGATTGCCGCCAAAGCCAACCTTCTGTGACCAGATCTTGCTGCTATCCCGCGTGTCACACCAGACCAGCAGATAACCGTCCGTCAAAGCGGCAATGTTGGCAGCGTCAGCCGCAAGCACAGCGGTATTGTCGTCAATTATTACAGGCAAGCTAACCGGGAGACCTGACTGATTTAAAGACCGGAAATAAACATGTCCCGCCTGCACCCAGCAGGCCCCAAACCCACCACTAGTACCAAGGACCAGCCGGGGATGCTGGCAACTTCCCGGGGGATCGTTCAAGTAAGTGACCTCGCCTTGGATCTGGAGGTTATAGTTGAAACGGGCCAGAGCAATGTCCCAGTTGAGGCCGTCGCGTTGGGAGCCAAAGGCTGTGTAGATGGTCTGAGTATTGGTGTCAGCGATTGAGAATGCATGGCGTTGCGGTGGATGATTAGCGAGTGTAGAGTTGGCCTGGAAATCGGGCAGAATGGTTTCCGCCCAAACCGAAACGGTCAACGCCGTAGCAAACAAGATGATTGAAATCCAACGGTGCGACATAGTCGCCTCCACTCTGAGTTTTATTTCAGCAACACGAGCTTGCGGGTAGTGGTCATCGTCCCCGCCGACAGCCGGGCGAGGTAGAGACCTGAGGGCAGATCCGATCCGCTTACCTCTTTAGGGTCGAACGTAACGATGTGTTCCCCCGGCAACTGGCGCTCGTTGATTAACGTGCTGATCAATCTTCCGGCGGTATCCCAGACTGTCAGCCTCACCTGGCTGGCAGCCGGCAGCTCATAGCTTAAGGTGGTATAAGGATTAAAGGGATTGGGAGAAGCAGACAACTCAATAGAATGCGGCAAGTCGAGTGCCTGGTTCGGTGCTACCGGGGACTGATGTAAACTGGAGTTGCCTTTGATCAGATACACGCGGCCATGGTTTAGATAACTTTGCCCCAATGCTAAATCTTCGATGCCATCTCCATTGGTATCACCGGCATTGCAGAGTGAACGTCCTCTATTGTTGGAGGAAAAATTATTGAAGTAAAAATAAGCATCGTAGAGAGTATCCGTAAAAGCGCCGTTCAGGAATACGTACGCCCCCACTCCATTATAGGGAGCAAAAATCAGATCCTGCAGAGAATCTCCATTAAGATCCACGTGCCCTAAAGAAAGGCCAATATTTTCCCAATAGGGACATGGAATAATATGATCCGGCCACCCGGTCATTTCGATTGAGACATTGAATTCCCAGATTGAACCATTGTCGTTGGGATAAAAATCAATGAATGTTTTAGCAAAAATGTCCAGCTGTCCATCACCATTCCAATCCAATGTGGTCAGGTCTAATCCCAGATGGCTCCCGGCAGGACCCGTGATGATGGTTTCCGGAAGCGTATCGGGAGGATTTCCACCGTAGTAGATGGCAATTACTCCTGCATTCGATGTAATACCCGGGATTGCATATCTATAATCACTCATGACAAAATCAGCGTAACCGTCCTGGTTGACATCGCTCAGCGGCGCGAAGCACCAACCGATTTGAGGTAGAATATTGTTTCCACGTATGATAACATCGGAAATGGAATCTGGTGGATTACCGCCATAGTAGAGGTAAATTCTGTTATAATCATCATCGCCTATTGCGAAGTCATTGTATCCATCCCCATTGAGATCACCAAGCCCGGCTCCACTTCTCATAAATGCGGAATACGTGACAGACTCCCCCACTATATGTACATCCGGAATCGTGTCAAAAGCGGCTCCGCCAAAGTATAGGTATGCATGGCGGGGGCCGTTGTAACCATTTACCGAAGCTCCGGCGAGAAAGTCTGGACCTCCGTCCCCATTGACATCGCCCACAGTGAATAATCTATAACCGAACCAGCCCCATTGGCTGTCAGGCGAGTGGAAGTTGATATCCGGAACGGTATCTGGAGCAACATTTCCCAAATAGACATACATCTGCCCAGGTGTGTAGCCAGCCAGGACTAAAAAATCAGCCAATCCATCAGAATTGATATCTCCAAGTTGGACCATTGCGGTTCCCAGATAGGTTGTATTCGTTTCCCCCGTATCAATCCACCAGGCGGTCAGGGGTTGCACCTGGGCGGCGGCGGGAGCAATCAAAAGGAACGAAATCAATAGAAGGTGTGGGAATATGCGGGGTTTTGAGGTAATTGTTTGATTGGCCGGTCTAGCAAAGACTGACAGGATGATGAAAATCCACCGGTTCGGCATGATCGCCTCCAACGGTTGAGGGAAAATTCATCCTAATATACAACATAAATCAGTGCAAATCAAGCGCAATTTTTTGCACCTGCTCGACTTTATTCCTCCCCTCCAGCACCGCCGCGGTTTCGATGGCCATTTCCACCTTGCCCAGAGGCGGCATGATGTACGCTCCCTGGACGTGCGATATAACCGCTGCCAGCGATTCGCGGGCGATGGCGATGCCCTCTTTGATGCCATGCTCCTTCCCCTGCTCTGAAGCGACCCTCATGCGTTCCATCACTTCGGGCGGCACGTCCATGCCGGGGACTTCGTTCTGGAAAAATTCGGCGTTGCGGTAGGAGGCCAACGGCAGAATCCCCGCAAAGACAGGGATGGTGATTTCACCGGCCCTGCGCAGCGAATTCAGCAGCATTTCGGAATCGAACACCGGCTGCGTGAGGATGTACTCGGCTCCGGCTTCGATCTTCTGGTGCAGGCGGTCAATTTCCAGATCCAGATCAATCGCGCCGGGATTGAATCCGGCCCCCAGGTAAAACGAGGTCGGATGCGCGATGGGATTGCCCGCCAGATCGCGGGAATGGTTCAGGTGGTCGGCGATGCGCAGCAGGCCGATGGAATCCACGTCGAAGACTGCGGTGGCCATGGGGTAATCGCCCATTTTGGGCGGATCTCCGGTAACCGCCAGAATATTGTGCAAACCGAGCGCGTCGGCTCCCAGCAGGTCCGATTGCATCCCCAGGATGTTGCGATCGCGGCAGGCGTAATGCAGAATGGTATCCATGCCGGTTTCTCGCGTGATGATATGCGCCAAAATCATGGGGCTGATGCGAGCCGAGGCACGCGGGCCGTCGGGAATGTTGACGACGTCAATTCCGGCGGCTTTCAGTAGCCGAACCTGCTGCAGAATCTTCGAGACGTCGCTGCTGCGAGGCGGAGCGAGTTCGACGGAAACCGGGAAGGCTCCCGAGTCGAGGAATTTTCCCAGCGGCGACCGATCTGCTCGCGGCGCCAGTTGGATTTCAGGAGCGGGCGCAAGCTCATTCTTGCGGCCGTTGACAGGAACAATCGTTTTCTTCTCGGTCGCCGGGAAGAGTGAATTCAAGGCCGAGCGCATGGCGCGAATGTGGCGAGGCGTAGTGCCGCAGCAACCTCCCACAAACTGCACTCCGGATTGCACCATGCGACGGGTGTAGTCGGCGAAATATTCCGGTGTGGACATATAGAGGATGCGATCCTCGACCATGCGCGGTTCACCGGCATTGGGGAAGGCGGCCAATGGTTTATCGGTGATTCCCCTCATGCGCACGATGCCATCCATGACGTGCTGCGGGCCGATGGAGCAGTTCAAGCCGATCACATCAATGGGTAGCGTATTCAACTCAGCGGCGACCTGTTCAGGACTGCGGCCATAAGCGGTCAGATCGGTCAGGTCAATGGTCATCATGGCCACGATGGGCAGATCGGACAGTTCGCGCACTGCCAGGATAGCTAACGTGATCTCAGCCAGATCAATGAAAGTTTCCAGGATGAAGAGATCCACTCCACCCGCCAGCAATCCCGAGGCCTGAATCTTGAAGGCGTTCAAGGCCTCTTCGCGGTGAATAGTCCCAACGGGAGCTACCGGTTTACCCAGCGGTCCGATGGATCCGGCGACCAGAACCTGCGCGGATTCATCTGCGACGCGGCGGGCCAGTTCGGCGCCGGCCTGGGAGATTTTGAAGGAGTCTTCGGCGAGGCCGTACTTGGAGAGCTTGTAGAGGTTCGAACCGAAGGTGTTGGTTTCGATGACTTCGGCGCCGGCGGCGATGTAGTCGCGGTGCACCGCCTTGACCAAATGCGGTTCAGTGAGATTAAGCTGGTCAAAGTTACGGTTGATGAAAATACCCCGCTCATAAAGCAGGGTACCCATCGCTCCGTCACCTAACAGTACGCCGTTGTTAAGACTGTCGAGAAATTTATGGTGCATTGTTTTTTCCGTTTACTCCTTGCTCATGATCAGCCGTTTGCTGACCTCGCGGCGGATTTGGCGGGCGGCTTTAACCATGTTTTGCAGGGCGGGAATAACCTCTTCCCAGCGGCGGGTTTTGAGGCCGCAATCAGGGACCACCCAGAGCCGCTGATGATCCACGTGTTCCAAAGCCAGGCGGAGTAGCTCGGCCATCTCTTCACAAGAGGGCACACGCGGGGAATGGATGTCGTAGGCGCCTGGGCCGATGTCGTTGGGATATTCATAGCGGTGAAACACTTCGAGCAGTTCCATGCGGCTGCGACTCGCTTCGATCAACAGCACGTCGGCATCCAGCGCAGCTACCGAAGGCATAATGTCGTTGAATTCACTGTAACACATGTGCGTCTGAATCTGGGTGTCGTCGGCGACACCGGATGAAGCCAATTTGAAGCAATTCACCGCCCATTCCAAGTACTCATCCCAATGTTTGCGGCGCAGCGGCATCCCTTCGCGCAAAGCCGGTTCATCAATCTGGATGATGCCGATGCCGGCGGCTTCCAAATCGGAGGTTTCGTCGCGTATGGCCAATGCCAGTTGCAGGCAGGTGTCACGACGAGGTTGATCGTCGCGCACAAAGCTCCATTCGAGCATGGTTACAGGCCCGGTGAGCATCCCCTTGACAGGTTTCGACGACTGAGTTTGAGCATGTACAGCCCAATCCACGGTCATCGGGCTGCGACGACGCACATCCCCATAAATGATGGGAGGTTTAACCGCTCGGGAGCCATAAGACTGCACCCAACCGTGTTGCGTGAAGACGAAGCCATCTATCTGTTGACCGAAGTATTCCACCATATCGTTGCGCTCGAATTCACCGTGCACCAGGACGTCCAGACCGGTTTCTTCCTGAAACCTTACTGCACGGGCAATTTCCAGTTTCAATGCCGTATCCATTTCTTGCGGGGTAATTATGCCCTTGCGCCGGTCGGCGCGCAGGCGCCGTACCGCTTCGGTCTGCGGAAAACTACCGACGCTGGTAGTTGGCAAGGGCGGCAAATTGAATCTTTCCTGTTGCACAGCTTTTCGGATTTTGAAGGGCGAACGCCGATGCATCATGGAGGGCGTGGCGGCTTGAACTGCCGAGCGCACGACGGGCAGGGCGGTTTTTTCTGAAGCGGCTCGACTCTGCAGAGCGGCGCGAGATGCCTTCAAAGCATCCGCAACCGCTGCATTCCCCTCGTTCAGCGCGCGAGTCAGCACTGCCACTTCCTCCAATTTCTGCAATCCGAAGGCCATCCAGCTCTTGATATTGGGATCTAAATCAGTTTCCAGATTCAGATCCAGCGGACAGTGTAACAGCGAGCAGGAGGGCGCCACTTCCAAGTGATCAGCCCCCTGGCGGTCGGCGGCTTTTTGCAAAAGCTGAAGCGCTACGTCCAAGTCGGTGCGCCAGACGTTACGAGCATTGACAACCCCACAAGACAGAAGGACGGAGGGATCCAAATCCTGCAGCACATCATCCAGTTGATCGGGGGCGCGAACCAAATCGAGGTGCAGGCCTTCCGTGGCTAAAGAGAGCGCCAAGCCGGTGTTGTCCTCCAGGCCGCCAAAATAGGTGGCCAGCATGATTTTGGGCCGATCGCTTTGGGGTATAATCAAGTTATAAATCCGGCGGAAGATGGCGTATCCCTCTTCATCCAGGTCGCCGACCAGGGCCGGTTCGTCCATCTGCACCCATTCAATGCCCAGCCGATGTAACCGCTGCAAAATTTCACCGTACACACCAGCCAAATCAGCAGCCAAATTCAGGAGGTTGAAACCGTCCGCCAAGGCCTTTCCCAATAACAGGTACGTGGCCGGTCCCACCAATACCGGCCGCGGATTTACGATACCGGCCGCCCGAGCATGATCCACGGCTCGAAACAAGTGCTGCGAGGCCAGCCGGAAGGAAGTTTCGGGCGTAAATTCGGGAACGATATAATGGTAATTGGTGTCGAACCACTTGGTCATTTCACCGGCGGTAACGTCGGCGACTTTATCCTGCCGACCGCGCGCCATGGAGAAATAGACGTCCAGATCCACTTCACCGCTCGCATCCCAACCATAACGGGAGGGAACCGCGCCGACCATTACGCTGGTGTCCAAGACATGATCATAAAAAGAGAAGTCATTAGCGGGGATGACATCGAGGCCAACCTTCGCTTGCAATTTCCAGTGTTGAGCGGTAAGATCCTTTGCCGTTCCGTATAGTTCATCCCTGCTGAGGCGTCCCGCCCAGTATTTTTCGCAGGCTTTCTTCCACTGGCGGTCTGCGCCGAGTCGAGGAAATCCCAGATTTGCCGATTTTGCCATGATTTTCCGATGCGGAGGTTATGATCAAATTCCAGTTAAATTTAATTTCAACAGAATTACGGAGAAATCCGATGCGAAATTGGTAAAAATTGTACATTCCTGATGAGTGAGTGGAAAATGGAGAAAAAATAGGGGCAGAATTTGACTCTGCCCCTTTATGCCCAAACCTTTGGAAAAGCACTATTCCGGCGTTATCTCCATCTCATCTATGAGAGCTTCACCACTATAGAGATTATCAATTTCCATAGAATGCGATCCGGCAGGAATACTACATTGTACCTGTGTCCAACCTCCAACGTCTGGCCCACCCCATGCCCATTGCAAGACAACGTCCACATAGAACTGTACAAACACGGAATCAGCAGGATTTTTATTAACCCAGAATTTGACCAACACATTCGTCGAAAAGTTGATGTCTTGGAATATGAAACTGGGCCAGGGGGCCGTTACCGAAGCGCAATTGCCAAGATAGCCATTCGGGCTGATCTGCCAATTGCCATTAACCTGCCAATTGTCGAAATTATCGAAATGATCCAAGAACTGCTGTGTGGTGGTGTTGCTTTGGTTCGACCAGCCGGAATTGCCGCCGCCATTCCAGGCGCAGAGGCGGTAGTAATAGTTGGTCAACGGCGCCAAACCGTTGTCCTGGTAAGCTTCGGTTCCTACAGCTACGCTGTCAATCGTATTCCAAGTTCCCGAGCTGTTGATCTTGCGCTGGAGGAGGAAGCCGTCCTCGTTGCCGGAGTTATCATTCCAGGTGAGATCAATTTGCGACCAGGAGGCGGTCATGGCGAGGAGGTTGGAGGGCGCGGTCGGCGGTTGCTGGAAGGTGGTGTCGCCGCTCTCGTTGGAATAGGGTGAGTTGCCGGCGGTATTGTAGGCGCGCACACGGAAAAGATATTCTGTTACTGGCAATAATCCAGTGTTTTGAAAGATCGAAATATCCGATCCTACACTGTCTATGATAACCCAAACACCGCCTGGTAAGGTTTTACGCTCAATGGCAAAGCCCGCTTCATTACTTGAGTTATCTGTCCAAGCCAGATCAATGACCGACCAGGAAGTTGCCGTTGCGCTTAAATTAGTCGGAGCTTCGGGTGGAATTTGGGTGGTCCAGGCGCTGATAGTGTTGGAACAGAGTGTGCTACCTCCATTATTGTAGGCACGAAGACGATAGGAGTAGGGTGTGCCCGGAACCAGCCCGGTGTCCTGGTAAGTTTCCGTAGAGGCGGCCAGGCTGTCAATGACATTCCAAATGCCAGAGATGTCCATTTTCCGTTCAATGATAAAGCCATCCTCGTTGTCAGAGTTATCCGTCCACGCTAGGTTGAACCAGGTGGAGGAGATCGAGGTGAAGTGGAAATTGGACGGTGCGGCTGGGGGGAGATCGTAGGTGGTCGCGCTGTCAATGTTGGAATAGACCGAGTTGCCGACACTATTATAGGCGTAGACGCGATATAAATATTCGGTCGAGGGTACAAGATTGATATTGTTATAGAGCGTAATCCCAGACCCAACTGCGGCCAAGAAATTCCAATCTCCTGTTACCCCAGTTTTTCTCTCGATTTTGAATCCCTCTTCATTGTTGGAATTGTCTGCCCACGATAAATTGACCTGGGAATTACTCACTGTGAAGGCATCCAAATTAGAGGGTGTTAGAGGTGCTGTTTGGGAAGTTGTAGCAAAAGCTTCGTTGGAAAAAGCAGAGTTGCCCGCCGTATTGAAGGCACAGACACGGTAATAAAAAGAGGCTCCAGGTGCGAGGGAGGTATGTTGATAGTTAATCACACCAGATCCCACAGTGACAAGATCCAT
>JAGVQJ010000093.1 GCA_020051775.1 Calditrichota bacterium | reverse complement strand
GAACGACTGGAACAATTGAAGGAGTATGCGCAAAGACGGTTCTGGTTTAACCCGCTGCGCGTGCTGCGCTTCCTGCGCACGACGCCTATACGTGAAAATTTCTGGCTCAAATCCTGGAACGCCTTCCGCATCCTGATCGTGGGAGGCGCTGAAAAGGAAAAACCACTCTGGTAACTCATGGCAAGATTTGCCCTGTTGCAAAACCTGTTGACCGAAAATTTGGGTCTGATGTACCTGAGCGCTTACCTGCAGCGCCAGGGGCATGAAGCCCGTATTTTCATTGACGTGCGTGGTACGGATACCTTCGCCCAGGTCGAGACATATAAACCCGGAATCATCGGGTTTTCCTGCACGACAGGTTTGCACCATTGGGCGTTGGATTTCGCTCGCCGCTACAAAGCTCGCCATCCGCAGACGATTACGCTCATGGGCGGACCGCATCCCACATTTTACCCGGAAATGATCAACGATCCTGTGGTAGATTACGTCTGTGTGGGGGAAGGGGAAGAAGCAACTACCGATCTGGCGCGAACACTCGAAAACGGCGGCGATTTGACTTCCATCCCCAATCTCTGGACCAAAAGGGAGGGGCAGGTGTTCAGCAATCAGCCTCGACCCTTGCTTCAGAATCTGGATGCCTTACCCTTCCCGGATCGTTCCTATTATGAGCGCTATCCCATCACCGCTCGGGAAACCTCCAAGAATTTCATCTCCGGCCGGGGTTGCGCCTATAAATGTAACTTTTGCGCCAACCACACCCTGCAGGAACTTTATCGCGGCAAAGGGCGCTATGTGCGTTTCCGCAGCCAAGAAAATGTCATCGCTGAAATCCAGCAGGTGCGCAGCCGCTATCCCGTTCGTTTCGTGGGCTTTTCCGATGACATTCTGATCATCAACAAGAAGTGGCTGTTTCCCTTCCTGGATCTTTACCGCCGGGAGATCGGGCTGCCATTCCTATCCACGGTGCGCGCCAACCTGGTGGATGATGAAATCGTCAGCGCGCTCAAAGCTGCCGGCTGTATTTCCTGCGTATTCGGTATTGAATCAGGCGACGAGCGCATTCGCAATGAAGTCTTAGCCAAAGGCGTGCTCGACGAGGAGATCTTCGAAGCGGCGCGTCTGTTCAAAAAGTACAAGATTCGTTTCGGCACATACAACATGGTCGGATTGCCGGGTGAAACTGTCGCCGACGCCTTTAAAACCGTCCGCATCAACGCTAAAGTTCGTCCTGATTTTCCTTGGTGCTCGGTATTACAACCCTATCCCGGCACACAGATCCGCAAACGCATCGAGGCTGACCTGGGGCAGGATCTTCCGGTTGACGAAATCGGCGCCAGTTATTTCACCACTTCGGTAGTGCGCGGCAAGGAAATTCGGCAACTCGAGAACTTACAGAAGTTTTTCCATCTGGCAGTGCGTTTTCCATTTCTGCAACCCCTTATTAGACAGTTGATCAAGTTACCGCCCAACATCATCTTCCAGACTATATTCAATGCCTGTTACGCGTGGCAACTGATGAAACGGTCGCGCATCAATTTCTTCAAATTGATCCAATACGGTCTGGCTTCCAGCCGTTTATTCCAAAAGAACACTCCACCCAAAGAAGTTCCATTGAAGGACAAGCCTTCGACCGCCAGTTAAAAGTATGGCCGCCCCCTTCAACGGGCTTGGGATATTTTTAGCCCTGCTCTAGAGGCGTAGTGACTGTGATGGAATTAACTCATGCGTGTGCATCTGATCAATCCGCCATCTCCCGGTGAATTCGGGTTTACCCGGGAAGGACGCTGCATGCAGAAAGAAGGGGTGTGGACCACCACCTGGCCCCCCATCTCTCTGACACAGACGGCGGCTTTTCTGCGTGCGCACGGCCATGACGTCAAGGTCAACGATTGCAGTGTTGAGGCGATTGACTCGGACAAGCTTAAGGAAATCCTGGCGGATTACCAACCGCAACTTCTGGTCATGAATTCCACCACGCCCTCTCTGAATTTCGACTTGACCATTCCCCCGCTGGCCAAGAGCGTTTTACCAGATTTGAAAATCGCCGCGTTCGGTATCCACGTGGGAACTTTACCGGAAGAATCCTTCGCTCTGGCGAGTGACTTGGACTATATCATCCGCGGCGAACCTGAAGCCACCGTAACGGATTTGGCCGATGCTTTGGAGACCGGACGGGATCCGGAGGGATTGCCCGGATTGTCCCTGCGACGCAATGGTACTATTCAACATGGCGCCGACAGGAGTTTCATCCCCAATCTGGACGAGATGCCCTTCCCCGCCTGGGATCTGGTTGACCTTGATAATTATAAACTTCCTTTTTCCGGAAAACGCTTTTTAATGGTCACCACGGCGCGTGGTTGTCCTTATGATTGTGTTTACTGCGTTGCTCAAAGCTATTATGGCCGAAAGATCCGAGCACGCAAACCGGTGCTCATCGTGGACGAATTGGAGCATCTGCAGAAAAAGTACGGAGTAAGCGATTTCTTTTTCTGGTCGGAATCCTTCACGATCATCAAAGCCGCCATCAAGGAGCTCTGTCGTGAAATCCTGCGTCGGGATTTGAAAATCCGCTGGGTGTGCAACAGCCGCGTTGATAATATAGATTTGGAACTGCTTGAACTGATGAAGAAGGCCGGCTGCTGGATGATCTCCTATGGCATCGAATCCGGCGAGCAGGCCATTCTGGACGCCATCAAAAAGGGCATCACTGTAGAACAAGTGCGTGAAGCTGTCAGCTTGACGCGCCAGGTCGGATTTCAGATCGCCGGACATTTCGTGCTGGGGTTGCCGGGCGAAAGCGTGGAAAGCCTCCGCAAGACGTACCGATTTGCTTGTAGCCTTGATTTGGATTACGCTCAATTCTATTGCGCTTCACCCTGGCCGGGATCGGAATTTTACCGAATGGCGGTAGCGCAGGGTTGGCTGGAATCCACGAATTGGGCTGAGTATGAACAAGATCACTCGGTGACCAACTATCCCGGTTTATCGGCTCAGCAGATCACCGAGTTTCGGGATTGGGCCACCCGGCGGTATTATCTCCGTCCCAGGATCATCTGGCGAACCATGAAGCGCATTAAATCGCCGGATGAATTCCTGAATTTCATCAAAATGTTGCGGGCCTTCCTGACCTGGATGTGACCGGGGACTTTGCATGAATCTGGAACTCATTAGACAGTTGGACTCCAAAGTCGGCTCTATCGCCTGCAAGTACCTGTATTATTATAACCGCTTTAGAGCGCTGTTTCCGCCTCTGCGGCGGTTAGATCAGGGCATTCACCGCATTCTGATCATCAAGTTCTGGGGGATCGGCAACCTCGTGCAGGCCTCCTCCACTATGCGGCGCATAAGAACTCTTTTCCCTCACGCTCGCATTGTTTTTTTGACTTTGGAACAGAACAAGGGAGTATATGAAAATTCCGGACTTTATGACGAGGCGATCTATTTGCGGCTGACCACGCTCAGGGATTTTAACCGTGAGTTGTTTCGGATGTTCTTTCTGTTGCGCAGCTATAGCTTTGATATTATTTTTAATATGGAGCCGTTGGTGCACTTCGGCGAGCTCATCAGCTTTTATGTCGGCGTTCGCACCGTGGGTTATTCCGTGCCAGGACGGAAGTCGCTCTTTACCATGCCGGTGGAATTTCGCGAGGACGAACACATCGCGCGCACGTTTTATCGCGTTCTGGAGCCGATAGGCGTAACGGGTGAGCCAACTTTGGACGATCTGCTTGCTGAACCGCTTCCCTTGACCAATGATGATCGTGAGGCAGCTCAGGAGTTGCTGCGCAGGGAAGGTATTTCACCCCATGATTTTGTGGTCGGCGTCAACGTCAATGCCTCCGAAGTAGCCAAACAAAGACGGTGGCCCTTGGAGAACTTCGCTACCGTGGTTGATCAGATCATCCAGAACCTGGAAGCTAAAGTAGTTCTTTTTGGAGCGCCCGACGAAGTGCCCTATGTGCAGCATGCGATGGCTATGATGCGGGAAAACCCCATAAATCTCGCCGGTCGCACGACTTTGCATCAAGCGATTACCACCATCTCACAGTTGGATTTATTCATCACCAATGATTCCGGACCTCTGCATTTGGCCTATGCGCTGAGAGTGCCCACGATAAGTTTTTGGGGACCTGAAAGTCCCCGACGTTACGGTCCGCTGGGGCCTCAGCATTACACAATCCACAAAGAAATGGATTGCAGCCCCTGTATATATTTCAAGAATTTGAAGCGCATCAATTGTAAACGCCAGGCTTTCTGTTTGCGTCAGATCACCGTTGAGGAAGTTTACGATCGAGTGCTTAGATCCCATGTACAATGGCAGGCAAAACAGATTGCACGGGCCTAGATCATCATCCAATAAGCTAAGTTCTACCTGATTATGGCTAAGGTTCTCTTTCTCCAGACAGTCCAGTTCGAATTCACCGGCGTGATGTCCATTTCCGCCTACTTGAAGCGGGCCGGGCACCAGGTGGATCTGCTCCTGGAAGGGGAGGAAGGCCCAGCCTTTTTCGATAAAATACGGGATTATCGTCCCGATCTTGTGGCTTTTTCCGCCATGACCGGCGACCACCTTCGCGGCCTGGAGATCGCTACACAAGTGAAGAAGATGATGACCATACCGACATTGATGGGCGGCCCGCATCCTACCTTTTTCCCCGAAACCGTTGAACACCCAGCTATTGATATCATCTGCCGGGGTGAAGGCGAGGAAGCCGCCGCTGAACTTTGTCTGCGGTTGGATCAAGGTCGGGATTTCAGCGATGTGCGCAATCTTTGGGTTAAACGCAATGGCAGTATTATTCGCAACGAAGTCGGGTTGGGTGAGAATGAATTGGACAACTATCCCATTCCCGACCGGGAAATATATTACAAATATCCTTATCTGCGTGATTACCCCACCAAGCCATTCATCACTGCGCGGGGTTGTCCCTATCTTTGCAGCTTCTGCTTCAATCGGGACTTCAATCGCATGTATCATGGCAAGATGAAGATGCTGCGGCGGAATTCACCTGAACGGGCCGCTCGGGAGATGCAAGAGGTTAAGGAACGCTATCCGTTAAAGCGCATCTTTATCAATGATGACATCTTTATCATGGACAAGGATTGGTTGGCAGACTTTCTGCCCTTGTACCGGGATCGCATCGGGCTTCCCTTCGCTTGCAATGTGCGCGTAAATCTGGTGGATGAAGAGATCGTAGCGATGCTTAAGGAAGCGGGTTGTTACCTGGTCATGTTCGGCATCGAATCGGGTGATTTGGAGTTGCGCCGAACGATTTTGAAGAAAAACATCACCGATGACCAAATCCGGCGAGCAGCTTCCTTATTCCGGCAATATGACATCCGGATGAAAACCTTCAATATCATGGGTTTACCCGACGAGACCATAGAAAAAGCCATGAAGACGATTCGTCTGAACGCCGATATAAAAATAGACTATCCCTGGTGCTCGATACTGCAGCCGTATCCCCGCACGGAACTGGCTGCCATTGCCAAAGAAAAAGGACTACTGCAGGACAACTTCTCGCTTGATCATCTGGAAGCGTCATTTTTCTCCGGCAGCGTTTTAAAGCAGGATAACATTAAGGAATTGGTGCGGTTGCAGAAGCTCTTTTACATTGGCGTGAAGATGCCCTGGACGCAAGGGTTGATCGCACATTTGATAAAATACCCATTGGATCGGTTTTTTTACATTCTATTCGCGCTCTCGTTTACTTGGCGCTTTATGAAAGAAACCGAAATTGGCTTCTGGAACGCGTTGAAGTTCGCGTTTCGCCACAGGAAGAATTTATAGAAAGCTAACATGCCAAAATCATTAGTAACCGGCGGCGCCGGATTCATGGGATCCCACATTGCCGAACATCTGCTGCCTCTCGGTCATCAGGTCGTAGTTTTGGATGACCTGTCGGGCGGGTTTACCGAAAACGTTCCGTCGGGTGCGCAATTCATCGAAGGCAGCATTCTGGACGTGAACTTGATTGAATCCCTTTTCAAAAAACACAAATTCGACTATGTCTTTCATTTGGCGGCCTATGCGGCGGAAGGGCTATCTCACTTCATCAAACGCTTTAATTATCAGAACAATCTGATCGGTTCGGTCAATCTTATTAATGCCGCCGTTAACTACGAGACAAAGCGCTTCATCTTTACTTCATCTATCGCGGTCTACGGAACCGGGCAGGTGCCGATGACCGAAGATATGACTCCCGCGCCGGAAGATTCCTATGGGATCTCAAAATACGCAGTGGAGATGGATCTGAAGTCATCGCACGAATTATTCGGATTGGATTTTGTCATCTTTCGACCCCACAATGTTTATGGTGAACGCCAGAATATCGGCGACAAGTATCGCAACGTTGTCGGGATCTTTATGAACCAGATCCTGCAAGGCTTACCCATGACTGTCTTTGGCGACGGTGAACAAACCCGCGCATTCTCCTATATCGGCGATGTGGCCCCCATTATCGCTCGCGCTGCGCAGAGCGATGCCGCCCGGAACCGAATCTTTAACGTGGGTGCGGATGAACCCCATTCAGTCAATGACCTGGCGCTCACCGTCGCCAAGGTGATGGGGGTCAAACCTGCCCTCAAACACCTGGAAGCACGGCGCGAAGTGGTGCATGCCTTCAGTGATCATTCTGCTGTTGCAGCTGCTTTCGATTATACACCCAAAACGGATCTGAAAGAGGGCGTTTCCCGTATGGCAGCATGGGTGCAAACGCACGGTGCAAGACAATCTCAGGAATTCGGCAACATCGAAATCAAAAAAAATCTACCGCCTTCATGGAAGAGCCGCTAACCGTCCAGAACTTGAAAATCAAGCTGTCCATCGTTCTGGCCAACACCAATGAACGGCATTTCACGCTCCCCATGCTGGAGTCGGTATACCGGACCGTAAAACAGGCTCAACCGTTTGAGGTTATCATTGTAGATAATGCTTCCAAGGACGGTTCCGTCGAGGCGATTCGCTCTGCCTATCCCGATGTGCGATTGATCTGCAATACGAAAAATGCCGGTTTTACAGAAGCCAATAATCAAGCGTTGCGGGTTAGTCGTGGTGAGTATGTTTTCTGTTTGAATCCGGATACTATTTGCCATGAAGACGCTATTGACCGGCTCGTGAGTTATTTGGATCAACATCCTGATGTGGGTTTGGTCGGTCCAAAGCTTTTGAATGGGGATGGGTCATTGCAACCATCCTGCCGTAATTTCATGACCACGGGGCGGTTGTTTCTGCAACATTTATTACCCTGGCGTAAGATCTCACCCCATCTGGCGGGAAAAATATCCTTAGCCTTCTGGGATCATGACAGCTCCAAACCTGTGGACTGGATGTTAGGCGCTGCACTTATGATGCGTCGCGCAACGCTGGAAGACGTCGGCTTGAAGGATGAGACCTATTTTATTTTTCACGAGGACAGCGACTGGTGCTTCCAAACCTGGAAGCAGGGCTGGCAGGTAGTTTTTGTTCATGACGCGCAAATTACGCATTTTGGCTCCCAGACTGTGGGTAAACTCTGGGGCGCCAACGTCAACATCGAAGTTTACAAGGCGCAGCATAATTTCATCCGTAAAAATTACGGATCATTTGAATTATTTCTGCATCGTGCATTTCTATTCACTCTGCTGTGGTTGCGAAGAATCAGACTTCTGGGGCTGAAACTGGCCAACCGCATCAAAACGGAAGATTTTAACGCTGGGATGGATTTCCTACGAAAAGCGATTGCGGTGCAGTTATATTCACCTCCGGTAGATCGTAAACCCAAAATGCGGATCTGAAATCGGCTATGATTTCCATCGTCATACCGGCCTATAATGCAGAACACACCCTGCCTTACACCCTCAGGGCGTTGCAGAATCAGACTATCTCCCGCGATTTGTATGAGGTGATCGTTGTAGACGACGCTTCGACGGATGGTACGGCCGCAGTTGCCCAGGAATTCGGTGTGCGCTATCGGATGCAGAACAAAGAAGGCCCCGCCGCCGCGCGAAATTTGGGCGTGCGCGCAGCGCGTGGCGAAATCATCCTTTTCACCGACAGCGATTGCATCCCCCGCGAAGACTGGGTGGAGAAGATGGTCAAACCCTTCGATGATCCCCAGGTTGCCGGTGTCATGGGTCGCTACCTCACACGGCAAACAGAGCATGCCGCGCGTTTCGTGCAATTGGAATTCGAAGAACGATTTCGGATATTAAAGGATTTCGACAGCATTGACTTGGTCGCTTCATTTGCCGCAGCATTTCGGCGTTCGGTGTTCGAGGACGTCGGCGGTTTCGATGCGCATTATCCGTTGGCGAACAATGAAGATGTGGAACTGTCCTACAAGATTGCAGAACGCGGCTATAGAATGGTTTATAACGATGACGCGGTCGTATATCATCGCCATCCGGCTTCCTGGAAGAAGTATTTCAGCATCAAGTTTTCCCGAGCGTTCTGGCGCATTCTTGTTTATAAAAAATTTCCCGGTAAAATTCTGAGGGACACTTATACTCCCCAGAGCTTGAAGATGCAAATCGTCGTGGCCTGGATGGTGGTAGCGTCGTTCTTGGGGTTTTTCCTGGGGTGGCAATGGGGAATTGTCGCTATAGCAATAGCTTCGATCAGCTTTGGTCTGGTTTGCTTACCGTTTATCCGGCGCACCTGGCGGTTTGATCGGACGATGTCACTGATCTCACCCCTGATTTTGTTTCCCAAGTCGCTGATCTTCGGTTGGGGAATTTTTCTGGGGCTGGTCATCGGCAGCGAGCGGGATACGATCTTTCCCGCTATGTTGGCGCTGTCGGATGGGCTTAATTCTGCCTTAGCGCTGATTCTGGGATTCTGGATGCGCGCGCAGATCTTCGGCACCTCCCTTGTCTTTAACAAACCGGTGGAGTATTTCTATCGGCTGCTATTGATCTTTCCGCTCGTAATAGTGGTAGTATTCCGCCAGATGGGACTTTATCGGCTGAAAGTATGTCTTTCAAAATTAAGTGAAATGGTGCTATTTTTAAAGGCTATTGCTGTGGTTGGCCTCGTGATGATGGCTGGGATGTTCGTACTGAAAATGGATTATTCACGCGTCTTGTTGGGCGTCCTGTTCGTTACCACGATCATCCTGGTGGGCATGTCGCGCATGTTCCTGAAAATGCTGCATGAACGCATGATGGTTAAAGGCATCAACGCCACCCGAGTGCTGATCGTGGGAAGTGGCGAAACGGCACAGATGTTGCTCGAAAAGACTCATAACTTCCCTGCACTTGGTTATTATGTGGTCGGATTTGTAGCTGAAACTGGCTTGGGCAAACGATATCTGGGGAAGGAGATCCTGGGCGCTTCCAAGGATATTCTGAAAATTATCGAGGATTACCAGATTGACGAAGTAATTTTCGCCCGACCAAGCATGTCGCGCGAAAAAGTTCTGGATTTGATTGTCCAGATGGAAGAGGCTGACGTCGGTATAAAGATGGTCAGCGACCTCTATGATATTGTGACGTCGCAAACCGTCATTGACGGGATCGCCGACATCCCCATGATTGAAATTCACCGGCAGAAGTTTGGCTGGTTACAAAGCACCATAAAGTTGGCGATGGATTACGGCTTGGGAACCATCTTTCTGGCGCTATCGTTACCATTTTGGCTGCTAATCGGCATTCTCATTCGATTGGAGAGCATAGGTCCCATCCTGGTTCGCGATGAGCGTATAGGCCGCAAAGGCAAGTTGTTTCAGTTATTCAAATTCCGCACACTATACCGCCATGATCCACCCGAAGGAAGTCCTCCCGCCGGTTGGAGTGATCCTCGCGTCACTCGTTTTGGGCGCTTCCTACGCCGCAGCAGCCTGGATGAATGGCCGCAGCTTCTGAATATCTTGCGTGGTGAAATGTCGCTGGTTGGACCCCGACCTGAACTTCCGGTGATCGTGGCCAATTACCGTGAATGGCAGAAATTACGCCTCGAAGTAAAACCCGGCATCACCGGTTTATGGCAGATCATGGGTCGCAAGGATCTGTTCTTGCACCAGAATCTGGAGTATGATTTTTATTACATTAAAAATCGTTCGCTGCTGTTGGATCTCTCAATCCTGCTAAGAACCATTCCGGCTATGATATTCGGCGCCAGCCCGGCTTACCGCGGGTGGTTGGTGAATGCTGACCTGGAACGACAGGATTTCAACGGTAGCTCGACGCGCAAAGACGCCAAAGAAACTTTCCAAGAAGATAAACGCGCTTGATACACCGACCAGTGGGTGATTCATCTGTAATAACAAGTGGGGAAGCAACATGAAGCTGCCTTATGGGATTCTAATTGCGACGATGGCATTTCTTATGATCGCCGGCACCAACTGCCAGGCGGAGGAGGAGATGTATCGTATAAAACCGGGTGATCAATTGAATCTCTATGTACACGAAAACAATGACCTGACTATGGGTGTTACGGTCTTACCTGATGGCACGATTTCGTACCCATTGGTGGGCAACCTGTACGTCCAAGGCTTAACGGTGTCGGGCTTACAGGATATCCTCACCCAAAAGCTCTCTGCGTATTTACAGAAACCGGTTGTGGTCATATCCCTCGGCGCGGAAACCGTGGATCGGGTGTACATCCTGGGTGAAGTGCGATCTCCCAATACGTATCAATATCATGAAGGGGATCGTCTGACAGATTATCTGGCTCAGGCCGGCGGACCCACCGACATGGCCAACTGGAAGAAGTGCAGCGTTTACACCATTAATCCAGGCGGGCAGAAGCGAACTGTCAATTTGCGCGAGACCTTTCAATCTCGCGATTTAACTCTGAATCCGGTCTTGAAACCCAACGATACCGTCTTCATCGAGCGGAAATCAGGCTTCATCATTAACAATTGGGGCGAAATCGGCCAGATCTTCGGCATCATGGTCGGAGTGGCAACGCTCTATTTCATTTCCAGCAGAAGATAATAGAGAAATCCAGAATTATGATTTTAAAATATTCTTTCAGACTAACCGCCCTGACGTACTGCCTGTTGATCTTATCGTTCTTGGTTGTGGGGTGCGGTGGCGGGAAAAGTCCCCAGCATACTCCCAAAGATTCGAAATTGATTTTATTGGGATTTGACGGCGCGGATCCGACTTGGCTAAATCGTTGGATGGATGAGGGCTTACTTCCCAATCTTGCCAAACTAAGAACCGAGGGTGATTTCCATACCCTGGGCTCGACCATTCCACCACAGTCACCCGTTGCCTGGGCGACTTTCGCTACGGGAACGAATCCCGGCGGTCACGGTATCTTCGATTTTCTTAACCGTTCCCCAGAGTCCTACATGCCCAACGTCGCCAACATGAAATTGACGCCTCCTAAATTCCTGTTAAACACATTCCTGACTGCGGGCGCGCATGCCGAAGTCACACGCGGCGGCACAGCTTTCTGGAAGGTGGCTGCGGATTCGGGTGTGAAATCTACGCTCTTGTCCATTCCCTACGCCTTTCCACCAGAAAACATCTCGCCCGGTCACATGCTTTGCGGTCTGGGTGTTCCAGATCTACGCGAAACCAATTCCACTTTCACCTACCTCGCCAGCGATTTAACTCAGGAAGAATTGGCGCAACCCATCGGCGGCGGTAAACTAACCAAAGTCGAAGCAAAATTTGGAGAGATTGCCACCAACCTTGAAGCAATGGTTCATCCTACGAAGAAAGAAAGAGTTTTGATTCCCATCAATTTTTCCATACGGGATGAAAGATCTGTAGAAGTGCGGTTGGGAGATAAATCTATCATTTTGAAGATCGGATCCTGGAGTCCCTGGCTGCCATTCGAGTTTAATCTAACTCCGTTGGTGAAAGTATCGGGAATCTGTAAACTATACCTCTTTACCAGCTCGCCTGAATTCAGGTTGTTCGTTACCCCACTTTCGATGGATCCTTGCGATCCCTACATGCCGATCTCCTTCCCGGAGCAATACGCCAAAGAGCTTTACGAAAAAGTTGGCTATTTTAAAACTGTAGGATGGCTTTACGATACCTCATCTCTGAACGAGGAACGCGCCACTGACGACATGTTTGTAGAGGATATGAACGCCTGCACGGCCGAACAAGAAAAAATCTTCGTTGCAGAGCTGGAAAAAAGAGATTGGGACTTGTTCGTAGGCGTGTTCACCGACACCGATCGCGCCGCTCACATGTTCTGGAGATATTTAGATCCGCTCCACCCGTTGTACACCGCCGAAGGCGCTGCGAAATATGGCGACGTCATCCAGAGCACCTATCGGCACATGGATCAATTCGTCGGCATGGTGATGGATAAATACGTTGATGCGAACACTACTCTCATTGTCATGTCCGACCACGGTTTCCACAGCTTTCGCCGCTGCTTCAACACCAATACTTGGCTGGCGCAAAACGGATATTTGACTTTCAAGGGGATGGAGAAATTACCGGCCGGATCCCCCATTCCGGCAGAACTTTACCCCAAGGGTGAGTTCTTCCCCAATATTAACTGGTCAAAAACCAAAGCGTATGCACTGGGCACCGGACAGATCTATGTCAACCTGATGGGACGTGAATCGCAAGGGATTGTAAAGCCGGGTCAGGAATACCACGCCTTGTTGAATGAAATGTCGTCTGGATTGCTGCAAATGCGAGATCCGCTCAACGATTCGCTCGTCTTCAGGAAGATCTATCAGGGTGATGAAGTCTACAGAGGCGTTTATAATGGGCAGGCGCCGGATCTGGCTTTGGGTTTTGCTGATGGATATCGGACTTCCAAAGAAACTATGCTGGGCGGTATACCCGCTGAGCTGCTCTATAACAACTTGAATAAATGGTCTGGAGATCATTCGGCCTCGGCTATGGAAGAAACCTCCGGAATCATCTTCTCCAACCGCAAGATTCTCAGCGACGATCCGCGCATCATAGACATCGCGCCGACCGTTTTGAAACACTTCAATATCAATTTATTACCGGAGATGGAAGGCGAATCCATCTTCTCGAATTCAGCCCAAAAGATCGCCCGTTAATTCGTTGTAGTAGATACAGGCAGTAAATGAGTAAAAATTCGATTCCTACCGCCGAACGTGTGATGCTCCTGGGGCTGGACGGCGGCACTTACCGGCTGATTAAGCCCTGGGCGGATGAAGGCCACATGCCTCACTTCGCCCGGCTTTTTTCTGAAGCAGCCTGGGGGACTCTGGCTTCTACCATCCCCCCAACGACCCCTCCGGCCTGGGCCGCCTGTCTGACGGGAAAAAATCCCGGCAAGCATGGTATTTACGATTTTTTCGAATCGCCGCTGAAATATCCCGATCGCCCCTTGATCAACTTGGGATCCATGCAAGGACGCAAGCTCTGGCATCTGTTCAACGATGCCGGGCGCAAGTGCTCTATTGTCAACGTCCCCATAACCTACCCGCCGGAATCCATTGACGGTCTTTTCATATCCGGCATGATGACTCCCTCGGATGATTCCGATTGGGCGCGTCCGCACGAGTTGAAAGGCGAGATTAACCGTGTGGTCGGGCATTATGTGGTCAATATTGACATCCCCAAGTACGACGTGGAATTGGAAGCTGATGCCTTGCGCTTCATGGATGACATTGATCATTCCTTTCAGAAGCGTAAAGAGGCGTACTTCTATCTGATGGACTCCAAGCCCTGGCACTTTTTCATGATTGTGTTCATCATCATGGATCGCATCCAACATCTGTTCTGGAAATACATTGATCCGCAATGGGATCTGTACAATTCCCGGATGGCGAAGAAGCTTCGACCGCGTATCATCAACAGCTTCCGTATGGTGGATCAAATGCTGGGCGAGTTGCGCGCGAAATTGGGCGACACGCCCTTGATCATCATGTCCGATCACGGTTTCGGATCCACCCGGCAATGGTTCAACGTCAACACGTGGTTGGCTCAGGAAGGCTACCTGAAGGTTCATCCTAAGGCGTTGACCAAGAAGCGAATCTTCACCTTCTTCATGAATTTGAATGATTCCACGCTGGTTAAATCATTAATTCCCCGCAAGGTGCAATCGGTTGTGCGGGGCAAAGTGCGTGGAACCAGATCCACCTTCAAGAGCGATCTGGAAGCCGCCCTGGATTACAGTGGGACGAAGGCGTTCTTCGCCTCAATCCCCTCGCAAGGGATCTTCATCAACCGGAAACGCCCCGATGGATCGGGACTGGTCGAACCGGGCGCAGAGTATGACGCTTTGCGTCAAGACATCCGTGAGAAGCTGCTGGCCTTGCGTCATCCCAAGACAGGCGAACAGATGGTGGAGAAGGTCTATTTCCGCGAAGAAATATACCACGGATCGCAGACTCAATATGCCGCCGATATTTTGTTCAAGGCGCAGAATTATGGTTGTTTAGGGCGACAGTTGCTGGGCCCCTGGTCGGTTTTCCAGGGGAGTGAGCATACGCCCAACGGATTCCATCGTCCGGACGGAATATTCCTGGCTGCCGGCCCACAATTCAAGCCTGGCACTGAAATAAAAGGGGCGCAGATCACAGATATCGCTCCTACGATTTTGTATCTTACCGGTTTAGGCTTGCCCGATGACATGGACGGCCAGATCTTGACGCAGGCCTTTCAACCCGATTTCCTTGCCGCTCACCAGGCGCAAAAAGTATCCGCGGCGGCAACTGCGGAGAGCATCAAAAAAGACTTCACCGTGGATGAATCCGAAGAGATTGCCAAGCGGCTTAAGAGTCTGGGGTATCTGGAATAATGAAAAAGCACTTCATCACTTTTATTAAAGTTTCGGTCACGGTCGTTATCCTATATTTGATCTTTCACCGCTTTCAAATCGGTCTGGACGACATCGCCGCTGCATTTACCCATCACCCGGAATGGTTCGCTGCCTCTTTCTTTATGCAGATCGGCGCAGTGATTTTTTCCATCGTACGCTGGAATGTGCTGTTAAAAGGTCAGGATTTGTTAGTCCCTTTCCCGCATATTGTGAAAACCTATCTCGTGGGTCGTTTCCTGGGTACTTTTACTCCTACCGGCATCGGCCTCGAAGCTTACAAGGCCTATGATATCGCACGTTATACCGGCAAAACGGAGGCTTCAGTATCGGTAGTGCTGATCGAGAAGATGATTGCTACGTTCTTCAGCCTCAGTTTGTGGGTGTTGGCGACGCTGCCGTTTTTCATCGGCTCACTCAATATGAAATTCCTGCTCGTTTTCGGGATATTTTTTCTTTTTCTGCTGATATTGGCGCTGATTTTACTTTTTAGTCCCGGAACCTTTCGCCTGCTTCTCAAGCTCAATCTGCCTGGGAAAAGCAAAATCGAAAAGCCCTTGAACCGCACTGTGGACGCTTTCACGGTATACAGTCGGCGCAAGGGTAGTTTAATGTTGGCCGTCATCATGGGGCTGTTCGTGTATTTCTTCTGGTTCTTGACCTACTACACGAATTCCTTGGCTTTGGGTGCAGGACTAACTCTGGCTGACATTTTCAAGGTCGGGCCTATGACTCAGTTGGCCACTATGATTCCCTTATCCATCGCCGGTATCGGCCTGCGTGAGGGCGCTTTCATGGGTTTGTTGGACAGTCTGGGCGCAATTGGAGACGCCGATTCATTGCAACGGACTGCGATGATGTTGTCTGCGACTATGGTCTTTTTCATTTCCGTGGCGGTGAATGTCATCGGCGCGGTTATCTTTGTGACCCGTAAAACCGATTATCAACGCCAGATGCAAGAGATGAGGAACAAGCACACAAAATAGAATTCGATGGTAGTTGGGGTCGTTCCCGACCCCGACTTTGATTCATACGATGACTAATCGAAGGACGATACGATGAAATGGCTTCAAGTTGATTTCCACATGCACACCAGTGATTGCTTGTACGACGGAGTACCGCATACCGCTTATCAATTGATAGATCGCGCTGCTGCGTTAGGATTTGACGTATTATCCATCACCAATCACCGGCATCTGATCTTCAGCGAAAGCTGGCGAACTTACGCTCGCGATCGCGGTATCCTGCTGCTGCCGGGTGTGGAAGCCTCCATCAAGCACAAGCATGTACTGATCATCAATGCTGATCCGGACGCCGAAAAGCTGCGCAGTTTCGAGGATCTTCGCGTTTATCGAAATAGTCACAACGCGCTGATTATCGCTCCTCACCCCTTGTATCCTGGATCAATCAGTCTGCGTAAACGCTTGGAAGCGAATCTCGATCTCTTCGACGCGCTGGAATTCAACGCTTACTACACCAGGCAGTTCAATCCCAACCTGCTGGCGGCACGCTTCGCCAGAGACCACGTCATGCCATTGGTGGGCGGATCCGATACGCATCGCTTGAGCCAGTTGGGCCGGACCTATACGATGATCCAAGCCCGGCCGGAGATGGAGTCAATTTTTCAGGCAGTGCGGGAAGGCAGAATCAAGATTATTACTCAGCCTATGCTGGCGATGGAAGCAATCGGTCTGGCCGTAAAGCTTCGGCGCGCCAAGATGCGGATGGACTTGCGGCGCTTGTTTAGACCGACTCGCAACCGGCGTGCTTCACGCTTGCGTTCGGCGCACTTCACACGGTAGTCAAATATAGGACGATTAAAGGTAAAATCATGATCCAAGCCCACAAGCATTCTCTTCTAAAGACCTATTCGCTGGCGTTCATGGCGGGATCGCTGGGAGGCCTCCTGGCCGCTGTGATTGAGGTGCTATTGATCAGCCGCTTCGGTGGGACCCGGGCCAATTTCTCCGCTCTGTTATTTGGAATAGTCGCCTATGGATTGCTGGGCGGCGCCATCGGCAAAGGAATGTACTTCCTTTTGTCGTTCCTGCCTTTCCACCAGGAAAAGCGACGCGATCACAAGTTGCTTTCCGGTTTGCTTTTAGCCGCAAGTTGTGCAGGGATTCTTTTTCTGGTTTTCGTCTTCCGCGCTTTTAGAGACTATCATGCCGAAAAAGTGTCTCCAACTCAACCGCTGGGGTTGCTGACAATCGTAGTGGTATTGGTGGGAGCGGTATTAGTCTTCTTTCTAATCCAATGGCTTTGTCGGCGACCCTTGTCTGCGTTGCATGCGTTTATGGTGAGGCCGGTGGGTTATTTCATTGTCCTCTTCACAGCTTTGGGATTGGGCTTAATTCTACAGCAGTTTTATACGCAGGAAACCGAGTCCGTGCACGTACCCTTCACGACCTCACAAGCGCAGATGGCGGACAAGCCCAATGTCCTTTTTATCATGATTGACGCCTTGCGAGCCGACCGCCTGGGCTGTTATGGCAGCACGAATCCCGCAACGCCCAATATAGATGCTTTAGCCAGGGATGGCGTCCTGTTCCGTCAGAGCTATTCGCAAACCAACAACACCAAACCTTCCACCGCTTCGCTATTGACTTCACGGTATCCGACTGAGCATCAAGCCTTACACAAGACTAATGTGCTTTCGGATAATTTGACCACTATCGCGGAGGTGTTTGAAAAAGGCGGGTACTATTGCGGTGGAATTGTCACCAATGTCAACCTAGCGCCGGTGTACAATTTTCAGCAAGGATTTCACGAATATACTTATCTGCCACCTAAATTTCTCTTCGGAGCCAATGAGGCTGCTTCCCGGCTGGTGGTTTATGGCGTTTTGCGCATGATCAAGATGCGGTTAAACAAGAGCATTTGGGTGCAACATTTCTATCGTAGCGGTGAAACAGTCACTGGTTATTTCGAGGATTTCTTGCAGCGCAGCAAGGACAAGAAATTCTTTCTCTTTCTGCACTACATGGATCCCCATGACCCCTACTTCGAGCATCCTTATAATGGCAAGGGCTACGCGCGCGTGATGCAGGAGCATCCACCAAGCCGGTTGAGCGAACCGTTCACGCGCAATTATGCTCAGGAAGTCGAATACACGGATCAGTGGATTGGGCGTGTCGTCGCGAATTTGAAGAGCGCCGGGTTATATGAATCCACATTGATCGTTCTGACTTCTGACCACGGTGAAGAATTTTACGATCACGAGGGTTGGTGGCATGGAACCACCTTGCAGGAAGAGCAGCTTCGCGTCCCTCTGATGATCAAACTTGCAGGGTTGAATAATGCGGGTGTGGTTAACGATTCGCTGGTTTGCGGAATTGATGTGACTCCAACGATCTTGAATCAGGTTGATTTACCCATCCCGCCGCAAATGCGCGGAACGGTGCTTTTCGACAGCTTGGGAAACCTCGTGTTGAAGTCCGAAGTGCACTGCGAAGCTGATTTCGAAGGCAATGTCGCTCAGGCTTTAAGGTTGGGATCATGGAAGTATATCCAGACCAATCCTGATAATCCTCGCCATCGACCCGTTGACCAATTGTTCAACCTGGCGGATGACCCGAAAGAGCAACGCAACCTTGTGGAATCCCAGCCTGAGATCGTACGCGATATGAAAGCGCAGCTCGAGGTGCGACGTGCGGAACTTTTATCCACGCGAGAAAAGGGCGCGGAAAAAGCTGTAGATCAGGCTACTCAGGATCGGCTCAGAGCCTTGGGTTATACGCAGTAACATGAAACTTCTGATCCTGGCGTTGGATGGTTTTGATCCACACCTGTTTTCGCTTTGGCGAGACCACCTTCCACATCTCTCGCGTTTAGCGCAGAACGGCGCCTGGGGCCCAGCGATTTCAGTAACCCCACCTATGACTTTCCCTGCCTGGTCTTCCTTTTTGACGGGAGCCAATCCCGGCCAGCACGGAATATTCGACTTCACCGAACGTCAACCGAATCGCCTCGCTGTACGTTTCCTCAATGCCACTCGAAGACGATTACCCACATTTTTACGATTAGCCTCTGAGGCAGGTTACAAGGTAGGATCAGTCGGCTTACCCACGACATACCCGCCAGAAAGACTTTCCGGTTACCAAATTTCCGGATTTGATACACCGGTTCCCTCCAAAGCTGATCATTCCTACGTGCACCCTCCCGAATTGGCAGATAAAATTGACCGCGAGTTGGGCGGTTACTATTTCGGTGACTTCAACGAATCCCGGATTGGGATTAAGTGGCACGGTCAGACTTTGGAAAAACTCTTAAATGGAATGCGAAGCAAGGTCGAACTGGCGCGCTTTCTGCAAAGAGAAATTCCCGTAGACTTGATGTTGCTGCATGTGGGAGAAACCGATACGGTCGGTCATCATTTCTGGGCGTTTCATGACCGCCATTCGCCGCGCTTTATACAGCCTTCTGAATCCCGGCTATCCACCGCCGTTTTAAATGTCTATCAGGCCGCTGATGATCTGGTTGGCCAAATGCTGGAGATTGCACAGCCGGAAGCCACCATGATCATTTCAGATCACGGGATGGGGGGGACTTCCGACCGGGTTTTGTATCTGAACCGTTATCTGGAAAGCTGCGGCTTATTGCGATTCGATCCTTCTGCCGTGGGATCGCCCTGGATTGGTAAGTTGAAAACCTGGGGCTTGCGCTGGACACCTTATAGATTACAGCAACAAGTCTTCAAACTCGCCGGAGGCAAGCTGGCTTCAAGGATTGAATCTCTGCAGCGATTTTCCGGAATTAATTGGTCTTTGACATCAGCTTACAGTGAGGAGCTGAACTATTTCCCGGCCCTCTGGTTGAATAGGGTGGGGCGTGAACCGGCCGGGATCGTTCAGCCGGAAAACGCCGCAAGCACAGCTAACCAAGTGATGGCGGCACTAATGGATTGGCGCGATCCATTGACAAGTGAACCGGTCGTGCGAAATATTCATCGTCGCGAGGAAATTTACCAAGGATCGGAAGTGCCCTTTGCACCCGATTTGATCCTGGAACTGAATCAACCCGATGGATATAATTACGCCCTTGGCAGAAGCCTTTCACGGGATGGCTATTCCCCTTGGCGCCGGTTACGATCGGATGAATACCTCGGCTGCAAAGGCGCCAGCATGAACGGATCCCATCGTAAGGAAGGAATATTTATAATGGCGGGGCAGAACCAGCCGATCTTTCTTCCTCAAGACTTGTATCTTTCGGAAGTTGCTCCGCTGGTTTTACAAATCCTGGGTCTGGAGGTGCCGGACTGGATGAAGAAACCCGGTATTCCAGTATATCGTAAATTAAAATCCAGTGATAATTTAATGCAACAATTTCAATATGACCCTGCCCAGGAGGAGAGGCTACGCCGGCGTTTAACCGGCTTGGGCTATCTGTAACCACCCATGACGAGCCATCCTCTGAAAATCGCTATGGTGGCGGCCTGTCCATTTCCGACCTCCCAAGGCTCGCAAGTGTTGATTCGGGAACTGTCTGAGGCTTTGCAGCGACGCGGCCATAGCATCCATCTGGTTACATACCACTTCGGGGAAAACCAGCCGTGCGACGGCTTAACGATTCACCGCATACCGGAAGTATTCCGCTACGCCAAGTTTCGTTCCGGCCCAGAACTGCGCAAACCATTGCTGGATCTATTGTTGATGCGAAAATTGGATCAAGTTGTAGCCCAGGAGAACATCCAGATTATCCACGCCCACAACTACGAAGCCCCAGTAGCGGCTTTCCCGGTGCGCTGGCGGCGGCAAGTGCCCGTTGTGTACCACAGCCATAATACCATGTCGGATGAGTTCTATACCTATTTCCGGTTGAAAATACCGCAGGCATTGGCTCGCGGCGCGGCTCATTTAATGGATCGCCTTATTCCCCGCCATGCGGATTTCATCATTGCCATCAATCGCCGCGTAGCCAATTATTTGATCGAACATGGGGTCGCAGCGAAAAAAGTCAAATATATTCCACCGGGCATTGATTTTGGGCCTCCTGCGGTATTACATGAGGCAGATTTGCGTAAAGAGTTGAACCTCGGCAATAGCCCAATTATAGTTTATGCCGGTAACCTTGATGGCTATCAACGGATGGATTTACTGTTGGCGGCGCTGCCCGAGATCTTTTCGAGTCGGCCGGAGGCGCGGTTATTGTTATTGACAGGATCGGATTGCGACTCATTTCTGCGCCAGGCGCGGAATCTTGGGATTGAGAATCGGATTTCGTGTATCCCCCACCGATCCGTTGAGCAAGCCCGCGCGCTTATGGCACTGGGAAATGTGGCCGTAAATCCGCGTGTTTCCTGGTCGGGGTTTCCCATCAAGCTACTCAATTACATGGCGGCGGGATTGCCGGTGGTTGCATTTGAGGGCGCTGCTGCCCCGATAGTCAATGGGATAAACGGTTTCTTGGTCGAGCCGGGTAATTTTCACGAATTTGCTAGCAAGGTCGTCAGGCTGTTGGATCAGCCAACTCTGGCCCGCAAGTTGGGAGGCGAAGGTGAAAAGTTGATTCAACGTAATTATAGATGGGATGCAATTTCGGTCGAAATCGAACAGATATACTTCAACTTGATGCACTGATTTGGATTTTAAAAGCGTATATTTTCACGAAGGATCTTTTATTCAATCGCTTTGACAGCACAGACGCACCTAAATCGTCCGAAATTACAAGTTTGTCCTTGACTTTCATTAAAATTTAAGCTAATTTATAGAGATTGTCTTTGTAATCACTGCCTAACCGAAGGAACTGGCTATGGAAATCAAGAAAGTGTGGGATATTCTCGTCCGCCGCAAGTGGGTGATTATCCAGGGTTTTGTGGTGATCTTCGGGATCATCGCAATCGCCACTTTCCTGAAGCCGAAAACGTACTTGGCTGAATGTAAAATGGTCTTGGAAGGTCGCGGCACGCAGGAAGCCTTGCTGCGCAGCATTGGGCTTGAAGGCATCAGTGAAATTCTCTTTTCAGCGAACTTAAGCCAGTCCAATAGTGCGATGGAAATTGAAGGCATGAAGATGCTGAGCAAGCCAGTGCTGGACAAGGTGTCGCAAAAGCTGAATATGCGTAATGAGGATGGCAGCTATGTGCCGGGTCCCTCGCTGTTGATGGCTAAGGGTACTTTTCAATGGTATCCCCAGCGAGGTTTGGCCATCAAGCCTTCCAAAAAATCATCCTCGTTTGCCATTCAAGGGTATTCACCCTTTCCTCAGGAAGCGTTGGATTTAGCCAATACTTTAGCAGAGGTATATCTGGCTGAAGACGTGGCGCGTAAGCACAGGGAAACTGCGGATGCGGCTCGCTTTGCTGATGAACAATCCAAGATCGCCAAACGCGATTGGAATGAAGCCAAACGCAAGTTGCGGGAATTTCAGGAACAGGAGGGTTTGGTTGATATTAACGCCGAAACTCAGGATCTGATCAACCAGATTTCCTCTCTGCGCGCTCAGGAAAATATGGCCAACCTTTCCATGTTTGAAATTAGTACGATGGAGGCAAACCTCCAAGGACAGAGTGCGAATGTCGGGGGTACCACCATCTCCGGGCAAAATCATATCGCTGCGCTGAAAAATGAATTGGCCACCCTCGAAGTTGATCTCCAATCCGCGCTCACAAAATACACTGATAATCATCCGTCCATTGTCGCCATGCGACAAAAAACCCTGGAACTGCAGAAAAGACTCATGCAGGAAAAAGATGTTTACGAAGCTTCCGAAAAAGCTCGCCGCAGTGAAATTGAAACCCAGATCAACCGTTACCGCAATCAGTTGACCCGATTCCCGGATAAAATATACACTCTTGCACAATTGCAGTTGGCTGCGGAAACTTCGCAGCAGATGTACACGATGCTTCTGGATATGAAGTACAGGCTGAATATCACCAAGGCCATGCAAATTTCCAAGCTTAATATCATTGAGCCGGCCTGGAAAGGCAAAGTATCATCACCCAATGTTGAAGACAATTTGACCATTGGAGCAATTCTCGGTTTGATGTTCGGCTTGGGTCTTGCCCTGTTGATCGAATATCTGGATGATTCCGTCAAAAACGCGGATTCGATTCAGGTGCAGTTAGGTCTCCCGCTTCTGGGCAGCATTCCCTTGATGAACCGAAAGAATGTGCCGCTCATCGCAGGAGGTACCGCGACCATCGAGAAGAAGATGCTCTACTTCTTGCGTGAAGCGTATAACATCCTGGCGCATAACATCAAGCTGGGCAGTTTGGATCAGAAAATTCACAGCATCATGGTAACCAGCTCGATCCCCTCGGAAGGAAAGACTCACGTTGCCGCGAATCTCGCCATCAATATGGCCATGTCGGGTAAAAACGTTTTATTGGTGGATACGGACTATCCACGACCGGACGTGTACCATGTCTTCGGTCTGGAAAATGAAATCGGTCTTACGGAAGTGGTTATGGGCGAAGCCTCCATCGAAGAAGTATTGAAGCCCTCCGGGATAGACGGATTATGGGTTATAACCACCGGCCCTCGCCCCCCCAGCACAACGCAGCTTTTCGAATCCAATCAGATGAAAGAATTCATCAAAGAGGCCGAGAAACTCTTCGACATGATCATTTTCGATACTCCGCCGCTGTTCTCCTTGAATGATCCCGTCATCCTGGGCGCCATGGTGGATCGCACGATCGTCGTAGCCTCTGCTGGAGAGATTACCAAACAGATGCTCAAGCAGGCCGTAGGTTCTTTAGAGCGCAGCAACAATCGCGTGCTGGGTATTGTACTGAACAAGGTTCAGATGGAAGGCACACACTACTATTATTACTACCACAGCTACAATCACGGTGAAGAGAAACCTTTGAAGAGGCTAACCTCCAAACCATTGGCTCTAATCGGGTTGAAGAAGAGCCACAGCCACCGGAGAACAAAACCTTAACGTCCTTTGAAAAGGCATCATGCTATGACGGGGGGTCAATCATGACCCCCTGTTTTCCTAAACGGACGAATCCTTACCTTTCGGGAGAGAAAATGCGGATACTTGCAAATACAATGGCGATTCTGATTCTGCTGGGATTATTAACTGGCTCAATCCAAGCATATCAGCGAACCGTTCTGATCGAGAATTTCACCAACTGGGGTTGACCGTACTGTGTATACAGCGATCCGGCGCTGCATACCGCTCTGCAGAATGCAGGGTATCCCAATAACGCTTTAGATGTTGCCTACCACATGAGTTGGCCCAATGGTGGAGACCCGTTTTATCTGGCCAATACGACGGATAATAACGTCCGACGCTATTACTACGGCGTCAATGCCACACCAACTCAGAAATGCGATGGAGTATACGATGTAAGCAATCCGACTGATCCCGCGAACATTTTGTCCTATATCTCCTACCGGTTGACCGTTCCGACGCCTTTATGGCTGCAAATCAGTACCGCCGCGGGTTTCGACAGCATTCGGATTCAGACCACTGCAGTGTCTGATCAAAATCTGAGCACCATACATAGGCTTCATATCGTGCTGGCCGACCGTTACAGCTACTTGTCAAACTCACCCAACGGCCAACCCCATCACTATCACGCTATGCGAGACATGGGACCCTCAGCCTATGGACAAATATTCAGTACCACAGCCTTTGACACCGTAAGATATTCGGCCGTGCTGCCTACGAACCTATCATGGCTCACGGATACACTGGATGTGGTCTGTTTCGTGCAGAATGAATCCACACGAGAAATTGTCCAAGCGACTATGGGAACCATCGAGATACAATTCCCCAACTTGGGACTGGCCGGATTTTTGGCTGATGATTTCGGCGGTAATAATGATGGCCGTGTGGACCCGGGCGAAACCGGTAATCTATCGGTGACTCTGACTAATCTTCCAAATTTCTTCCAGGCTCAGACAGCGACCGGCGTGCTGACGACCTCAGATCCTCAAATTACCATCACAGTTCCGCAGGCAACTTACCCCTCCATTGCACCGGGAGATTCCGCAGCCAATGTCAGTCCGTTCCAGTTTACCGTTGATCCGTCGCTGGAACCGCACCCTGTAACTTTTACATTGACTGTGAACGCACTGCCGGGTAATTTCACGGCAAGTTATCCCGTAACCTTCATGGTGGGTAGGCCAAATTTGCTGTTAGTGAATGACGATCCAGGCGGAAATTACCAGTCTTATTATGTGCACGCACTCGATTCCCTTAGCCGTGTGCACGACGTCTGGAACCAGCACCTGGTTGGAGCCGTACCAGAAGATGAACTGATGCGCTATCCCACGGTCATCTGGTATACGGGAATTGACACTGCAACTGTACTGGATGTTCTGGAACAGCAGAAGTTAGCGAATTTTCTGGACAGCGGTGGCAACCTGCTTCTGTCTAGTCAAAATGCCGGGGACGTTTTGGGTGGTACGGCTTTCTATCAGGAAGTCATTCATGCCCAGCACCTTTCCGATCACGTTCTTGGGTTTCTGCTAAGCGGCTTACCGGGAGATCCAGTGTCGGATGGTACCTCCATCTGTTTGGTCGGGGCTTCTGGCGCTAATAATGCTAATTCCAGTTCGAACTTGACGCCATTGGCGCCGGCAGAAGGGATTTACTTTTACCAGTCCGATACCACCTACGGCGCGCTGCGCTGGGATAATGGTGATTCCCGATTAATCTATATGGCCTTCGCTATGGAATCGGCCAGCGGATTGGTGAACACCACCTCGATAAAGCTTCTCATGCAAAACTGTCTGGAATGGTTAGAGACGCCGGTCGCTGTTGACCCGGTGACTAATCCCACGATAGTACCGCGGTCGTTGAGGATCGCGAGCGTATGTCCCAATCCGTTCAATCCCTCCGCCGCCATTGCGTTTGATCTACCTAAAGGTGGGTGGACACAGGTGGGAGTGTTCGATCTTCAGGGACGCCTGATCACCAGGCTGTGCGACGAATGGATGTCGCCTGGACAGCATCAAGTTCGTTGGAACGGTGAAGGTTTTCCCTCCGGTCTGTATCTCATTGAATTGCTCAGCGAAGGTCATAGCGACCATGCCAAGGCGTTACTCTTGAAATAGGAGTGATCGCGGTTACTGCTTAAGAGTGGGAGGGGCCGTTAAACCACAACGGCCCTCCTTCATTTTACAGGGCGAGTAAATACCGACATGATGCAGGAAAATACTCGAAATGTCTGGTTAACCTGCGTACTGATTGCCGCAGCCACAGTCAGGATCGCCTACCTCGTCAACGCCTGGGACAGCCCGGCGTTGAAAATTCCCATCATTGATTCCGAATATTATCATCAATGGGCGGTCTCTTTAGCAAATGGAGAAGCAGGGGAGAAGGACGTATTTTTCATGAGCCCTCTTTACCCCTATGCTCTTTCTGTCATTTATAAACTGCTGGGAGCGTACCCGCAAGCTGTTGCCATTCTACAGGCTTTAGGCGGGATCGCTCTCGTCTGGATGATCTATTTATTGGGGAAGCGCTTATTCAATCCTGACGTCGGACTTCTGGCTGCCGTTTTCGCTGCACTTTATCGCCCGTTTATTTATTATGAAGGCGTACTGCTCTCGACCACTTTAATACTGCTGTTGAACGCCGGAGCGTTGCTCCTACTGCTTTCCAATAGCAGAAAGAGGTGGATAGACGTCGTTGTAGGTGGCCTGTTGGGATTATCCGCGTTGGCACGCCCCAACGTGCTGATATTTGTTGGGCTACTAGCCCTGATCTGGCTATTTCGCCCCAGCCTCGGCGGTTGGAAGCGAACCGCAATGCTGCTTTTAGGCGTTGTTCTGACATTGTCACCCGCCGCAATTCGCAACCACCACATTAGCGGGGAGTGGGTGCTAACTACGGCTGGATTTGGTATGAATTTCTATGCGGGCAATAACCCCTCGGCGCAAGGAATCTATTGGGAAGCGCCTTTCATCAGATCAGCGGAACCGAAGTATGAAAACTTAGACTATCGAAAAGAAGCGACTCGAGTGTCGGGGAAGGAGCAAAGTATCAGCGGAACCTCGCGATTCTGGGGGCGCCAGGGGTTGCTTTTCATCACTCATGAACCGATGAAGTATTTCGAGCTTCTCTTACGCAAGTTGTTCCTCTTTTTTCATGAAACGGAAATCCCTAATAATTACAGTATCTATGCAGCCGAGAGCTATTCTCGGTTTTTAAGACGCATCCCGTTCACATTTGGATTGTTGGCGCCCTTGGGCATCGCGTTCTGGCTCTATGCCGCACGCCGACCGGAAATGACCTTGGTCCATGTTTATGGGCTGGCCTATTTATCGGCAACTCTGCTCTTTTTCGCCGCTTCAGAGTACCGATTGCCACTGATGTTGATTCTGCTGCCGATGACGGCTGCCGGTCTGCAGGCTATCCGGGCTTGGATGCAATCCAAATTAAAAAGCAAAGCCGTGACCCTGGCCGTTCTTGGCATTGTGATCGCTCTGCCGGTCAACATGCCGACTCAATTCACCGGAAAATTGCAGTCTCCATACATGGACTATTTTAATATGGGGAGTGTCTTGCAGAAGCAGGGTCGCTTTGATGAATCTGTTGCCATGTTACAACGCGCTTTGGTGTTACAGCCAAATTTCCCGGAAGGGCACCGACTATTAGGCGATTCATACCACGTCCTGGGTATGCGCGAACCCGCTGTAGAGGAATTTCGCCGCGCCGGTATGGATCCTCAGCGCGAGTTAAATATTCGCGATGCCGAAGGCCTTTTCGATCAGGCACAGGCGCTGGCGAAACAAGGTCAATCACGTCCGGCCATGGATTTATACATGCAGGGTCTAGCGATTCACCACGAACCGCCAGGCTATGTCTATTTCAACATCGCCTATTTAGCCCTGACAATCGGCGACACTCTTCAGTCGGAACACTATTTGCATGAAGCCGGAGCTGCTGACCCGCTGGAACCACGGGTTCCGTTCCTGTCGGGATTGATCGATGAAAGTCGCAGTAATTGGCCACAAGCGGGTGATAAATTCTTGCAGGCTTTGGCCTTACAATCCACCTTTCACCTGGCGCGCGCTCATGCGGCGCTCGCTATGCTGCGTCAGGGAAATATAGCCCAAGCGGAACGCCTCCTCGAACCCTTGGTGCAAGGTCAGATTCGTGATCCAGCGCTGAAAGAAGTCGTGGATTTGGTGATGGAAGAGGTCGGATATTAATTCTGGCAGAATCTTTGCAAGCATACGCGGGAAGATGATTGGGACAATATCGAAGATGGGATAAAGCGGAAAAAAGAGCCTGCAATTCTTGCCGCTCAAGAAAAAAGGCCAACATTTTTTAGTCCCACCGTGCTGCCACACGGCCTTCGATTCCCTATCGGTTGACTCGCGTTCCGGGTTTCTTTGAGGAAACCCTAAAGGTTTTCGAAGTAGGAACTTAGTTGGCCTCAATGATAATATCGGAGGATTCGCTAAAAAACTTTAATGATTTGTACTGTAATATCGGTAAGGTGAAGAACTTATCCTTGATAAGGCAAAGAAAATAATCCATGGACGAAATACCGAAAATTGGGTCTGATACGCACTTGATTCCCGTACCTGCCAGATCACCAGTGCATGAGATTTATCCACGCCAAGTGTATAATGAACAAGCCCACCGCGTGGTTCAGCAAGAGGGCCCGGAACGCTCCGGATCAGCCACGGAAGAGGGCAAAGGGTTATTTGTTGACATTTACGCCTGAAATCAGCATGACAAAACATCCAAGGGGGGAATGACATGGTAGATCAAACACACGCGGCTGGTTACCTTTCTCAACGTTTGGGTCACCAACTAGCACAAGCGCGGACCGCGGCGGAACGCGATGAGATTTTAAAAAACACGGCGAATTCTGAACAGGCCGCCCGTATTTTAAATCGAGTAGACGATGATCGTCTGCATGACAAAATTGAGAGCATCGAGAAGAACCAGGAGATCCTTGATCAGGTGCACATTTCCGATAAAGCCAAGGCACTATATCATCTTGAGCAGAATGGAATAAAGGAAGCGCCGGAGAAAATCCATCAACGTCTCCGGGATGACGCCACCGAGATTCCTACACCTGAGCCATCACAGGATGAATGAGAACGGCTGATTCTACGATTGGAATTTACGTTCACGTGCCCTTCTGCGTGAGACGATGCCCTTACTGTGCCTTCTATTCCCTTGAAGGGGTTGCGCCGGAACTCCTTCGGGAATACCCGGAACTGCTATTGCGGGAACTAGAGCTGCGCAAGAACACCTGGCAAGGGCAGAGAGTTGGTTCCATCTTCTTCGGTGGTGGTACACCCTCGCTATTGAATCCTCTGGATGTGAAGCGCTTGATGCAGGCATTCCGAGCTGAGTTTCAGGTGGACTCAGCGGCAGAAATAACTCTGGAAGCCAACCCCGGGACAGTAGATGAACAGAGACTCGCGGATTTATGTGCGGCGGGCATCAACCGCCTGAGCCTGGGTGTGCAGGCTTTGAATGATCAGCGGTTGATATTCTTGGGGCGTCTTCACAATCGTGAGCAAGCGCTGGAAGCCTTGAGATTTGCTAAAACCGCGGGATTCCTCAAAGTGTCGGTAGATCTGATGGTGGGAACTCCGCTGGAAACAACCGATACGTGGGATCGTGAATTTGCCATCTTGTTGGAATATCAACCGGACGGCATTTCGTTTTATAACCTGACCTTAGAGGAAGGAACTCGTCTAGCACGGCGAGCACAATCTGGCGAGAAAGTGTTCTTACCACATGACGAAGCTGTGGATTTATTGCTCCACTTCGCCGACCGCATGAAAGCGGCTGGATACCGGCACTATGAAGTATCGAATTGGGCTTTGCCGGGAGCGGAAAGTCGCCACAACAAGCACTACTGGAATCGTGGTCATTATCTGGGTCTGGGTCCTTCCGCACATAGTTTTAGCGGAAAAAGGCGCGAGTGGAATCTCCCGACGTTGAAGCTTTACTCGAAGGCTCTTAAAGAGGGAATGCTCCCCCCTAATCAGAGTGAAAACTTGGGTATAGAAGAGACAAGAAGTGAATGGGTTTACTTGAATTTGCGCCAGGATGAGGGGTTGAATCTAGTCCATTTTAAAAAGAAATTCGGATCTTGGCCGCAATATTGGAAAGCAATGCTGGAAAGCATTTCCGCTCAAGGTCTGGGAAGCTTCAATGGGGAAATCTTCAGCCCGAATGATTCCGGATTGTTACTGGCAGATGAAATCGCGGCGAGATTGTTGGGGTGACGAGAAATATAAGCTAAAAACGAAAAGTTGAAAACTAAAGGCGCTCGGTTGAGCGCCATTATTTTTGTTTGCTGAAAGCTATTATCAGTGAGAATACTCGATTAAAATTTCAGCGCATTCATCACGTCCCTGATGATGAGTAAAGCATCGGGGCCCGTGATGGTATCCTGCGGATGAAATTGCCCGTTGACCTTGTCCAAGTCCATAACATCGCGTTCGATGCACAACATGGCGGCACCATAATAAGGATGGTCGGTGCGCAGATCGGCAATGTGCGATTGCGCTTCACCGGCGTACTTTGTGAACAGGCTCTGGTCCCGTGAGATCATGAACATCAACTGCTGTACTACTGCGGCGAATTCGATG